>JBLHKZ010000074.1:0-21441 GCA_047618185.1 Limisphaerales bacterium
TCAGTGGCTCGTATTCGGCGGTCTCCATGGGGCCGACCTCGAGAGAAAGACTGGGGATTTCGGCATGGAGCGCGCGGAGGCATTCCTCCATGTAGCCGTTGGAAATGAATTTGGGATGCTCGCCGGCGACGAGCAGGATATTGCGAAAGCCCTGGCTTTTAAGTTCGCGAGCTTCACGCATGACTTCGTCGACGCTCAAGGTCACCCGCAGGATGGGGTTGTCGCGCGAGAATCCACAATACTTGCAGTTGTTGACGCACTCGTTGGAGAGGTAGAGCGGAGCAAAGAGGCGAATCACGTTTCCGAATCGTTGACGTGTGAGCGATTGTGAATTGGCGCAAAGCGTTTCCAGCGATTGACCGGCGGCGGGGGAGATCAGGGTCGCGAAATCCGCGAGCGAGCGCGGGCCTCGGGCGAGGCATTGGGCGACGTCGCCGGGCGAGGCGTCCCTGGCCCGTTGCAAAAGGGCGTCGAAGGGCAGGGCGTTGAATGCTGTTACGAAACTCACGGCGCCAACCTAGCAAAATGGATCTTGTTGTCTAGCGGCGAGCGTTCGGCGTGGGGGGCGGAAGCGGTTTGCGCTTTACGTTTGTGGCGTGGATTCCGTAAATCAGCCGCGTGCCGAATCCAATCATTTCCATCGCGAATCAAAAAGGCGGCGTGGGCAAGACCACCACGACCATCAGCCTTGCCGCCTGTCTTGCATTGCAGGGCCGGCGCGTGCTGATCGTCGACATCGATCCCCAGGCCAATGCAACGTCCGGGTTGGGTTTGGAAAAGACTCCAGGCGACAGCGTTCTGGGTCCCTTGATGGGGGAGACATCAGTGGCCGACAAAATTAAATACACGGTTTTCGAGAATATCTACGTCCTGCCGAGCGAGATCGACATGTGCGGCGCGGAGATTGAATTGTGCGGCAGGGAGAACCCATCGGGGCAGTTGACGCGAGTTCTGGAGCCGTTGCGAGAAAGCCCGGATATCGATCTGATTCTGATCGATTGTCCGCCCTCGTTGGGCATCCTGACCTTGAACGCCTTTGCGGCTTCGGATTGGCTGATTGTGCCGCTGCAATGCGAGTATTACGCATTGGAGGGGATCTCCACGTTGATTCAAACCATGGAGAAATTGAAGACCAACGGTGTGACGACGCGGCTGGAACTGCTCGGCATCGTGATGACGATGTACGACGGTCGAACGAATCTCTCGAATATGGTGGTCGATGAAGTGCAGAAACACTTTGGCGAAAAGGTCTTCGAGACGGTGATTCCCCGGACGACCCGACTGGCCGAGGCTCCGAGCCACGGCAAGCCCATCACCGAATACGACAAGTACAACACCGGCGCCGCCGCCTATGAGGTCTTGACGGTAGAAGTGGCCAAGAGGCTGGGATTGAGCTGAATTTGGCCGAACGGCAAGACGTCCGACATCCGGGTTGCCAAGGCGTCTTGCCTCGACTAAAAAGCCCGGCAGAATTCTAAAAACACACAATTTATGAAGAAAAGCACACTCTTTGCGACAGGAATGGCCGCAGTCTTATTGGCCGGCGGAGCAACATCAATGGCCGCGGATTGGACTCAATACCGCGGACCGAATCACGACGGCTCCAGCTCCGAGAAACTCGCGGTCAAGAAGTGGCCGGCAAAGGGACCGAAAGTCCTGTGGAAGCAAGCGACGCCCAACGGCTTCAGTTCGTTTGCGGTCGGCGGAGGCAATGCCTACACCGTCGTGGGGCCCGGCAATGGGGGCGGACGTCGAGAAGTTGCAGTGGCGCTCGACGCGAAGACCGGAAAGCAGAAATGGCGCGTCGAGCTCGGCAGCGGCGACTACGAACACGATGGCGGCAACTCCGGCGCCCGTGACAACAAGGGCGGAGACGGTCCGCGTTCCACGCCGACCTACGACAGCGGCAAGGTTTACGTGTTGTCAGCTCGGCTGTTGCTGATCTGTGTGGACGCAGACACGGGCAAGAAGATTTGGAACCGCGACATCATGAAGCAGAACGCGGGAGTCCAGATCAAATGGAAGAATGCGGCGTCGCCGCTCATCGATGGCGATTTGTTGTTTGTCGCCGGAGGCGGACCGGGGCAGGCCTTCATGGCGTTGAACAAGAACAACGGCAAGGTCGTTTGGAAGGGTCAGAACGATTTGATGACCCATTCCACGCCGACGGTGGCTGATATCCACGGCGTGCGGCAGGTCATCTTCTTCAGTCAGACCGGCCTGGCTTCATTGGAGGCAAAAAGCGGAAAACTGCTCTGGCGATATGGTTTTCAGTTCAAGGTTTCAACGGCTATTTCACCGGTCGTCGCTGGTGATATCGTTTATTGCTCGGCCGGATACGGCGTCGGAGCGGGAGCCGCGAAGATTTCCAAGAATGGCTCCAGGTTCAGCGCCAAAGAGATTTACCGGCAACGCGGCGACAAGCTGCTGGCCAATCACTGGAGCACGCCCGTCCTGCACGAGGGACACCTATACGGCATGTTTCAGTTCAAGAAATACGGCAGCGGGCCGATCAAGTGCGTGGATGTGAAAACCGGCGACATCAAGTGGGAGCAGGAGGGCTTCGGTCCCGGTAATGTCGTGCTGGTGGACGGCCATCTGCTGGCCTTGAGCGACACCGGAGAACTGTTCCTGATCAAGGCGACGCCGGCCGGCTACACGGAGGTCGCGAAGGCCAAGGTTCTGAGCGGCAAATGCTGGAGCACTCCGGTGATCAGCGGGGGGCGAGTTTACGCGCGCAGCACGACTGAGGCCGTCTGCGTGGATATTTCCGCCAGCGCTGTAGCGAGCCGCTAGGTCGGTGAGCGGGCCACTTTTAGTCCGGCCTGCGGTCGAGATGATCGCGGGCCGGATTTTTCTTTTGGGCTCCAATTCGCCGGACTATCCTCCGCGCCTTCGAAAGTGAACCTATTCATACATGGCGAAGCAACATATGGAAATGGAAGTCGGCAAAGTGGTTATGGAACTGCCCGACACCAAGACTCTGAGCCTCAGATGGCCGGAGAATTACGAAATCGATTTCAAGACGGGGCAATTCATCGCGATGGCTTTCCCTGATAAACCGAAATATCGACGCGCCTACTCGCTGTCTTCCTGCGCGTTGGATCGGGGTTTCTTTGACGTCACCATCAAGCGCGATGGGAAAATGGGGACGCGGGTCGTCGATTGGACCGAAGAGGGCGACATCATTCACGTGCTGCCGCCGGTCGGGAAATTTCAGCCGGTGTATGAACCGGACAAACATCTCATCTGCATCGCTGGCGGATCGGGAGTGACTCCCTACCGGGCCTTTGCGCGCGAGGCGACGCGTCGCGGTCTGGACACGAAGATCACCGTGCTCTACAGCGTGAAGACGACGAAGGACATCATCTTCGATGAGGAGTTTCGAGAGCTGGAGAAACAAAATCCGCATTTCGATTTCAAGGTCACCTGCACGCGCCTTGCGGACGACGATCCCTGGACTGGGCGTCGCGGACGCATTGATTCCGACTGGGTAAAGGAACAAATCGGCGATTTGACCAACACGGTCTTTTACGCCTGCGGGCCGACAGGACTGGTGGAGGGAACTGAGACGCTCGTCAAAGGAGAGCTCGGCGTGCCCAAGGCTCAGATGAAGCTGGAGAAATGGGGCTAATGCCAATGCTCAAACGAACGCCATTATTCGCCGTTCATGAAGAACTGGGCGCGCGCCTGGTCGACTTCGGCGGTTGGGAGATGCCCGTCCAGTACACGAGCATCATGGAGGAGCACAAGGCCGTTCGAGAGGCGGCTGGCTTGTTCGATATTTCACACATGGGCGAGGTCGCGGTCGTGGGAATCGCCGCGTCGGCGTTTCTTAACTACGTTCTGACCAACGACGTGGACAAACTTGGAGATTGGGAGGGGCAGTATACTCAGTTTTGCAATGAGCGGGGCGGCGTGATCGACGATCTGTACGTCTACCGCATCGGCCCCGGCAGCTATATCCTGGTCATCAACGCGTCCAGGATTGAAGTCGACACCGCGTGGTTGGCTCTGGCCGCCGAGCCTTTTGCGCAGCTTGGCGACGAGGTTTTGAATGTCCTCGACGAATCGGATTCCTGGGCGGCCTTGGCCTTGCAAGGGCCGCAGGCGGCGGCGTGCCTCGAGCTTTGCAGCGAAGACCTGGGCGAGGCCTATGGTCCGGTGAAGCGAGCGCCTGAACTCGCCAAGAATCAGATGGCAGCCTTCAAATGGGGCGAGGAAAAGAGCCCCATCTTCGTGTCCCGGACGGGCTACACAGGGGAAGACGGATTTGAGATTCTTTGCTCGCCAGATGCCATTGTCGGAATCTGGAACCGCCTTCTCGAAGTCGGCGCGGCATTGGGCGTCAAGCCTTGTGGACTGGGCGCTCGCGACACGCTGCGAACCGAGGTGTGCTACCCGCTCTACGGTCATGAGTTGGATGACAATACGACGCCGATTGAGGCGGGGATTGGCTGGTCTGTTTCTCTGGACAAGGGCGATTTCATGGGCAGGGAAACCATCGCGCGACAGAAGGAGGAAGGCGTTGTCCGGAGGCTGATCGCGTTTAAGATGACCGGCAAGTCCGCGCCTCCACGGCCCGGCTACGCGATTTGGAGCGCGGGCGAAGACGCGCAAAAGATAGGCGAAGTCACCAGCGGGACGCAGAGTCCATCGTTGGGATTGGGCATCGGGCTTGGGTATGTCCCGGTCGAACACGCCCGCAAGGAAACTTCGATTGAAATTGAAATTCGCGGACGTCGGGCGCCGGCGGTCGTGGCCGCGAAACCGCTCTACCGTAAACCAACCAAAGATTAAAACACTGACATGAGTTCGAATGTTCCCACCGATTTGAAGTACGCCAGCTCCCACGAATGGGTGCGGGTTGAAGGCGATGTCGCGACCATCGGCATCAGCGATCATGCTCAGGCTGAATTGACCGAACTGGTTTTTGTCGAATTGCCGGAAGCCGGCCGCGAGCTCAAGGCGGGCGACCCCTCGGCGGTTGTGGAGTCGGTCAAGACCGCCAGCGACGTTTACGCGCCGGTCAGCGGCGAAGTGATCGAGGCCAACGGGGCTCTGGAGGACAAGCCCGGACTGGCGAACACCAGCCCCTTTGAGGACGGCTGGTTTTACAAGGTGAAGCTCTCCGCTCCCGATGAACTCGACGGATTGCTGTCCGCGGACGCCTACGCGGCGCAGATCGGCTAGGGGAGCGTTTCCTGGGCGGAGGAACGTCGGCGGCTCTCAGGTTTGCCGGCATTCCTTCCCCCTCCACCTGGTAGCGTATTGAACTCCGGGTTTGAGGTCACGAAATCAGAAACGGCGGTTTCCTGTGAATCCCCATCGCCTCTGGAATGTTTTAGAAAAAACGGGTTGACACTTTTAAGGAACAAATCAATATATCCGCATTCGTTGATATCAACGAATTCTCATTAAGAGTGGCAGAGGGACTGGCCCGACGAAGCCACGGCAACCGGTTGAACGAAGCGTTGTTCAACGACCAGGTGCCAATTCCAGCTCGGCAGATTGCCGGGAAAAGATGAGAAGAAGCGCGTCGTCTTTTGGCCCCTTCTCATCACCATTGAGCAGGGGCTCTTTTTTTGCCCTGAAGAATCGACGACAAAGAAAATATTATGGCTAGCAAAAACGGTTTCATGAAGGCGCTCAAGTGCCGCGAATGTGGACGCGAGTATCCGCTGGAAGCGACGCATGTGTGCGAATTTGACTTCGGCCCGCTCGAAGTGGTTTACGACTACGATCGGATCAAGAAGTCCCTGACGAAGTCCGCCATTAAATCGCGTCCGCAAACCATGTGGCGCTATCGCGAGTTGTTGCCCGTCGCGAATGACCCGACGGTAGGTCTGCAGGTGGGCTTCACGCCGCTGGTCAAGGCCGATCGCCTGGCGAAACGGCTGGGGATTCGCGAGCTTTGGATCAAGAACGACACGGTCAATTACCCGACGCTGTCGTTCAAGGACCGCGTGGTCAGCGTCGCATTGAGCCGCGCGCGGGAGTTGGGTTTTGAAACAGTGGCCTGCGCGTCGACCGGCAATCTGGCCAACTCAGTGGCCGCCAACGCGGCGGCGGCTGGCTTGGAGGCTTACGTGTTTATTCCGGACGACCTGGAGCAGGGGAAGGTGGTCAATTCGCTGGTTTACAAACCTCACGTCATCTCGATCAGGGGGCATTACGACGAGGTTAACCGGCTTTGCGCCGAAATCGCCGGCAAATTTCCCTGGGCGTTCGTGAACGTCAATATGCGGCCGTATTACGCCGAAGGCTCCAAGAGCATGGGCTTTGAGATCATGGAGCAGCTCGATTGGGAGATCCCGAAGCACACCGTGGTTTGCATGGCGTCCGGCTCACTGTTGACGAAGATCCACAAGAGCTATCAGGAATTCACCAAGCTGGGGCTGGTGAAGAATCGAGACTACTTGATTCATGGCGCTCAGGCGACGGGGTGTTCTCCGATCACCACGGCGCAAAAGGCCGGTCTCGATTTCTTCAAGCCGGTCAAGCCCGACACCATCGCCAAATCCTTGGCGATCGGCACGCCGGCCGACGGTTTCTACGCTTTGCGCTGCATGAAGCAGACGGGCGGTTACGGCGACGATGTGACGGACGATGAGATTCGCGAGGGCATCTGCATGTTGGCTGAGTGCGAGGGAATCTTTGCGGAGACCGCGGGGGGAGTCACCGTCGGCGTGACCAAGAAACTCATTGCTTCGGGCAAGATTCCTGCGGATGATTCAGCGGTTCTTTGCATCACTGGCAACGGATTGAAGACCCTGGATGCAGTCCGCGATTATGCCGGCGCTGCAAAAACAATCGGCCCTCGGCTGCGTGAATTCGAGGCTCTGCTCGACGCCGACACCAAATCGACAGCAAAAGCGTAATCATAAATTTATGGCAAATGTAACGGTAAGAATCCCAACTCCTCTCCGCAAATTGACCAATGGAGAAGAGTTGATTGAATTGGAGGCGGACGCGATCGGCGCGGCCATTGCGGCCCTGCAGGCGAAGTATCCGGGAATCGAAGAGCGGCTCATCGATGAGTCCGGCGAAGTGCGCCGGTTCGTGAACGTCTACGTAAACGAAGAGGATATCCGCTTTCTTGAGGGCAAGGACACCCAGCTCAAGGAAGGCGACGATATCAGCATCATTCCCGCTATCGCGGGAGGCTAAGGAAATCTATGGCAGCCAGGGCAAAAAAAGAGAAAGTAGTGAAGAAAAAGGCGACGGCTCGCAAGAAAGCCGCCCCACGCAAGGCTGCGCCGAAAGTCAGCCCCGTCAAGGTGGACGATCAGCGCTTTTGGCTGATGTATCCCGCAAAACTTATTCAACGCTCTGTCATTTGGGAGTTGGGTCAGCGCTTCAAAGTATCCACCAATATCCGGCAAGTCAGTGTCACAGAGGAGATTGGGATCGTTTGTCTTGAACTGGACGGGGAGCGCGCGGAGATCAAAAAGAGCGTGAAATGGCTGGAGAAGATGGGGATCAGCGTGGAGCCGGTTGAGATCAACGTGATCGAAAGCTGAGCGCCGGGCGGGTCGGCTTTCCCACGATTCGGGCTGATGGTTTTTCATCGGACGGGGGCAAGCAGTTGAAAAATGTGTAGATCGCCTCTTGACCATTCCAATTCAAGGAGTTATAACGCGATTCATGGTCAGGCCCCGTTAACCTTTCAACCAGAGAGCCCTCCCCCCCTTCCAATGACAAAGCGTGATTTGGTCGTAAGAATCAGCAATGAGACCGACTTGGTTCAGCAACAAGTGCTGGAAGTCGTCCAAAAGACGTTGGACTATATTTCCGAATCGCTGACCAAATGCGAGACGGTTGAATTGCGAAATTTCGGTGTTTTTGAAGTGAAGATTCGCAAGGCCAGAATCGGGAGAAACCCAAATGCGCCAGAGAAGGATGTGCCGATTCCGCCTCGCGCCGTCGTCAAGTTCAAGCCCGGCAAGGAGATGCGAGAAGCCGTGCTGCGTTTGTCGGCACAGGATTTGGCTGAACCCGCCAGCTCCGAGACCCAGCCGCCGGAGCCGAGGCCCGCGTCCGTTGATGGTTCTCCCGCAGTCGATTGAGGTCCGCCATACGGGCAACATCCTTGCAAGTTCTTCATTTCCCTCCCGTTTCTCGGCTTGATTGAAGCTCCTTTTGGGCTGGGCCTTTTCGATTTCGTATGAAATAACCCGCCGCCGAACTTGTCAGCGAGAGCGCTAATTCACTTTTGAACATGGATAGATTGCCTGGATTTCGTGATTTTTTTCCCGAGCCGCTTCCCAATCAGGATGCGTGGAGCGCGGATGCGCGCGGCTATATTTTTGACGCGTGGCGAGCCGTCGCCAAACGGTATGGGTTTCGCGAGTACGATGGACCGCCTTTGGAATCGCTTACCCTCTTCACGGCCAAGAGCGGCGACGAAATTGTCCGGCAGCTCTACAATTTCAACGACAAAGGCGGAGACGAGATCGCGCTCAGGCCCGAGATGACTCCGACCTTCGCCCGCATGGTCGCGGCGAGCGAACGACAGTATAAGAAGCCCATCAAGTGGTTTTCGATTCCTCAGTTGTTCCGTTACGAAAGGCAGCAAAAAGGGCGGAAACGGGAGCATTTTCAGCTGAACGTCGACATCGTCGGGGAAGCGGGACCCACCGCCGATGCGGAATTGATCGCTGTTCTGATCGACGTGTTGCGGGAATTCCGGCTGACGTCAGAGGATTTTGAGATTCGTCTGAGCAGCCGCGACGCCTGGGAGAACTTCTACGGCGAGCGGGGCGACTCGGAGCGCGCTTATGAATTCTACCAGATCATCGACAAACTCGAGCGCGAAGATCCGGCGAAAAGCGATGAGAAGCTCAAGGGGTTGGGGTTTACCCTCGCCGAAGTGCGGGAGTTTATTGACCGGGCGGAACCGACCGAGGACTTGCGCGTGATTCTCGACGATCTGGCGGCGCGGGATCTCGCGGGTTACGTGCGCATCGACTACAACATCATTCGGGGCCTCGCCTACTACACCGGGCCGGTGTTCGAAGCATTCGACAAGAAAGGCAAATTCCGGGCGATCGCCGGGGGAGGCCGCTACAACAATCTGTTGAAGCTGGTTTCTGGTGGAAAAGTCGACCTGCCCGCGCTCGGTTTTGGTTTTGGCGATGTCGTTTTGACCGACCTGCTCAATGAGCGGGAACTGATGCCGGATTTCAAGGTCGGGGTGGATGTTTTCTTCATGATCGAAGACGAGGACTTACGGGCCCAATCGCTTCGGGCCGTTCAGGAGCTTCGAGAAGCGGGCGTGTCGGTCGATTATTCGCTCGTGCCCATGCGCGGCAACAAGCAATTCAAGCGGGCGACGGAATTGAACGCAGTTCGCACGGCGCGGATCGATCGTCCGGAAGAGGGTGACACCGAATTCGTGGTAAGAAATCTGGCGACTCGGGATGAATTCCGCGTTCCGATCGAAAAGGGAATTCCGGGGGTTTTGGCCAACCTTACCCAATAGACAACCATGACTGACTCAAGCGAATCCTCTGGCTCGCCGCTCTTTCTGGGCTTCGATTTCTCCACGCAAAGCCTCAAGGCGACGGCGATCGACCGGGACCTTAAGACGGTCTACGAAACTTCGATCAATTTTGAACGCGACCTGCCGGAGTTTCAGACCACGGCGGGGGTTCATCACAGTCCGGACGGGCTGACCGTCACATCGCCTCCGATCATGTGGGTCGCTGCTTTTGATTTGCTGTTGGATCGCATGAAGGCCGATGGCTTTGCCTTTGATCGAGTCGAGGCGATTTCGGGATCTGGGCAGCAGCACGGCAGCGTCTATTGGAGCGACGGTTCGAATTGGGCGTTGACTAATCTGAATTCGGAGAAATCGCTACGGGAGAATCTGGAGAGTCGTTTTTCAATTGGCGATTCGCCGGTCTGGATGGATTCGAGCACGACGGCGCAATGTCAGGATTTGGAGAACGCGTTGGGCGGGCCGCAGGCCACGGCGGAATTGACAGGCTCGCGCGCCTATGAACGTTTCACCGGCAATCAGATCGCAAAGATCGCCCAGACCAAACCGGAGGGCTACAACCAGACTGAACGGATTCAGTTGGTGAGCTCCTTTGCGGCGTCGTTGTTCCTGGGCGACTATGCGCCGATCGACGCCAGCGACGGATCGGGAATGAACCTCATGGACATCCGCTCCCGCGACTGGGCCGACGCGGCAGTGTTGGCCTGCGGCGAAGGGCTGGGTGGAAAACTGGGTGAGATTGTTCCCTCGCATGCTTCGGTCGGAACGGTCCACGCATACTTTGTTCAAAAATTTGGTTTTCAGGAACACTGCCGAATCATTGCGTTTTCGGGAGACAATCCTTGCAGTCTGGCGGGTTTGCGTCTCCAGCGGCCGGGGGAAATCGCCATTAGTCTGGGCACCAGCGACACGGTGTTTGCCGCGCTTTCCGAGCCGAGCCCATCGGCGTCCGAGGGACACATCTTTGCCAGCCCGGTTGACCCGGATGGATACATGGCGTTGGTCTGCTACAAGAATGGCTCAATGACGCGTGAGGACATTCGAAATCGCTGCGCCGCGGGCTCGTGGGAGGAGTTCAATGGCGCTCTGGATCAGACGCCGCCGGGCAATGAGGGACGGATAGGCTTTTATCGCAAAGAACCGGAGATTACTCCGCCGATCCTGACCACGGGCGCGAATCGTTTCGACGCGGATGATCAGGCGGTTGAGTCGTTTCCGGACGCTGCGGAGATTCGCGCGGTTGTCGAGGGGCAGTTTCTGTCCATGCGGCTGCATGGTAAAAATATCGGCATCGAAGCAAGCAAGATCCTGGCGACCGGCGGAGCCTCGGCGAATCCCGCGATATTGCAGGTGATTGCCGATGTGTTTGGCGTGGACGTTTACACCGCGGATCAACCCAATTCCGCTTCGCTTGGAGCGGCTTACCGGGCATTGCATGGCTCAGGATGCGCGGCCCGTGGCGAATTTATCCCGTTCGCGGATGCTTTGACCGGGGCCCCAGCGATGTCGATCGCGGCTCGGCCGAACGCCGAAGCCCATGAGATCTACGCTGGCGCGCTGGAACGCTACGCTCGCCTGGAAGCCGGGCTGATCAAATCTGCTTGATCAAGTTACGCCCTGCAATCTGCAAAGAAAGGGGCGTAGACAGCGGTTTTAGGGGCGAGATTCATCTGATGCAGGACGATTATCGAGCTAGCCTTGAGGAGCGAAGGATGCTATGTTCAAGCCGTGGTTCAGATGGTTCCGAAACACATTTCAAAACAAGTCTTCTGGAGAATGTCCCATTATCCCATTCGAGCGATTCACCCGGCGTTTGGAACGGGGATTTCCACTAACCAATACACTTTATGAAACTGATCATATCACCCCATAACATCTCACTCACCGAAGCTATCGAAGAACATATTCGTTCGCGGATCGAAAAGCTGGAGCATATCGACCGATACGCGGTCGATGCGCAGGTGACGATTGAACACGACAACACCAAGGCTCCTGAGAAGTCGTTCAAGTGCGGCATTCTGCTGCGCGAGCCGGGGCCGGATTTATACGCCGAAGACCACGAGGACAATCTGTATTCAGCGATCGATCTGGTGACCAAAAAGATCCAGCAGCAGATCCGCAAACGGCACAGCAAGTTCAAGGCAAAGAATCATTCGGAAGCGGCCCGGTTCAAGGAAGAGCAGCAGGAAGCCAATCTTTAATGCCGCAGCCGGACAGCGGCCTCATTCTCCGCGCCCGCGTCGTTCTGCCTGTCTCCCGACAGCCGATCGACAACGGCGCGGTTTTTGTTGTTGGAGATCGCATTGTTTCGGTGGGCGCGTTCCCGGACTTACGGCGGAATGTCTCCGCGGCTGTGGCGGATCTTGGGAATGCGATTTTGCTCCCAGGACTTATCAACTCGCATTGTCACTTGGACTACACGGGGTTCGCCGGCCAGGTTCCTGCCGGCGATTCCTTCGTTGATTGGCTGAAGCGGATTATCCACATCAAGCGGACTTGGACGGAAGATGATTACCGCGAGTCGTGGGTGAAGGGCGCTGGGATGCTACTGCGTGGCGGGGTCACAACGGTGGCGGATACGGAGGCCGTTCCTTCTTTGATTCCCTCGGTTTGGGATGAAACACCTCTGCGCGTCTTGTCCCTCCTCGAGATGACTGGTGTGTTGCTCGACGGGAAACCCGAAAGCGTTCTCAGCGAGTTTTGGAAGGCGCGGCAAAGGACGGAAGGCAGGCGCGGTCGCACAGGATTGTCTCCGCATTCACTTTATTCCACCGTGCCGGGACTGGTTTTGAGGGCGGCGGCCGCAGTGGAAGAATGGCGGCTGCCTTTGTCGATCCACCTTGCCGAATCGGATGTCGAGATGGACATGTTTCAACACGCCAAAGGTGAGATGTTTGACTGGGTGAAGGATATTGGCCGTGAAATGTCGGATTGCGGGGGAGGGAGTCCGGTCGCATTGGCCGGAAAACTGAGAGCCTTGAGTAAGCGGACAATCGCGGTTCACGTCAACCATCTGGGGCAAGGGGACGCAGAGACGCTGGCGCGCAACGGGGCGAGCGTTGCTCATTGCCCGGGGAGTCATAAGTTTTTCGATCATGCGCGCTTTCCGCATGACGAACTTCGGAATGCGGGCGTCAATATTTGCCTTGGCACTGACAGTCTGGCCTCAATGCCCGCGAATGGCGGGGATGCTCCGGTATTGAGTATGTTCGACGAGATGCGGCGTTTTGCCTCCGTCTATCCGGACGTTGAATCTGAGACGGTTTTGAGAATGGCGACAATCAATGGCGCAGATGCGTTGGGTGAAGGGGGCGAACGTGGTGAACTGAGCGAGGATGCCAAGGCCGACATAATTGCGATTCCATTTGCTGGCAAGACCGGGAATGCAGCGGAAGCGGCGGTCGCGCATCGAGGCGATGTGAGCTGCTCCATGGTCGGCGGAGCATGGGCGATTAAACAGGCGGTTTAATTGAAGCGCGGCGATTCCCGCTTCTCCCCGGGATCATCAGTCTCTAGTCTCCAGATCTTAATTCGCATGGAATCATTCGAACAGGAATTTGGCGATCGACTTGACGCTCTAAAGGCGGAGGGGTTGTACCGAGAGCTTCGGAAAGTCGAATCGCCGCAATCGCCCCTGATCCAGGTTGGCGGCCGTGCGATCGTCAATTTTTCATCCAACGATTATCTGGGGCTGGCCGATCATCCGAATGTCAAACAGGCGGCTATGGACGCGGTCGCGACTTATGGAGCCGGTTCCGGGTCCGCGCGACTGATTTGCGGAAACCTGGCGCCTCACGTTGAATTGGAGGAAGCCCTCGCGGAATTCAAATCAACGGAAGCGGCGCTCACTTTTTCCAGCGGTTATGCCGCAGCGGTGGGGACAATTTCCGCGCTGGCGGGAAGCGGAGACGTCGTCGTCATCGACAAGCTTTCTCACGCCTCTCTGGTGGACGGGGCGCGATTGAGCGGTGCGAAGCTTCGCGTGTTCGCCCACAACGATCTCGATTCGTTGGAGAAGATCCTGCAATGGGCTGATCGCCGAAAAACGGAGGGCAAGACGTCCGCCAGGTCACGCACGTTGATCGTGACTGAAAGCGTGTTTTCAATGGATGGCGATATCGCGCCGCTGCTCAATATCGCGGAATTGAAGGAAAAATATGGGGCCTGGCTCATGGTCGATGAAGCGCATGCAACGGGGCTCTTCGGTGAGCATCGTCGTGGTCTGATCGAGGAGTTCAACCTATCCGGTCGAGTCGAAGTTCAAATGGGCACGCTGGGCAAGGCGCTCGGTTCCTCGGGCGGATATATTTGCGGTTCGCGCGCGCTGGTGGATTACCTGATCAACAAGGCGCGAAGCTACGTTTTTTCCACGGCTCCAGTTCCGGCGGTTTCGGGCGCGGCGACGGCCGCGATCGGAATTGTCAAATCCGAGCAGGGCTACGCCCTTTGCCAGCGGCTGTGGAACTGTGTGGATTTGATTAAGAATACGTTGATTCGTATGGGCCGGGAGCTGCCGCCAGTGCGGAGCGCAATTATTCCATTGATCCTCGGAGATGAGCGACGCGCTCAGGAACTGTCGGCGCGCCTGCTGGAGGCGGGCGTCCTGATACCGGCGATTCGCTACCCGACGGTGGCGCGCGGGGCGGCGCGGCTGCGCGTGACGGCGAGCGCGGCCCATAACGCCGATCATCTGGAATCGCTATTCACGGCATTTAGAGAACTGAATTCCGCCTAAGGCGAAGGCATTGAATCGATCGTTCCTATCACGAAAACGAAACAGTCCAATCGCACTGATCATGAATCGAAGAGAATTCTCAATTCGTCTGGCTGGTGGATTTGCCGCGGCTCCATTCTTGCCCGCGTCCCGTCTTGTCGCTGCGGAGACGCCGGACGTCATGTGGGCGTATATTGGCACCTACACACGGCAAAAAAGCAAGGGAATCTACGCGCTGCAATTCAACATGAAGACCGGAGAAGTGGTATCCAGGCGGCTCGCGGCCGAGACTGAAAGCCCTTCATTTCTGGCGATACATCAAAATAACCGCTTTCTCTACGCCGTGAACGAGGTCGGTAACTTCAAGGGGGCGTCAGGCGGGGGAGTCAGCGCGTTTTCGATCGATCGTCAAATGGGTCGATTGACGGCCTTGAACGATCAGTGGTCGGGCGGCGGCGGGCCTTGCCATCTGGTTGTCGACAAGACCGGTAAACATGTCCTGGTGGCAAATTATGGCGGCGGCAGTGTTTCAGTTTTGCCGATTCGATCCGATGGCAGTCTCGGCAAGGCGACGGCGTTTGTGCAACATGAAGGATCGAGCGTGAATCCAAGGCGTCAGCAAGGGCCGCACGCGCATTCCATCAATCTGGATCCTGACAATCGATTTGCTGCAGTGGCGGACCTGGGCATGGATAAGGTCATGATCTACAAGTTCGACGCCGTTGCTGGGAGCCTGACTCCGGCCAAGCCGGCATTCGTCAAGGCAAGGCCGGGCGGCGGGCCGCGACATTTTGCCTTTCATCCGAATGGACGATTTGCCTATACGAATTTGGAGCTGTTTTCCTCGGTCACTGCGTTTGCGAGGGGCAGGGGCGATGGTTCGCTGAAGGAGATTCAGACGATATCCACGCTCCCGGAGGATCACAAAGGCGGGAACAGCACGGCTGAAGTCCAGGTGCACCCGAGCGGCCGGTTTCTTTACTGTTCGAATCGCGGCCACAACAGCATCGCGGTGTTCTCGATCGACGAGAACTCGGGAAGCTTGAACACGATTCAGCGTGTTTCGTCGGGCGGCGAAGTTCCGCGAAATTTCGGCATCGATCCGACGGGAAGATTTCTCCTGGCTGCCAATCAGAAGACCGACAATGTTGCAGTGTTTCGGATTGATGGCAAAACGGGTCGACTTCAGGCAACCGGGCAATCGATCGAAACGCCGACTCCGGTCTGCGTGAAGTTTCTTGGTGCGGGCGAATGAGAATGGGATCGAGTATCGGAGGCCGTTAGCGTCGGACGCGCCGTACGTCGATGTAGTGGACGCCGACCTTGCCCAGGCCGTTGTCGATCCAGGCCTCCACCCGACCATAGCCCTCCGCCAGCTTGACCGACTTGAAGGTTTGTTCCGTCGCGCCGGTGGAAACGCGGGCATTACTGGCGATTTCTCCGATCTTCAGGTGCACTGATGCGGCGTTCTGCAACGCGGGAAACCGCAGCTTGAATTCGTAGCTCCCGCTTCGTTCGATATAGGATTCCCAGTAGCCGAGGCCTTCCGGGCGCCAGCTGGCTTGCGGTCCGCGCCAATCCTGCCGGGTCAGGGTCGAGAGGTTTTCCTTGATGGATCCGAGATGGATCCAGGGAGCCTCATAGCCGCGCGTCGCGCTCACGTCGTCGAACCAGCGATCGTATTCGCCCTTCATGTCCTTCACGACCTCGGGGTGTTGGGCGGCGACATTGTTCTGTTCGAGCGGGTCGTCGCGCATGTCAAAGAGCTCGAAGTTGGGCGTCGTCGGCAGGGGCTGATTTCCTTTGCCCAGCGCCTGCACGAGTTTGAACGTTTGCGAGCGCGCGGCGAAGGCGCGATACCGCTCGGGCTTGTCCCCGCGGTGCCACTGGAAAAAGAGGGTGCGATTCGGCCAGGAGAGTTTCGTTTCTGGCTTGAGATTCAGCAGGGGGCCGAGGCTGATGCCGTCGAAAAGCACGTTGTTGGGGACGGGCACCTCGCACATTTCCAGGATGGTCGGAGCGATGTCGATGTGCGCCGAGACTAGATTGTATTTGCGGCCGGCGGGATACTTGCCGGGCCAGCGGACAAACATCGGAACACGAATGCCCCCCTCGTAGACACTGCCTTTCCGGTCGCGCATTCCGCTGTTGTATCGGGGCTGCTGGGGGCCGTTGTCGGTGAGAAAGATGACCACGGTCTTCTCGCGCAGTTTCAGAGAGTCGAGGTGGTCAAGCAGGTCGCCGACATTGTCATCGATGTTTTCGACCATGCCGTAGACGCGGGCGGTGTTGTCGAGTTGCTCGGGCGGAAGGGGATGGCCAGTCTGGGGGAACTCCGAGTTGGCGAGATTCATCCCGGCGTAGGTGCGATGGTAAACTTCGGGGACTTGCAGCGGCGTGTGCGGCGCGTTGTAGGGCAGGTAGAGGAAGAACGGCTGTCGCTTGTTCTTGCTGATGAACTTGATCGCGGCCTGGGTGAAGACGCCGCTGCAATAGCCCTTGGTCTCCACCGTCTTGCCGTTCTGCTGAAGCGTGGGATTGAAGTAGGTGTTGCCCGGTGGATCGGAGGGTTGTGCGATGCCGCCGCCCATATGCACGAGCGACTCGCCAAAGCCCTGGTCCATCGGGCGCATGGGATAATTGTCGCCCAGATGCCACTTGCCGAAGATGCCGGTTCGATAGCCCGCCTCGGCGAGCATCTCGGCGACGGTCACCTCATCGCCGTGCATCAAGGCGCGGCCCAGCCAGGTGTCAACGACTCCGGTGCGGAAATTGTAGCGGCCGGTCATTAGACTGGCGCGGGTGGGCGCGCAGACGGGCGAGACATAAAAATTATCAAAGCGCACGCTTTCGGTGGCGAGCTTGTCGAGATTGGGCGTGCGAATCTTGGGATTGCCGTGAAAGCCGAGGTCTCCATGTCCCTGGTCGTCGGTCATGATCAGGACCACGTTGGGGCGGTCGTCGCGTTTCATCAGGGCCGCAGAGGCGGGTAGCGATAGCATGGACGCGAGGCAAAATATGAGAATTCTCAGAGTCATAAGGCTGAAAACACTAACGGCGTATACGGTTTCGAGTCGATCACGGAATTGGCGGAAGGGAGACTGAGCTCTGGAACAGGCCCTTGGATCCGATTGAGTTCAGACGGAAGAGCCCACCTTTGCCTCCAGAGAGCTGTGCATTACCCACAAATTTGCGATTTGCGGCACTGCCTCGTTTCCCTTTATCCCAACGGGATTACGCCCTCCAGCCCAAGATTGGCCTTCCGCGACAGCGGCTGGCCTACCTTGGGTTCTAGGTCCCGCTTCGAAACAACCCCAACGGGGTTGCGCCCAAATCGCCGATGATTGGCGCAACACCTTCGGCGTTGAAAATGCTTCTTGAACGTTGTTCCCAGGGTAGGTCGTGCCTCCCAACCCTGGGCTTTGGGGCGGAATCCCGGTGGGATTCGAAGGCGACCGATTCGAAAACTTATGGGTAATGCACAGCTCCAGAGAGGGGGCAGGGGTGGGTCGTCTTGCTCACAGCCTGCTTGATATCCAGATTCCTAAAAACGTTTTGCTAGGCGGTCGGCGATCATTCGTCCCACGCTTAACGCCGAGGTGGCGGCGGGCGAGGGGGCGTTGACCACATGCACGATGCGTTCCTGTTCTTCAATGGCGAAGTCGTCCACGAGTTTACCGTCAGGAGCGACGGCCTGAGCGCGCACGCCGGCGGGCGCGGGGACAAGATCGTCTTCGGTGATTTCCGGAATGAGTCGGCGCAGGGCTTTGACGAAGGCGGCCTTGCTGAACGCGCGTTTCCATTCGTCGATGCCGATCCGCCAGTGTTTGAGGGCGAATCGCAGGAAGCCCGGATAGGTCAGGATTTCGGCGAGATCTCGCAGGTTGACGTGGGTCTTGCGATAGCCCTCGCGAGCGAAGGCCAGCGAGGCATTGGGCCCGCATTCAACGCCGCCGACAGCCATGCGCGTGAAGTGAACGCCGAGAAAAGGAAAACGGATGTCGGGAACCGGGTAAATGAGATTGCGGCAAAGCTTTCGGGATTCCGGCTTCAATTCGTAGTATTCGCCGCGGAAGGGGATGATCTTCACCGACGGCCGGGCTCCGGACAACGCCGTCACTCGATCGGAATGGAGGCCAGCGCAATTGATCGCGTATTTCGCGCGGATAATCGAGCGATTGGTGGTGACCAGGATTTCGTCGCCTCGGGTTTCGAGGCGGGTGGCTTTCGTGCTCGTGACGACCTGGCCATTGCGCCCTGAAATAATTTCCGCAAGACGAACACACACGGCGCGAAAATCCGCGATGCCGGTCTCGGGGATATGCAGGGCTTCGACGCCATCGCAATGAGGCTCCAATTCTTTTAGACGCGCGCGGCTGATCGGCTCGCAAGCGACGCCGTTGGCCGCGGCGCGTTCGCGCAGTCCTCGCAGGCGGACGGCTTCGTCACGATCGCAGGCGACGATGACTTTGCCGCAGACATCATGCGCGATATTTTCGCGTTGGCAGAACTCCACCATGGCCTTGATGCCAGCGCGGCAATTGGTTGCCTTGAGGGAACCGGGGCGATAGTAAATCCCGGAATGAAGCACGCCGGAATTGTTGCCGGTCTGATGGGCTGCGACCGTGGATTCCTTTTCCAGAACGACGACCGAACGTTCGGGGTAGTCGGCGGTCAGATGCCATGCGGTCGCCAGTCCGACGATGCCGCCGCCGACAATCAGAATGTCGCATTGCTCGGGCGGATGATTCAAAACGGGAGGGGAAGCGATCACGGTTTGCGGAAGGCGATTCGATACACGCCGCCGGCCGGTTCCTCCATCATCATCGTCAGTCCGAGTTGACGCAGCGCTCCTTGCAAAGCTCGCTTTGCCGGCACATTGCGGAATTCTGCGCTGAATGGCTGAGACCAGATGGGGGCCGCGAGGACATCCGCGTCGACGGAGTACCGGATCGCTCCCCGCTCAGCCATGATGGAAACGGCCTGGGAAACGGGATGGCCGTTGAACTGGATCGCCTGGGGCGCGACGGCCGGATCTCTTTTGGAACTGTGAACCGCCATGGCCGACCAGGCATCGGCGTAGCGTTTTCCCAGCTCACGCAAACCGGCTGCGTCAAAGTGGGTCTTGTCCGATTTTGTCGAAACGTTCTCGGATAGCACGGCGGCGAAATAGGGGGACGTCTGGTGGCGGGAGTAACGATTGAGGCGGATGTTAAATTCCTTTCGCACAGGTTTTTCATCGCCCCAGGCGCGAGACAATTGTCCGGCGATGAACAGGGTCACGGGCGCATTTAAATCGCCGCGGATTTCGCGGACCAGTTGCGTGAGTTTTGGGAAATACGCGTCAAGTTTTGCCTGGCTGCCGCAGTCGCCTTCGCCCTGATGCCAGAGAATGCCTTTGAGCTCGCCCCGTTGCATGGCGATCCGCGCGCGGGCGATGGCGTTGGTGTAGAGCTTGCCGCCCTTCGCCCACTGGTCGATTCGCGTGCCGCCGACGGCGCAGGGAACCAGGCCCACTTGGATATTCTCGTTTCGATCGGCGATGATGCGCCCGAACGTGGAGCCGAGGCTGACGCCGGCGATCCTGGGTTTGTCAAAGTGAAGCGGGTCGGTCGCCGGGACCCATTGATTGGCCTTATCGAGCTTCCATACGTGAGGGTGAACTTTACGGTCTTGCTCCTCGATCTTGCCGCGTCCAGCCATGTTGGACTGGCCGATGAGGAGAAAGATGTGGAGCGGTTCCCTCACTGGAGGCCCGGCAGCGGCCGCTTCGGCGGCGGCAATGGGCGATGCGGTCGCCCCGCTTAACAGGAGGGCGAGCAGGCCGATAAGCGCCATTCGGAAGGCTACGTTGATTCGTCGATTTGGCATGACGTCCTCCATACGCTCGGACCTGTCTGCGCGACTAAAATTCAAAGAAGGGGAATTCGCCTTCAAATCCAGATAGTCCGTGCGACCCGACGTCTTTGCCCTTGAGGAGCTTCTCGAGTTTCTGCTGGGCGGGCTGGCTCATGATTCGGGAGATGCCGATCTCCGGCGCTTTCTTCTCCATCCGAAATATAAAGTTCACCTCTTTGCCCGACAGACTTTCTTCGCCCATCGTGGCGCTGCCGCCACTGAAGACGCGACCGTAGTGAAGCACGACCCGGAAGGACGGATCCTTCTCGGCCTGGAGTTCCCTGAGTTTCTCGACGCAGGTCGCCACCTCCTTCTCAACGCCGTCGTGATGACGCCAATAGGCGAAAAAGCCATCGCCGAGGAACTTGTTGATCGTGCCGTCGTTAGTTTCGATGATCGCCTTGCAACGATCGAGCCAGCGACCGGTGACCTTCGGTAGCTCGTCTGGCGGGTAAAACACGCTCAGCTCAGTGGACGATTCGATGTCGGCCAGCAGCAGCCAGCAGTCGGTCGCGCGAATGTCCTGAATCGTCTTGTCCGAGATCGACTCGTCTTTGGAGGCCGCCTTGTCTGCGTCAGCTCCATGCTGGTTGAAAACGAGGGTAAAATCGCCGATGTGGACCTCGTCGGCGTCGCGGAGAAGGGCAGGTTGTGAGAGCCGCTTGCCGTTCACGTAGGTGCCGTTGCTGCTGCCGAGGTCGACCAGCCAGAACTCGCCATTGTCCGCCGCGTTAATGATGGCGTGGCGTCGCGACACCTTTTCCGCCGCCAGAACGACTTGATTGACGCTGGAGCGGCCTATCGAGCAGCCGCCGTTGAGCTTGTGAGTGCCCCGGTCGCTGATTTCCAGCCATGCGTTGTTCGTTGTCCCGTCTACCATTGCGAATCGCGGAGAATAGGGATTTTCTGCGAAAAGCAAAAACGAAATTGTCGCGAATTTAAAATAAATGCGGATTGGCCAGGAGTTGGAGAGAAGCGAATAAATCGAATTCTGAAACTATTTCACGATCGCGTCCGGCCCTGAGCGCTTTTTTGGCTCGCGAATGCGGCCTTGGCTCACCAGTTCTGAGGCCTTGGCGGAAATCCAGCAGCGACGCGAATCAATCAGCGCCAAGTGCTGCCATTCGCCACGATTCCCGGTTGATGCCCCGACACTATTTTGTGTCTGGCACTTTCCTTCGCTTCTCGAAAAGTGACAGAGAAAAGTGACAGAGAAAAGTGACAGAGAAAAGTGACAGAGAAAAGTGACAGAGAAAAGTGACAGAGAAAAGTGACAGAGAAAAGTGACAGAGAAAAGTGACAGAGAAAAGTGACAGAGAAAAGTGAC
>JBLHKZ010000075.1:0-21321 GCA_047618185.1 Limisphaerales bacterium
ACACGGCGGCAAAGCGGCGCGGTTGTTGCGCCGTCTTCGCGGAGGCATCCATGCCGGCGAGGAGGGGGAGCGCGAGGGAGACCCCCGTTCCCTTGAGGAAGGTTCGGCGGTCGAGATGCCAGGGTTTGTTCATGGGCTTTAGCTTTTAGCAGTTTGCGATTGGTGATCCAACAGGAAACCCCTCGCCTCTGCCGGAGAGACTCTCAGAGTTTGACTTATGTTGCGGTCATGGCGTTGGAACTCTTGGGGAGCGCGCGCGCCCTCGCGTGCTCTCATTGGCGCCTCGCCGATGAGTCAAGGCCCGCAGCAGCTTGAATCTCCCTCGGAGCGAAGCCAGAACCCGGCGGGGGCGCCGAATTCAACACGCGAGGGCGCGTATGCTCCCCGAAGCATGCCTGGCCTTGGGGTAACTCAAAATCTTGCGGGCTGGTTGAGCGGGAATCCCGGTCAACCGCTTTGAGCGGCTCACTCATCCACGCTGAAGGGAGGTTCCGCCATGCCTTTACTTCGTGGTGAATGGTTCGCTGACGACGATCTCTTCGATGAGCTTTCTCAGGTTGAAATCATTCTCCGTAAACTCTTTGGTTAACGTATCCAGAGTCTGCGCGTCGCCCAATTCCAGTGAACGTCCCAAAGCATAGGCGAGCAGGCGCGACGTCAAAGCGCGCGCGAATTCCTCGTGCTTCTCTTCGACGAGGTGGCGTTTCAAATCCTCGACGCCGGTGACCTTGTATCCGCCCGGTAGCGTAGCCTCGGACTTGACGGGGATGTTCACGTCCTTGAGACGCTTTCCGACTTTTTCCTTGCGGAGAATCTCGCTGCGCCACAGGCCGTCGGCTCCGAATTCCTCGAGTGCAACGCCCCAAGGATCGATGCCGCGATGGCAATCGGCGCAGGCTGGATCCTTGCGATGGATTTCGAGCTGTCGGCGAACAGACAATTTTGCAAAGTCAGGATCCTCCTCGTCGAGGGCTGGCACGTTGGGCGGCGGCGGGGCGGGGGGATCGTTGAGCAGGCGGTCGCGCAGCCAGACGGCGCGCTTGACGGGATGGGAATCCGCGCCGGTGGAATTGCCCAGCAGAATGGCGCCTTGGGTCAGCACGCCGCCGCGCGGGTCGCTGGCTTTCAGGGCGACGCGCTCGAAGGCCGAGCCTTTCGGGCCTTTGAGGCCGTAGTGGCGAGCCATCGGTTCGTTCAAGACGGCGAAGTCCGAGTCGAGCAGGTTGAGCGCGCTCAAATCATTGCGGAGAATTTCGGCAAAGAAATGCTGAGTCTCGCGGCGCATCTCGGGTTTCAGGGCGTTGTCGAAATCGGGATAAAACTCCGGGTTGATGGCGACGCGATCGAGGGCGCCTAGGTCCAGCCATTGATCAGTGAATTGCTCGATGAACTGCCACGACTCGTCGTGCTTGAGCAGGCGGCGCGCCTGGCGTTTTAAGGTTTCGTTTTGTCGCAATTTCCCGTTCACGGCGACGCGGGTCAGGCGCGCGTCGGGTTGCGTCGCGAGGAGGAAATAGCTCAGGCGCGAGGCGAGTTCGTGGTCGTTCAGCTTGCGTTTGTCGTCGGGCGAGGCGGGTTCGACCAGATAAAGGAAATCGGGCGAGACAAGGACCATTGCGAGAACCTCGCGCATCGCGGATTCGAGTGTGTCGGACGGCGCGCGAATCTTTTCGTAATAGGCGAAGTAGGTTTTGGCCTCGGCGTCTTTGACCGGGCGTCGAAAGGCGCGGGACATAAAGCGTCGCACGACCTGACGCGCGTAGGCGGGTTCGTCGCTGGCGCGCAGGTCGGATTCAAACAAGATGTCGATGTGATGTTTGGGTGGCCACTGCGCGAAGATCGGTCCTTCAAACTCGAGCGACTCGATGACGATCTGGGGAAAGTCGGGATCGTCAGGGTAGGACCATTCCTTCTTTCGCCTTTTCTTTTTCTCGCCCTGCTTGCGTTTGGGTTGCGGGACATTGACCAGCTTCGGGCGCCCGGGATTGGTCCCGTCGGTGTAGACATTGCGCGCCCAGATGAGTAGGCCCGGGTATTTGCTTTGGGTTTTGCTGGGCAGGGGGAATTGCTCCATGCGGCCACGAAACTCGAAGGTCTGACTTTCGGGAGAAGTTACGTCGACGCGGGCGAGTTCGCGAGAGGGAGCGCTGACGTCGGCGCGGAAGCCGACCATGACGCTGAGGCGGGGATGCCCCTTGGTCTGGCTCGGCACGGAGCGCGCCTTGATGCGCACGATGAACTCGCCCTCTTCGGGGTAGTCTTCCAGCGGCGAAACATAGGTTCCCCAACGTGCGAGGGTGTTGGTCCAGATTTCTTTGCGGCCCTTGTCCTGAACCGTCTCGGTAAAACTCTGATGGAAAACCTTCGGCTCGGGGCGCGTGACGATGACCCGGGCCAGGGCTTCCCGCGCGGCCTTGAGGTAATACTCCAGCTGCATGTCCGAAATGCGCAACGCGGCGCCGTTGTTCTTGAAGCCGTCTTTGGAGACAGAATCGGGCGGCAGGTCGCGGGCGTAGTCGTCGGCGATGCCGAGCAGGTCGCGCATGGTGTTGTTGTATTCCACACGGTTCAGGCGACGCAGGACCGCGCCGCTGCCGGCCTTTCGTTGGGCTTCGGCCGCGCGTTTGGTTTCGGTCGTCAACCAGCTGATGAGGGCTTTGCGATCCTTGTCGCGGAGCTGCGGCTCATCCTCGGGCGGCATCTCGCCGAGATTTAGCGCGTTGAGGACGTCGTGCCAGGTTTCTGCCGCGGGACGATCCTTGAGCAGGTCGGTCGAGAGCGTGTCGAGCCGGAGGTCGGATTTTTGTTTCTCGGGACCGTGGCACTTGAAGCAGTGTTTCTTGAGAACCGGGTAGACGTCTCGTTTGAAATCGGCAGACGGAGCCGCGGCGGCGAACGCCGGGACAAATAAAATTCCAAAGGCCGCTGCCAGGGCGGCGGTCTTTGAGATGCGGTTCAGAATCGGCTTCATTTGGAACACTGCAAAATCCAGTCGAGGATACTAGGGGCGGCTCTGACGATTGTCACTCACTTGGAATTCGGGACGACACAGTCGCGCTCCAAACGGGCCGTTCCCGACGTGAAACGCTCAATTGTTCCGCCGAGAGCGGTGATTTCCGGTTGGCGAACGCGGCGAATGGCGGAATACTTCGCGCATGTTCAGAAATTTCCGAAATGTTGTTTTCGTCGGGTTGCTGACAATGGCCTTCACCGCGTCTTCCGCGGACGCCGCCCGCCCGAATATTCTCTTTGCCATCGCCGATGACTGGGGTTGGCCCCACGCGGGCGCCTATGGGGATCCCGTCGTGAAGACGCCGGCGTTCGATCGCATCGCCAAGGAGGGCGTCCTGTTTGAGCACGCCTACATTTCCTCGCCCTCCTGCACCCCTTCGCGCAACGCCATCCTGACCGGCCAGTATCATTGGCGGCTGGGGCCGGGCGCGAATCTGTGGAGCACGCTCGACACCGAGCATCGGACCTATCCGCTGATTCTCGAGGAGGCCGGCTACTTCGTCGGGCATTGGCGCAAATCGTGGGGGCCGGGCAGTTTGAAGAACTGGGGCGAAGTTCATCCCGCCGGAAAGAAATTTAAGAACTTCGACGCCTTTCTCACCGAGCGACCGAAAGACAAGCCCTTTTGTTTTTGGTTGGGCGCGAGCGATCCGCATCGGCCGTATAAGGCGGGCACGGGCGTCGAGAGCGGGATGGATTTGAATAAGATTAAGCTCTTCGATCATTACCCCGACAGCAAGGAGATCCGAAGCGACGTGGCGGATTACTATTTTGAAGTGCAGCGCTTTGACAACGATGTGGCCGTCGCGATGGCCAAACTGGAGAAGGCAGGATTGCTGGAGAACACGATTGTGGTGATGACCGGCGACCATGGAATGCCGTTTCCGCGCTGCAAGGGAAACCTCTACGATTCGGGCGCGCGTGTGCCGCTGGCGATTCGCTGGCCGGGCGCGGGGAAGCCGGGGCGGGTGGTCGAGGATTTCGTCAGCACGACGGATCTGGCGCCGAGTTTCCTCGAGGTGGCTGGTGTGGAGAAACTCGCGGCGATGACCGGGCGGAGTTTGATGCCGATCTTGAAGTCGGGCAAGGCGGGGCGAATTGAGACGAAGCGGGATCATGTTCTATTTGGCAAGGAGCGGCATGTGGCGGCGCAGGAGGCGCCTGATTCGGGAGGCACGCCGATGCGCGGGATTCGCAACTACGATTACCTGCTGATTCGAAATTACCGACCCGATCGCTGGCCGGCCGGCACGCCGAATTTTAAGAAGGCTTTTCTCCCGGGGACCTGGCTGGGCGATTGCGACAACGGGCCGACGAAGACCTACATGGTCGATTCTCGGGGGGGGGATGCCCGGCATCGGAAGATGTATGATCTGGCCTTCGGCAAGCGGAGGGCGATCGAGCTGTATGACGTGAAGGCGGACCCGGCGCAAATGAACAATATCGCGTATAACGCCGCGAACCGGAAGCTCGTGCAAACTCTCTTGAAGCAGATGACCGATGAGCTCACCGCCTCCGAGGATCCGCGCACCCGGGATGGCGCGGATCATTTCTTCGATACGCCGCCCTACCTTGGAGGCGGACCCAGACATCCAGATTATATTGCCCTCAAGAAGCGGATGGACGCGGTGCGGGAAAAATCGCAGGGGCAGAAGAAAAAGAAGTAGGCATCGGAGGAGGGCGTTTGCTGGCGCTGTTCACGCCATCAGTTTCAATTGGTCCCTACGACGTTCAGCGCTTTGACAAACGCCGACGTCATCGGTTTACTCCGCACCGTGAAAACTCCCACTGAGTCCGCCGCGGAACACCTTCAAATTACCCGACGCTACTTTCTTCGGCTCGCCGCGGCCGGGGTTGCTGGCGCGGCGGGCCTAAGCGCGTCGCCTGTCTTCGCAAACGAGAAGAAAGCCGCCAAACGCTTCGCGAGTGAGATCAGCTACCTGACGCCGTCGGATAAATTTCACAACGTCGAGCGTCACAAGCCACTGCCCTACAAACTGCCGTTGGAGAAACGATTGGAGCTGGGGCTGGAACGGGAGACCTGGAAACTGGAGATCATTCCCGACCCGGAAAGCAATTCCCGCCTGCGCAATCCCATGACGAAGGAGAAAGGCACGGCGCTGGATTTCCCGGGGCTGATGAAACTGGCGGAGACGAAGGCCGCGCGGTTCATGAAGGTGATGACCTGCAACAATCTCGGCGACCCGTTGGGCATGGGGCTTTGGGAGGGCGTGCCCTTGCGAGACGCCATCTGGCTGGCCCGGCCGGACAGCAATATCCGCCGCCTGTTCTATCGCGGGTATCACAACGAGGTGGAGAAACAGATTTTTCAAAGTTCGCTGCCCATCGGGCGCGTGCTGGAGGATCCGTTGGGTGAGCATCCCGTGATTCTTTGCTACAAGTTCAACGGCAAACCCCTGACCGGCGAACGCGGCGGGCCGGTGCGGATGATCGTGCCCGATGCCTACGGCTTTAAATCGGTGAAGTGGATTCAGACGATCTATCTGACGAATAACCACCAGGCCAACGACACCTACGCCAAACAGAACAACGACATCGACAGCCGGATGAAGACATTTGCGCGGTTGATCTCGTGGCCGAAGTCGGCGAGGGCCGGCCAGCCGATTCCGATCAGCGGCGTGGCGCAGGCGGGGCAGTCGGGGTTGAGCAAGGTTCAGTATTGGTTGAACTCCGATGGCAAGCCGTTGCCCTCGGGCGATCGCTATTTTGAGACGGCCGATTGGAAGGACGCGGAAATTCTGCCGCCGCCTGATAATTGGGGCGGCGACTTTCCTGGCGGCAAGCTGCCGGCGATCCCGGGGCAGATTAATGAGTCGGGCCGGCCGATCGAATGGCCGCCCCGTTACACGCTCGCGCACTGGGCCGCGTTGCTGCCGAATGTGGCGCCGGGCAAATACGACCTGCGCTGTCGGTCGATCGACAAGAACGGCGCGGCGCAGCCGATGCCCCGGCCCTTCGCCAAATCCGGCGGCAACAAGATCCACTCGGTCAGTTTGACGGTTCGCGGGTAGCGTGCGCGGGCGTTGAATCTGGATTCTCGAACCAGACCAGGTTGTTGCTGACGTGGCCGGCGATGAGGATGTCGAGGTCACCGTCGTTGTCGAGGTCGACGGTTCGGGTGTCGTAGGAGCCCTGGTCGCGGCCGATGACGTGTCGCTTGAAGTTGGCGGATCCGTCGTTTTCATACCATGCCGCGATGCTGTCGGCATGGCGGCCGCAGGTTACCGCGTCGATGTCGCCGTCACGATCAAGATCGACCAGTTCCAGTGAATGCGGACCGTTGATCTCCGCGTCGATGACGATCGGGCGAAAGTCCGGCCCCTTGAACCAGAGCGC
The DNA here is from genome assembly GCA_047618185.1 of Limisphaerales bacterium. Taxonomy (GTDB): domain Bacteria; phylum Verrucomicrobiota; class Verrucomicrobiia; order Limisphaerales; family JAYPEY01; genus JAYPEY01. The sequence goes on from JBLHKZ010000075.1 coordinate 6,370, forward strand.
GCCTTTGTCGTGGCCGCGGGTGGCGAAGTAGTCGATGTGGCCGTCGCCATTCAGATCGGCGGGGATGATGTTCGACGCGCCTGGTTGTTTGTCCGAGAGGACATGTTTTTTCCAGGGCAGTTTTCCGTCTTTGGGATTTTCCCACCACGCGAACCATTGTCCGTCAGGGAAGTTCTCGCCGCCCTTGGCTCCGTAGGCGATGTCAGGACGGCCGTCGCCATTGACGTCGCCGAAGCCGGCGTAATGGGATCCGCCCGGCGCGGTCTTGTCGGCGAAGACATGGCGCTTCCAGGCCGCCGCGCTCTTCACCTTTTTCGGAGCCTGTAGCCAGGTAAGCGAGTGCGGAAATTTCGTGGCTTTTTCATTGCGGCCCGAATTGGCGATGAGGTCGAGAACACCGTCGCCGTCGACATCGCCGGTGATCAGGCAATGCGTGCCTTTGATCTCGTCGTCGATGGTTCGGTAGATCCATTTTTGCTCGCGTGGCTGGTCGGGGCATTCGAGCCAGAAAACGGTGTTGTTGGAGCCGATGAAATCCTGGTCGCCGTCGCCGTCGACATCGAGGAGGCAGCTGTGAATGCAGCCGCCGGAGGGTTTTTGCTTGAGACGGCGGAGGGGGAATTGATGGACGGCGATCTTTGTTTTCCAGTCCGGACCTGGCAGCAGGACAACGCCGCCGTTGAAGGAGGCCAGCACATCGATGTGTCCGTCCTTGTCGAAATCCGAGGCGACGGCGGTGTTGATCATGCCGCGCGTTTCGCTGGCGGGTTGGAGGACGTGTTTCTTCCAGTGCGTGTCGTCGGAGTCGACGGCGTTGGCAAGGGCGGAAATGGAAATCGAGATGAGTAACGCCAGGTAGAATGGTTTGCGCGTCGCGGGATTCATAAGGCCGGATACTACGCGATCTCGCGATGGTTTCAAGGCGCCGCGATTATCGTTCGACATCGCATAAACATATAGGGAACAGACCGCCGTAGAGATTCAGAGCGGCAGAGGACAGCCGCAGTCCAAGACGCTCACGCGTTTTTAAAAGTCCGTTTGCGGTCCGACAGGTCCTGGAGTGCAGCTGTCCTCTACGCTTTCTGGCTTGCCTTGCGTTGCGTTCATCGCGTCTGATGCCGACATGAAATTTGCGAAGAGATTTATTCGTTTCGGAGCCGTCGCGGCGGTTTGTGCTGCCCTCTTGAGTTTTTCGCCGCGGCTTCGCGCCGCGGAAATTCCGAAGGTTTCCCCCGAGTCCGTCGGCATGTCCTCGGCGAAGCTGAAGAAGGTCGACGCCATCGTGAATCGACTTATTGCGGAGCAGAAGCTGGCTGGCGCGACGGTCGCGGTCGCGCGTCACGGAAAGATCGTTCATTTCGGCGTCTACGGCCTGATGGATGTCGACGCGAAGAAGCCGATGCGTGAGGACGCGATATTTAGAATTTACTCGATGTCCAAGGGGATCACGACCGCGGCGGCGATGATTCTTTATGACGAAGGAAAATTTGGCCTGGACGATCCGGTTTCGAAATACTTGCCCGAGTTCAAAGGACTAAAGGTTTACAGCAAGAGTGGAAACGTCGCGCCAAAGCGTGAGATGACCGTGCGCGACTTGATGCGGCACACCTCGGGGCTGACTTATGGCTTCTTCGGTAACCATCCCGTGGACCTGCAGTATCGCAAGGCCGGGGTCAGCAATATGAACGCCGACCTGGTGGCGTTGACCGGCAAACTGGGCAAGCAACCCCTGATGTACGAACCGGGGACAGACTGGATCTATAGCCTGTCGGTGGATGTGCTGGGTCGGTTGGTCGAGGTCTGGTCGGGGCAATCGTTCGACGTGTTTCTACAGGATCGCATGTTCGATCCGTTGGACATGAAGGATACGGGCTTTGCGGTGGCGAAGTCGGAGCTCGATCGGTTCGCGCAGTATTATACGCCGGATGGCAAAGGGAAGTTTGAGGTGATCGACGAGGTTTCCAACAGCGATTACCTGGCGAAGCGGAAGTGGCTGTCGGGCGGCGGCGGGTTGGCTTCGACGACGCGCGACTATATGCGTTTTTTAGTGATGATTCAGAACGGCGGCAAACTCGGCAATGTCCGCATTTTGAAGAAGAAGACGGTTAAGATGATGATCGTCAATCAGGTTCCAGATGAAGCGATGCCGATCGCGTTTGGCGGCGTCAAACGTGGAGGCGTCGGTTTCGGGCTCGGGTTTTCGGTGCGGGTCGCGAACAGCGCCTGGGATCCGAAGGGGCGCGTGGGTGAGTACGGCTGGGGCGGCTTGGCGAGCACGCACTATTGGGTGTCGCCCAAGGACGATTTGATTGTGGTGACCATGGAGCAGACCGCGCCTTTTTCGTTCCTGCTGGAGTGGGGGCTGAAAGGCGCGATCTATGACGCCATCGAGAAGAAGTGATTTTTTGAAACGGGCGGGATGAATTCAGGGGAACAGGTCTCTTAGGACTCATGCGACGTATATCATTTTCCATTTTGGCTCTGACGTTTTGCGTTTCGAGCGTTGTTGCGGCGGATGTTTCGAACACCTGGCCGCAGTGGCGGGGTCCGACGCGTGACGGGCAATTTGTCGGGCCCAAATGGCCGGACTCGCTGGACGGGTTGAAGCAGAGTTGGCGGGCGGAGATTGGGCCGGGTTATTCGGGGCCGATCGTGTCGGAGAATAGAGTGTTCACCGTGGAGACCGAAGCGGGAGAGAAGGAGGTCGTTCGCGCTTTTGATCGCGCCTCGGGAAAGCAGCTCTGGCGTTCGGATTGGGAGGGCTCGATGAAGGTGCCGTTTTACGCGCGCGGCAATGGGAGCTGGACGAGATCGACGCCGGCCTTCTATGGAGATCGGCTTTATGTTGGAGGCATGCAGGACGTGCTGGTGTGCCTGGACGCGAAAAGCGGAGCAGAGGTCTGGCGCGCCGATCTCGCCGAGCGGCACCAGCGGCCCATTCCGCAATTTGGCTTTGTTTGTTCTCCCTTGTTGGTCGGTGACGCGCTTTACGTGCTTGCGGCCGACGCCGTGTTGAAGATCGACAAACACACGGGCAAGACCGTCTGGAGGGTTTTTCAGGAGGCTAAGCCGGGGAAGTCGTTGAGCGCCTTTTCGTCGCCGATCGTGGCCAATCTCCACGGCCGGGAGCAATTGGTCGCGCAGACCCGCAAGTCGCTCGCCGGATTTGATCTGGCCGATGGCAAGACCTTGTGGAGCGCGCCGATCAAGTCGTCGCACGATCAGAACGTGCTGACGCCGGTGGTTTATGAAAATGGCGTGTTCATGAGCAGCTATGGCGGACGATCCCAATACTTGAGTGTGACGAAGGCGGGAGAAGCCTGGGCCGTGGAGAAACTTTGGGACAATAAATTACAGGGCTACATGTCGTCGCCCGTCATCGTGGGCGGGCATGCCTATTTGCATTTGCGGAACAATCGCCTCGCCTGCGCCGACCTGAAGAGCGGCGAGATCGGGTGGACGACCAGCGAGAAGTTTACGAATTACGCTTCGCTGGTCGCCAATCGAGATCGCATTCTAGCGTTGGATTCAGAAGGGACGCTTCATCTCATCGCTGCGGATCCGAAGGAGTTTCGTCGGTTGGCGGAGCGTGAGATTGCTGACGCGGAAACCTGGGCGCACCTCGCGGTCGTTGGCAACGAAGTGTTTATTCGGGAGCAGCAAGCGATCACGGCGTTTGTGTGGCGGCCTTGAAGCCAGAAGAACAACCACAGATGGACACAGATTCACACAGATGAAAATCGAGTCCCCAGGCCGGGCTCCGACCCATGAATCGGGACGAGGAGCAAACCCGCCATTCCGGCTGTGCAATTCTATTCGCCTTCTTATCTGTGTGCATCTGTATCCATCTGTGGTTGCTCCGAGGTTTTTCTAGCGCGATGAAAGATAAATGGATTTCGGCGAAGGAGCGTTGGGCGCGCAAGATGGCGGGCGCCGAGAAGCGGGCCGTCCGTTCGACGGATCGTCTGCCGCCGGGGCAGCATGAGGTGAAAGATCTTCCCGTGCTGGACCTGGGGATGAAGCCGCGTGTGCCGCTCGAGGAATGGCGGCTGCGCGTGCATGGCCTGGTCGAGGATCCGGTGGAACTGAATTGGGAGGATCTGAACGCGCTGACGCAGTTTGAGGACACCAGCGACTTTCATTGCGTGACGACTTGGAGCCAATTTGATGTGACCTGGGCCGGCGTCGGCTTCTTCACGATCGCCGAGCTGGTGAAGCCGAAACCAGAGGCGACCCATCTGGTTTTTCAAAGCTACGACGGCTACGACACGAACGTGGAGCTCGACGCCTGCATGGACGATGACGTTCTCATCGCGACGCGGTTGAATGGCGAGGCGTTGCCTTTGAAGCACGGCGGTCCCGCGCGAATGGTGATCCCCAAGCTCTACGCGTGGAAGAGCGCGAAGTTCCTGCGCGAGATCCGGTTCGTGGACGGACATCAGCCGGGCTACTGGGAAAAACGCGGTTACTCCGACACCGCCGACCCTTGGGCCGAGGATCGATTTCGGGGCGACACAATTCCTGCGGGCTTTGGTTCTGACTGAATCGCGTTCTACTGCGGTTGCCAGACCGCATTGGATTTCTTCACTGTGCCAAGTTGGCTCGATTTGTGGGGCATCGTCTACGTCTTTCAGCGACGCAGTGTCGCCAATTCACTTCCTATCCTTTTTCTGGAATATTTAAAACTCATTGTCTTTCAATATGTTACGTCGAACGAATTGGCGTGAGCGCAGGCTGGCACGGGCGAAGCTATAAGGCGGATAACTGAAAAGCAATTAACCCCATAAACGGAAAGGCTACAGAAATGAAACTGATGAGAATGAGAACACCGAGAGGGTTCGGCGGATTTGGATTGAGCCGCTGGAACGGATTGGAAGAGGAAATCGATCGACTGTTCAACGCGCCCTTTGCGGCGTTCGCCGGTTCGCCGGAAGTCGCGGAGGGATGGACTCCCGCGCTGGATCTGGTCGAGGACAAGGAGAGCTTTGTCGCGACGGTCGAGCTGCCCGGTCTGAAGAAGGACGGCATTGAAGTGTCCTTTGAGGAAGGCGTCCTCACCATCAGCGGCGAGCGCAAGGTCGAGGAGCGCAAGGAAATCGACGGCGTCCATCGCACCGAGCGCGTATTCGGGACATTCAGCCGGTCGGTTCGGCTGCCGAAGCCGGTGAATGAGGCGAAGGTCAAAGCGGCCTATAAGGACGGCATCCTGACCGTGTCGCTGCCGATCGCGGAAATCGCGAAGCCGAAGCAGATCGAAGTCAAAGTGAACTAAGCGAAAGCAGGAAACCCATCAAACCCCGGCCGGAGGGGAGTTCCCCTCCGGCCGATTCATTGGAGAAAAAATATGAGCGCTGTAATTGAAAGTAAGAAGAATTCGGAGAGCTGTTGCGCGACCGCGCCGGCGGCATCGTGTGAAACCGGGCGTCGCCAGGAATGGCTTCGACCCCGTGTGGATGTCGTCGAAGGCGAAAGCGCGTTCACGCTGACCCTGGACGTGCCGGGCGTCGGACGCGATTCGTTGGAAGTCGTGTTGAACGACAAGACGCTGACCATCGTCGGGCGGCGGACGCGGCCGAATGACGAAGCCGTTTTGCACCGCGAATCACGCGAGGCGGATTACCGTCGGGAGTTCACGCTCGGCGACTCGATCGACGGAGAGGGCGTGACCGCGACGGTTCGGGATGGAGTCGCCGTGGTGACCTTGCCCAAGGCCGAGAAGGCCAAACCGCGAAAGATCAAGATCGCCGGATAACTGAGCGATTCGAATTAGAGGGACCAAGACAAGACGCCGCGAGTCAGACCATGGCTCGTGGCGTTTTTTTTGTGTTTGAGCCACGCAATGGGCCAATTGGATGATGAAGTTCTGTCGCGATTTATGAGCGAGCTGGATATGCATCAGATCAATTGAAGAATTGAAATGAATTGTGCCGGGGCGCGTCCAGAAAGCGGCAGAGGACAGCCGCAGTCCAAGACCTGTCGGACCAAGGACGATCTTTGGGAAGCGCGATAGCGTCGTGGACTGCGGCTGTCCTCTGCCGCTTTGTATTTTGATTTCCGGTTCTAGAGCCGCCGCTCCGTCCACACGTTCACGGCAATTCCTCGGTCCCCCCTACCGGGTCGTGGCGGCGACCATGTCGATGGCGATGGTGTTGCCTTCGAAGCCGGTGGCTTTTACGGCGGCCTTGGAGGCGGAAGGCGGGCGCGCCGCGTCGTAGAACTCGGGTCGGATCTTATTCAGCAGGGCGCTGGAATCGCTGTCGGTAACGTAATAGGTCGCTTTGACGAGATGCCTCATGTCACTGCCGGTCTTGCGGGAGAGGTAGCGCAGGGCGGAGAAGATATCGAGCACTTGAGATTCGGGTTGAGCGGTGTTGTCGCCGAGCAGGCCGGAGATGTAGACGTTCTTGCCGAAGTTGATGCGCACGACCCGGCAGAACACGGGCGAAGCCTTCATGCCAGTCGGGGTGATGTACTCCACGCTTTCGGCGTCCGTGGCGGCGAGACCGCCAGCGGCGATGAGTTCAATTTCGATTGGAGTCGTGGAGGTCCATTCGACGAACACCAGCGGCGGCGCGGGGCTTCCTCCGAAAAATTTTCCGATCTCGTCGCGCGCCTTTTCAACTTCTCCCATCGGTTGGAGGAAGGATTTGATTTGCACGACGTTCTGCCAACCCAGTCCGAGATGCCGGAGCGTTTCTTCAAGTTGCTCCATGGTCTTGCGGGTCGAGGTCGCCAGATCGCCGGCGCGGACAGCCTGGCCGGAGACGTAGACCTTCGAACCGGTGGGGAGAATGGCGACGTGCGAATGGCCGTGCACTTGGTGGATGGCCTCGGACGACGCTCGTATGACCGTCTTCGAGCCGGGTGTGGAAGTCGTCGCCACGGCGTCCATGCCGACGAGCACGTTGGGGTGGGGCAGATCGCCAACGACAAAGCAGATCGCGGGTTTGCCTTTGCCGGAGAAGGTGTTGGAAATCACCTTTTGCACCGCGCTCAGATGCCGGCTGTCGGCGAGGTAGACATTGAGCTTCGCGATTTGCGGGATTCCGGTGTCCGCTTTTTTTAGGGCGAAGGCGAGCAACTGCAGGACCTTGCGCGCCTGCGCCTCGGCGTCGCTAAGGCCATGGACTGTCTGATTGGAATCCAGCGGCAGGATCAGCGCGGTGTGGGCGAGGTGAGTGTCGCCGACGACCACGGCCATGGAGGAGCCGGTCGCCTCGCTCGGATCGATGTATTTGTTGCCCAGCGCGGAAATCTCCGCGGGCGTCAGATCCGCAGCATGCGAACGAACGGTTGGCGAGGCGATGAGCGTGACCAGGGTTGCGATGACGACACGAAGCAGGCGGTGGTTTTTCATGGGAGTGGCGGGGCGGGATTGAGCTTATCCGAAAGGCAGATCCTCGAGCGCGCATTCGTGGGTTCGCAGGTTGTGCGCGCCGTCTTCGCGGGCGAATTCGTAGAAGAGATGCAGTTTGCCGTTGTGTTGGAGGTAGTCCATGTAACGGAGCGAGGTGGAGGCGTAGGGGCTGGTCAAGGCCGGTCCGTCGGGAGAAAGCGATTTCCAGCTCTTCAGGTCGGACGAGACTGCGAAGGCGCACTTTTCCTCGTAGTTTTCGTGGTGTCCCGCGCTGCCGTCGTAGAACGCGTAATATTGGCCGTTCTTTTCAATGATCGAATTGATGCGGCGGCAATACTGATCCCAGCCCTCGCCCTCGGGTTTGAAGACAACGCCCTGCCATTCCCAGTTGTCCAGGTCCTTCGAGGTTGCGATGGCGCTGGCGGAAACGCATTCGCCGGTGTTGAAGATATCGTTGGTTTCGTGGGAACCGTCGGCGGTATTGGATGTGGCGACGGCGACACTGAGAATCATGTGCCAAGTGTCGCCGATCTTCATGAGCCAGGGGTCTTTGACGCCTTCGAGGCCAAGATCGCCGGCTTTAAACAGCGGCTTCATGTTGGCGGGGTCCAGCTCGGCGATGTTGGCGGTGCCCTTGATGACGGAGGTTTGCCAGCGTCCGTCCTCGGGATCGACATAGCTGGAGAAATACCGCCAGTTTCCGTCGGGGCCGCGTTGAACGACATTGCGTTCGATGGAGGCGGTGTTGAGCTGGTCCTTGGTCATCGTCCAGACATCCTCGTAATTCTCAAAGTCGGTGGATTTGCAGATGCGCACCTCGCCCCCGCGGTCCGGCTGAACGCCTCGCGGCCGACGAATGCGGTAACAAAGGTAGACGGCCTGGTCGGTTTCGTCCCAGGTGACGGCGGGACAGCCGACCCAATAACCTTTTTCGTCGCCAACGGGTTCCCGGACGATTTTGCCCTGGGCCAATACTTCGGATGTGACTTGATTGCTCATTGAATATGTATGCGGTATGCGGTCGGCTGGCTGGATGAATTCACGCTTGGGTCGGTTTGGCGACCGGGACGTTCCCGCCGACGATCTTCATCGTTTAAGCGGGGGGCGGCCTTTTAGCAATCGCAACTTTCGGGCGTCCGCGAAAAACGTCGGCGCGGGTCATTTTCCGATTTACTACGTATGCGGATTATCTGTAACTTTCGCGGACTCGGCGTCGTTTGACGGATGGTTGTGGAGTTGGGCAATCTCGGGAGTCTGCTTCCCGGACGGGGCGACCAACGGAATAAAGACGCGTCGGGCGGATTGAATAGAAGTTTGCGCGGGCGCGTCAACCGATGTTTCTTTACGGGAAGCTTTTCGAACCGAGCATTCTCAAATTGTTGTTCCAAAGACTTAATTGACCTCCATGAGCAGGACGAAAGGGACCTCGGCGACGAGGATGAAAAAACACGGATTCGTCTCGCGAACCCTGATTGCGGGATTGTGCGTCGCTTTCTCGGCGGGCTGCAGCACGACCTACCACAAGAACAAGGTCGACAAGGAGATGTATGCCTCGATCACGGAGATGCAAAAGCAGATCTTCGGCGAGGCCGACGATTTCAGCATCAATACGCGTTATTCGAATCGAGATCCCAAGGAGATCCTCGCCTCAGAGCTGATTCAGGAGCGAATGGAGGAGGGCAAACTGAACCTCACTCTGGAGGATGCGCTCAAGATTGCGGTGGAATTCAGCCGGGAATATCAGACCGAGAAGGAGAATCTCTATTTCGCCGCGTTGCGTCTCAGCGACACGGAATATTCTTTCTCAAACATATTTGGTTTAACCGGTTCGCCAAATATTGAGCGCGAAAGCGGCGGCTCCATCCGGGGCGAAGCGGCCACGCAGGCGCGCGTCGGCCGATTCATGAAATCGGGCGGCCGCGTGAGCGCGACCCTGGCGAACGATCTGGTGCGTTATCTCACGGGCGACCCGCGCCGCGCGTTGGCCAACACACTGACCGTCAGCCTGAGCCAGCCCCTGTTGCGCGGGGCGGGCAGGGATATTGTTTCGGAGAACTTGACCCAGGGGGAGCGAAGTCTCGTCTATGCGATCCGCGATTACACATTTTTTCAGAATGAATTCGCGGTCGGAATCGTAAATGACTATTTCAGACTGATTGGACAGAAGGACACGATTCGCAACAACTACAAGAACTACGAGAGTAATGTTGTATCCCGCAAGCGCGCCTCGGAGCGTTCGTTGTTCATGGACGCGCCGATTGCGAAACAACTGGCGATTCAGTCGGAACTTCAGGCGAAAAACAGGTATATCAGCTCAGTTATTCAATATCTGAACTCCCTCGACAGCTTCAAAGTTACATTGGGTATTCCATTGACGGTTGAGGTTTTCCTCGACGATTCGGCCCTGCGCGAGCTGGAGGCCGCGGGCATGCAGGAAATCCGGTTGGAAGCTGGGGATGCCTTTAAGATTGCGGTGGAATCCCACCTGAACGTGCTCAATGAGATTGATCGCTTCGAGGACTCCAAGCGGAAGATCAACGTCGCGGCAAATGATCTACTGCCCGGCCTGGACATCGATTCCTCGGCGAGCCTTGACTGGGACAAGGAGGAAAATTATCGCGAATTTAATGTCGACGAGGTGCGAGCCAATATGGGGCTCACCCTGGATCTTCCTTTTGATCGCTGGCGGGAGCGCAACGACTACCGCGAAACGCTGATTCGATTTGAGAGCGAGATTCGGTCTTTGGCACGCACGCTCGACCTGAAGCGAAATCAGATTGAGGTGGGGTTGCGGAATCTCGAGGGCAACCGTAATATCTACCAGAACAACCTTCTGGAGGTGGAGAACGCCAAGGAACGTGAAGCGGAGCAAAAACTGCGGGCAGACGCGGGCCAGGTGAATCCGCAGACGCTAATCGACGCCCAGAATGACCTGATTCGGGCGGAAAACGCTCTCGTCACGACCTTGGTCAATGTCTTGCGGGACCGCCTGCAGTTGCGGCTTGACGTTGGCGTCATTGAGACTTCGTCCGAAAAATTTTGGCTGCAAGCCCAGATTCTGGCAGAAAATGCAACTGAACCGGCAGCGAAAGAGCTTCAACCCGACGTGTCGGGAGAGCTCATCCCGCCGGAAGAACTTTTCAAATAATCGTTATGAACCAACCATCCGACACCCAAAGCAGGAATCGTAAACCCTTGTTCATTGGCGTCGCGGTCGCCGCTTCGGCCCTGATTCTATTCATGCTGTTCGGCGCCTCCGGCGAGGAGACCGACGAGCTGGATTACCATGTCGTGAAGAAAGACTCGTTTCTTGTGACCATTGTCGAAGGCGGGACGCTGGAGGCGGTCAACCAGGTCAGCATTCGCAACGAGATGAAATACAGCAGCAAGATCGTCAGCATCGTGCCCGAGGGCGGCTACGCCAAGAAGGGCGACTTGCTTTGCGAGCTGGATGTCTCGGAGATCGAAGACCGGCTGGACGAGCAAAATCTCACTGTGGAGAGCGCGGAGTTCGCGCTGACCCAGGCGCAGGAGAGTCTGAAAATCCAGGTGAGCGTCAACGACAGCACGATCAAGGCGGCCGAGCTCAAAGTCGTATTCGCGAAGGTCGACCTCGAGAAATACAAGGACGGCGATTGGCCGCAGGCCCTGCGTGACGCGACCGCCAACATCCTTACCGCCGAGGAGAAAATGAAAATCGACGAGGACACGCTCGAATGGTCGAAAAAACTTCACGCACAGGGCTACGAGACGCGCAATACGATGGAGCGAAACGGACTGACCTTCACGCAATCCAAGGTGAAACTGGAACAGGCGACCGAGGCCAAGCGGCTGCTGCAGCAATACGACAATCCCAAGCAGGTCCGTCAATTCGAGGCGGACCTGGAAGAGGCGAATGCGGACTTGGAACGCGCCAATCAACAGGCGGACAGTCGCAAGGCGCAGTCCGAGGCGGAAGTGACCTCCTCCACGACCAAGCTTGAGCTGCAAAGGAAGAAGCTCAAGGAATTCGAAGATCAGATCATCGCCGCAAAAATCTACGCGCCTGAGGATGGCCTGATCGTTTATCCCTTCGTCAGTTTTCGATCGCAGAGCCAGACCATGATCGAAGAGGGCGCCAGCGTTCGCTCAAGGCAGGAGATCATCATTCTTCCCGATATTTCCCACATGAAGGTCGGCATCAAAGTGCACGAAACGCACGTGAATCAAGTCAGTCACGGAATGCCCGCCTATGTGGTGCTCGATTCCTTCCCGGACGAACGGTTCAAGGCTCACGTGCGCAAGGTCAGCACGATGCCGGACCAGCAAAGCCGTTTTTCCAATCCCGACCTGAAGGTCTACGCCGCCGAGATTCTGATCGACGACAAGTTGCCGGATGTAAAACCGGGCTTGTCTGCGCGGGCGGAAGTGATCATCACCAATCTGCTGGATGTGATAAAAGTGCCGGTGCAATGCGTGACCTCGCATCAGGGCAAGCAAGTCTGCTACGTGCAGAAAAGCGGAGGTCCCGAGCCCGTGACCGTCATTGTAGGAATGTTCAATCACAAGTTCATCGAGGTTCAGGAGGGACTGAGTCCAGGCGACAAGATTCTGCTCTCACCGCCGCTCGACGCCACCACCGAGGGCATGGAAGATACCTTCGTGGGCGAGGGCGAGGCGTTGCCCAAGGGGCAAACCCCGGCGCAAATCAAGGCCGATCAACAAAAGACCAAACAAGACAGCGCCCAGAAGCGTGAGGGGCAGGACGGGGGCAAAGGCAAGGGCGGCTTTGATCGCGCGGCTATGATGAAACGTTTTGACAAAGATAAGGACGGCAAGCTCAGTGAGGCTGAACAGAAGGCTATGCGAGCGGCTTATTCCGGAGGTCAAAAAGGCGGTTCCAAAGGCGGCGCCAGGGGAGGCTCCAAAGGTGGCCAGAAAGGCGAGCGCCCGCGCGGTCAGGGCGGCGGACAACAAGGCGGCGGCGGAAAACGTGGCGGCGGCGATCGTTAATCCTTTTTGGCTCATTTATTAAAGCTGTCGTGAGCAATCAGGCCATTATTCGGATCGAGGGGATCCAAAAGAAATACGTCATGGGCGATGTCGAAGTGCTGGCGCTTCGCGACGTCAATATTGACGTCCTCGAAGGAACCTATCTGGCGATCATGGGGCCGTCGGGGTCGGGCAAATCCACGATGCTGAATATTCTGGGCATGCTCGACCGTCCCTCGAAAGGCCAATACTACCTGGGCGGGCAGGACGTTTCGACGATGCCCGACGACGAGTTGTCGGTGAATCGCGGCAAGCGACTCGGTTTCATTTTCCAGTCCTACAATCTCATCGACCAACTCACCGTCATTGAGAACATTCACGTCCCGCTGTTCTATCAGGGCGTCGATCTGAATGACTGCTACGACCATTGCGCCGAGTTGGCGAAGCTGGTCGGTCTGGGCGATCGGCTGGATCACCGGCCCAAGGAACTCTCCGGCGGTCAGCAGCAACGCGTCGCCATCGCCCGCTCCCTGGTCAACGACCCGCTAATGATTCTCGCGGACGAACCGACGGGCAACCTGGATTCCAAGACCGGCCAGGAAGTTCTGGAAATCATCGACAATCTCAACGCCAACGGCAAAACCATCGTGCTCGTGACGCACGATCCCGATGTGGCCGAGCGGGCTCACCGGGTCGTGCACATGAAGGACGGCGATATCGATCGCGACGTCCTGAATCGCCCGATTCCTCCCATGGTAAAATCCCGCTTCATGGAAGCCGCCAACGCGTAGCCACCCCGTCCGAAGTTCATGCGCTCCGCACTTTATCCAATTATGACGACGCTCCGCGCCCCGGGTGCGGAGTGTTGGAGTGATGGAGTGATGGAGCTTGAGCGGTCGGGCGACCCAAGAAATGGAACCCGTGTGTCGAAGGGGCGGGCGCCTTGGCCCCAACACTCCAAAACTCCATCACTCCGTTCCCCACGTCTTCCATGATTTCCCTTCGATTTCTTCGCACCGTTCAATTGGGCATCAAGAGCCTGCTGCTGCACAAGCTGCGCTCGGGCCTCACCATGCTGGGCATCATCTTCGGCGTCTGCTCGGTGATCGCCATGTTGGCGATCGGCGAGGGCGCGTCTTACGAGGCGCAGGAGGCGATCAAGCGGCTGGGCAGCAACAACATTATTCTTCGCAGCGTCAAGCCGGCTGAGGACGAACAGGAATCGGCCGGCGGCAGCGGCGGCTTCGTGCTCGAATACGGCCTGACCTACGACGACGCGCTGCGGCTGCGGGACACAATTCCCGGCGTCGATCGCGTGCTGCCGATGCGAATCATTCGGGACAACGTCCGCTTTTCCCGCAGCTTTCTTCCCTGCCAGGTGATTGGCACCTTTCCCTTCTACGCCGAAATTGTCGGACTCGATATCGTTGCCGGGCGTTTTCTCACCACCACCGACGAACGACAACAGCACAATGTCTGCGCGATCACGGTGAGCCTGGCCGAGCGTTTATTCCCCTATCAGAATCCGCTGGAGCAGCCCATCAAGGTGGGCTCGGTCTATTACCAGGTGGTGGGCTTGGTGCGCGAGACCAACATGCCCGAACAGCGCGCAACGGGGGGTACGAACGACGGCGAGCCGTTGGACAGCAATATTTATCTGCCCCTGTCGACAGTGAGAAAGCGCTTTGGCGAGACCATCATCAAGCGCGGCGCCGGCAGCTTCAGCGCCGAGCGGATCGAACTGCATGAAATCCGCCTGCAGATGAAAGATACGAAATACGTGGAATCGGCCGACCCGCAGGTGAAAACCGTGCTCGGGCGCTTTCACGAGAAGATCGATTACGAGGTGATCGTTCCGCTGGAGCTGCTCCGTCAGGCGGAGGAGACCAAGCGCATGTTCAACATCGTGCTCGGCTCGATCGCGGCTATTTCATTGCTGGTCGGCGGCATTGGCATCATGAACATCATGCTGGCGACCGTGACCGAGCGAACGCGGGAGATCGGTGTGCGCCGCGCGCTGGGGGCGAAGAAACGGGACATCGTCACGCAGTTTCTGGTCGAGACCGTGGTGCTCTCGGTGGGAGGAGGCGTTATCGGCGTAATCCTCGGCGTGATTATTCCCGCGGCGGTGGAACACTTCGCCGACATGAAAACGATTGTGACCGTGACCTCCGTGCTGGTCGCCTTCGGTATCTCCGGCGCCATCGGCATTCTCTTCGGCATTTACCCCGCCTCGTCTGCGGCCGACCTCGATCCGATCGAGGCCCTGCGCCACGAATGATTCGAGCGTCGCGGGGAGGGAGGAGGCATGCTGTAACGCAGGCATCTTGCCTGCATTCCGCGTCCAAGGACGCTTTCCCGAAAAGCCCCGTCGTCCGGACAGGCAGGATGACTGGGTTATGTCCCGGGCTTCGCGCAAGGCGGTGGACAAACCGCGCAAGGCTGCGCTACTGTGTCGCCCTTCGAAGGGCCCATAGCTCAGCGGTTAGAGCAGGCGACTCATAATCGCTTGGTCGTAGGTTCGATTCCTACTGGGCCTACCATTTCTGTAGCAGGTAGTTACGTAAAGCCACATGAGTTGATTTTTTTTGTCTGGGCCACTTCTGGGCCGCTATTCAAGGTTT
>JBLHKZ010000076.1:0-21251 GCA_047618185.1 Limisphaerales bacterium
CGGTAAGTGAGAGGGCGAGGCCCGCGCAGGCGGCGGTGAAGGCGAGGGAAAACCGATTCGTCATCCTCGGGGTATATCGGAAAGGGGCGGTCCAGCGCAAATGAGAATTTCGACGCAGGGCGGCAGGCCCGTGCGGATCAAAGACGTCTTGCGGGCCAACGGCTGGTGAATGGCCCTGCCTGAATGATCCATCGCTTCCGGCGGCGCCGGTCTCGGGCCGTGTTCATTGTTCCGAGTCGCCAGGTCGGTAGGTTTGCCCCCGACGCCATCCGATGTCGATGGTTCCTGTTCACTGCTCCAGCCGGGTCCTGTTGAGACCTGGAAAAGCGGAGTTTTGCAAATAATTGGCGCGGGAAATCATCACCCAAAATGGCGATGCTCTACGGTTGCAAAGAGATTGAACGTTTTGAAGAATGCGCGCCCTAACGTAACTGACTGATATGACTCGCTCTACCTCAATCGCATTTAACGCCTTCATGGAGTTGGTGCGTCAACCGGTGTTTCTCCTGTTGATGACCACTTCGGCGGGTTTTTGCATTTTTCTGGCGAGCGTTCCCTATTTTGCGTTTGGCGACGATTTGAAGATGGTGAAGGATACGACCTTTGCGGTGACGCTGGTCTTTGGCTTGTTTGGGGCGGTCATGAGCGCGTCGTCCTCAGTCGCTCATGAGATTCGCACTGGCACGGCGTTGGCGGTGCTTTCCAAACCGGTCGGTCGCGCCCAGTTCCTGCTGGCGAAGTATGTGGGACTGGCCGGCGCCCTGGCCCTGCTGACCTCCGCCAATCTCATTGCCGTGCTGTTGGCCAGCCGGATGGGTTACGACGCCTATGGCAGCGTGGACAACGCCGGCCTCGCTGTTTACTACGGCTCCGTGATCCTGGCCTATTCCCTGGCCGGTCTGAGCAATTACTTCCTGCGACGCCCGTTCGTGGCGGACGCGGTGTTCCTGTATGTCATCCTGACCGCGGTCGCCTTCGTGGTGATTATTTTTGTATTGCCGGAGCACGTGAATACCTCCGGCGGCGCAACGGGCGTGGACTGGTCGCTCTGGAGCGGCGTGCTCCTGATCTTGTTCGCCCTTTGGGTGCTCGCGGGCCTGGCGTTGGCGTGTTCGACCCGGTTCGAACTGGTCCCGACATTGGCCATTTGCTCGATCTTTTTTCTGATCGGAATGATGTCGGACTACTTGTTCGGACAGGCGGCGGAGGACGGGAACTTTGTCGCGCAAGTGCTTTACACGGTTTTGCCAAACTGGCAGCTTTTCTGGGTTTCCGACGCATTGGGGTATGGCCCCGGTGTTCCCATGGCCTATATCGGAAAAGCCGCCGCCTACATGATCGGTTATCTGGGCGCCGCTTTGGCGTTTGCCCTGATTTTGTTTGAAGACCGAGAACTGACCTGAAGCTCCCATGGATCGCAATATACAAAGAATCGGACTGATCAACGTCGTCGCGATGCTCCTCATCGGGGTGTTCAGTTGGTGGACGGCCAGCTATGCGCAATCGCTTTCGGCGTTGTCGGCGTCAATCTTCATCGGCCTGGGCTTCATGGTCTGCGTCGTGTCCACTTTTCAAATGCGACTGGAGGCGCGGGAGCGGCTGGAAAAAATGGAATTTGACGAGCTTTCGAAGGCGAAAGACTCCAGCACACTGTTTTCTCAAGACGGAGATTCGTTTGAATCCAAGCGCTCACGTGAACAATTTGAGCGGTTTTTCGTGCCCGCTTTCACGATCATCCTGTTGATTTTGGAGTGCCTGGCCATCTGGATGATCTACGGACTGTCCACGGATCCGCGGCCATTGAACGTGGAACGGGCCATGGTCTCGACAGCGTTTTACGCCGGGTTCTTCCTCGTTTTCTTCCTGCTGGGGCAATATTCGGCGAGCTTGGCCCGGTTCGAGAATCATCGGCTGATTCGTCCGGGCGGCTCTTTCATGCTGCTGAGTTCCTTCGTCTGCCTCATCGCCGCGATCGTAGAGGCGATGGCCTACTTTGGAATTCTGAAGGCCGACATCATGGTGGCGCGAGCCCTGAGCGTGGTGCTTGGGCTGGTCGCAGTGGAGACGCTCATCGCGCTCATGTTTGAGATCTACCGCCCGCGGATGAAGGGGCAGGTGGCGCATCTGCTCTACGACAGCCGGTTGGTGGGGCTACTAGGGCAGCCGGGCGGTATTTTCAGCACGGTGGCGCAGGCGATCGACTATCAATTCGGCTTCAAAGTATCGGACACCTGGTTTTATCGGTTTCTCGAGAAGGCGATGGTCTGGATCGTTTTGCTTCAACTGGGCGCGCTGTCATTGTCGTCAACCTTGGTCATCGTCGGCCCCCAAGAGCAGGCGCTGATCGAGCGCTTTGGCAAACCGGTGCGAGACGCAAAGGTTCTGGAGTCCGGGATACACTTCAAATGGCCGTGGCCAGTGGAGAAGATCTACCGGCACAACCCGGGGCAGATTCAAAAGATCAATGTTGGTTTTATTCCGCGGGAGCATGAATCGAACGAGCCGAGCGTATGGACCATGCCGCATTCCGATGAGGAGTACAATTTTCTCGTCGCCAGCAACGAGCAAGTCGATCAGGACGCCATCTCCGATCCCAACGCCGCAGACGCAATGAAGGCCATCCCGGTGAATTTGATCAACGCCAGCATCCCGGTTCATTTCATGATCGAAGATCTGGTGCAATGGGAATACGGCCACGCCGATGGCGCCGCTCTGCTGCAATCGCTCGCGACGCGGGAGGTCGTCCGTTATTGCGTGAACGTCGATTTCATGGACCTGATGACCGCCGGCCGCGAGGCGGCCGCGGAGGAATTGCAGAAGCGGATTCAGCAGCGGGCGGAAGACGTTCAACTGGGCATTCGCGTCGTGTTCGTGGGAATGTCGGATATTCATCCGCCGATCGGCACTGCGGATGACGGCAAAGTGGCGGGTTCCTACGAGCAGGTCAATAACGCCATTCAGCAGCGCGAGGGTGAGATTTTAATGGCTCAGGCCTATGCGGCGGACGTGCTGCCCAAGGCCGGAGCCGAAGCGACCCGAGTAATTTCCCAGGCGGAAGCCTATAAACTGTCCCGCACAATCGAGGCTTCTTCCATCGCCGCGCGCTTCACCAATCAGATCCGGGGTTTCACGGCGGCGCCGGAGGTCTTCACCAAGCGCGCTCGTCTGCACGCCTTGGCGGATTCGACCTGGAAGGCGCGCAAATACATTCTCGGAGTGACCAACACGACCGACATCATCACGATCGATCTGGAGGACAAATACCACAAGGACCTGATGGACCTGAAGGTGGATGCTCCCGACGGCAAGAAGGATAAGAAATAGAAGCAGACGCTTGAATCGCATTGCATTGCATAGTCATGAAAAAGAATCCGTACACACTAATCACCGCCGGCGTGCTGGTGGTGATATTCCTGTTGCTGCTGTTTACGTTCCAAGTTCGGAAAACCCAGGTCGCGGTGGTTACCAACTTTGGCAAATTCGAGGAAACCAAGACCGAACCGGGGCTCTATTTTCGGTGGCCCGCGCCCATTCAGAAGGTCTACAAGCTGGAGAATCGGATGCAGAGCTTCGAAGGCAAGTTTTCGCAGTTGCCGACGAGGGACGAGAAGATGCTCATGGTCTCACTGTTTGTCGGATGGCGCATTGGCGATCCCAAAATCTTCCTCCAACGCTTCGATCAGGGAAACAAAGAGAAGGCGGAGGAGAGTTTGGAGAATCTGGTGGAGGGAGCCAAGATGACCGTCATCGGCAAGCGCGATTTCCTGGATTTGATTTCCCCGGACGCGTCTCAATTGGGATTCGACAAGATCGAGAAGGACATTCTTGAAAAAGTGCGGGCTCAGGCGGAGGCCGATTACGGCATCGAGGTGACCGTGCTGGGCATCAAGCGCATTGGCCTCCCGACGACGGTAACCAGCTACGTCTTCACGCGTATGATTCAGGAACGCAACGTTCTGATCAGTCAGTTTCGCGGCGAGGGGCAAGCCCTGGCGGCGGAGATTCGCGCCGAGGCGAATCGCAAACGCTCGGAAATTCTCGCCGAGGCGAATGGCCAGGCTCGCCGGATTGAAGGCAAAGCTGACGAGGAGGCCGCCGCCGCCTACTCCGTGTTCGCCCAGAATGAGGAACTCGCGATGCTGATTCTCGAAGTAAACGCCTTCAAGGAAGTCATGAAGGGCAAGACCACGCTGATTCTCGGTCCCGACACGCCGGCTTTAGGAATCCTTCAGAGCGGCTCAAGAAATCGCGACAACGCGAAGTAGGAACCTGGCCGATTAACATTTTTATCACTCAAGATGAGCGACGACGAAAAAGACAACCAAGCTAAAGGCGACCCCGACAAGGGTGATCCCAAGTCGCCGCCGGCTTCGAAACCCGAGCCGACGCCGGAGCCTGAGCCAACATCGGAGCCCGCTCTTGAGCAGGGCAAGGTGATTGAGGATTCGGGCACGATGGCCTTGTCCCACGCGCTCAAGCGCAGCTTTCACTTCGTCAAGGCGCTGGTCGCCATATTGGCGTTGGGAGCCGTTTTTTCCTGCATGAAACAGGTTGAGCCGGGCGAGCAGGCCGTCATCCTGAGATTTGGGAAAGTGGTCGCCGCATCCGATGGCACGACCGTACGCCAGCCCGGCATTGTCTGGGCCTTGCCCTATCCAATCCATGAAGTGGTCAAAATTCCCGTCGGCGAAAGCCGGACTGTCCGTTCGACAGTCGGCTGGTTGAGGGGGCTCACGGACGAGCAGATTGACACCGCGGATGAGACGAACATCGGAGAATTTATGGAGCTGCCGCCGGGGCAACATGGCTATACGCTGACAACGGACCACAATATCATTCATGTTCGCGCGACCGCAAAATATCGCATTTCCAATCCGGTTGATTTCATATTCAATTTTGAGGACGGGGCGGAATCACTGACCAATGTGCTGGACAACGCCATCCTCTACGCTTCGGCGCGAATGAAGGCGGACGACGCTCTCTTTGGGGGCGAAGATGTTATTCAAACCTTCGAGGAAACGGTGGCGCTTCGAATCGACACCCTGATCGATCGGTTGAATCTGGGGGTCACAATCGAAAATGTGGACGTCAAAAAAATCCCGCCGCTGGCGACCAAACTCCAATTCGAAGAGGTTCAACAGTCCGAGCAGGAACGAAGCAAAACGATCAATGAGGCGAAGGGGTTCTCGCGGGAGACCCTGGAGCGCGCAGTAGGTGAATCTAATGCGGTGATCAGCGCGGCCATCGGGCGAAGTCGGGCGACGGTTCAGAGCGTTCAGGCTGACGCCGCCTACTTTACTGATCAATTGCCGCACTTCCTGGCCAACCGCGACCTGTATACCAAGCGGCTGATGATCGAAACGATGAAGAGCTCGCTGACCAATGTGCAAGACCTTTTCTTCATCCCTCAAGCAGTTTCCGGACAGAGCCCCGAACTGAGGTTGAGTCTCAGCCGCGAGCCTGAAAAGCCGAAGGTTAAAAATTAGCGGCGTGAGCCAAACCTGAACTCGAGAATCCCATGCAAGTCACTTCACTGCTTTCCCGAAAGGATCCGGATCATCACGATCACGATCATGACCACCATGATCACAACCACGATCACGATCACAACGACCATGATCATGACTCGGATGGCAACGACTGCGGCCACGAGCACACGCCGATCAAGCTGCAGACGACCTTTATTGGCCTGATCTTCGTCGTAAATGCATTCCTCGTGGATTGGATTTTTGCCGGCGGCGGCGCCGTTGCCTCGGTCAGCGGCGCGATCGGCGCGGTCATTCTTGGCGGTCCCATTGTCATGACCGCATGGCGGGATATCTGGAAGGGCAACCTGACGATTAACGAACTGGTCGCGATCGCCATCATGGCGGCGTTCGCCTCGGGCGATTACAAGACCGCGGGCATCGTCGCATTCTTCATGCTCATGGGCGAGATCATCGAAACCCGCACGGCCGACGGCGCCCGCGCTTCGATCGAATCCCTGATCAAATTGACGCCCACCAAGGCGCGTCGCATCAAGGGCGATGACGAGGAGGAAGTTTCAGCCGGTGATTTGAAGGTCGGCGACGTGATTCGAGTGCGCCCCGGCGACAACGTCGCGGCGGACGGCAAGATCGTCAACGGCGAGGGGTCGTTCAACCAGGCGAACATCACGGGCGAATCTCTGCCGGTGGACAAGGAGCCAGGCGACGAGGTTTTCGCAGGCACGCAGAATCTGACCGGCGTGCTGGAAATTGAAATTACGCGGGCGGGCACGGACACGACTCTGGGCCGCGTGCGCGATCTGATTTTGGCGGCGGAGAAGACGAAGCTGCCGATCATGCGAATCATCGATCAGTACATGCACTACTACACGCCGCTGGTCCTGGTGATCGGCGCGCTGGTCTGGGCGTTTACCGGCGATCTCGAGTTGCAGGAGCGCATCAACCGCGTGGTCGCGGTGCTGATTGTCGCCTGTCCCTGCGCGTTCATTCTCGCGACGCCTTCGGCCATGGTGGCGGCTCTTTCAGCCGCGGCGAGGCTGGGGATATTGATCAAGAAGGTTGAGGACATTGAGGTGGCGGCCAAAATCAACTCCTTCGTGTTCGATAAAACCGGGACGCTCACCGTAGGCGAATTGGCCGTAAGCCGTTTGTCCCCGGCGGAGGGGATCCAGCCCGCTGAACTCTTACGAATGACCGCGTCGGCGGAAAAATACAGTAATCACCCAACCGCGAAGGCATTGGCGCGGATCGCCGAGGAGGCGGGCGTTCCCCTGGTGGAGCCGGAAGATTTCAAAGAGACCGCCGGACGCGGAGTTCAGGCCAAGGTGGACGGCTCGAATGTACTCGTCGGCCGCGCGGCCTGGCTCAAGGACAACGGTGTCGCGAGCGGATTCGAGTCGCAGGTGGATGTGAATGAAGACGAGGGCGTGAGCCTCATCTACGTCGCGGTTGACGGCAAATTCATCGGCTGGGTCGGGCTGCAGGATCAGACTCGCGAGGAGGCCAAGGAAGCGTTGGCGGACCTGCAGGAGCAAGGCGTGCGTCGGATCTCGATGGTGTCGGGCGATCTCAAAGGGGTGGCCATGCGCGTGGCTAAGGAGATCGGCTGTGAGGAAGTCGTGGCCGAGTGCCTCCCGGAGAATAAAGTGGAATTTGTGAAGCAGATGAAGGATCGAGGCTATCGAGTCGCGGTGGTTGGCGATGGCGTCAACGACGCTCCGGCGCTGGCGGCGGGCGATATTGGCATTGCCATGGGCGCGGCGGGCAGTGAAGTGGCGATTCACAGCGCGACGATCGCCCTGATGAACAACGATTTGCGCCGGCTGCCGTTTCTCGTTCGCCTGTCGAAGATGA
Source organism: Limisphaerales bacterium (assembly GCA_047618185.1). Taxonomy (GTDB): domain Bacteria; phylum Verrucomicrobiota; class Verrucomicrobiia; order Limisphaerales; family JAYPEY01; genus JAYPEY01. The sequence goes on from JBLHKZ010000076.1 coordinate 7,341, forward strand.
CGCGCACGGTCATCAACCAGAATTTCCTTTTTGGCGTGTTCTTCATCATCGGCGGCCTGGTGTTGGCGGCGATGGGCTATGTGAATGCGATTGTGGCGGCGATCATGCACAACGCGGGATCCTTGCTGGTCGTGTTTAACAGCGCCCGCCTGGTGCGTCAGGGCGAGGAGTTGGAGCCGTTTAAATCGGGTGAAGAGCCGGAAGGCGAGGCCGACGAGAGCGTGAAACCGCCGCCCGTGCCGGCTGCGGCTGCAGCCACGACCTGACGACGCGCGGTCTCGCGCCGGTCGATCCGCTTTGCGAATCGAGCTGCAAGTGACAGAGCCATGCGGGACGGACGGGGCCTATTGAGTGCAATTAACTGAGTCAACCTGGATTAAAATATGATTTCCGTGGAAGAACCCAAACCGGAGCCGATCGACGCGGCTGCCGAACCACACGAGCACGTGGTCGTCGCCCGAGGCCTGACTAAAGTATTCAAGGACTTTTGGGGACGACATAAGGCACGGGCCGTGAACGACGTGGATTTCGAAGTCCGCAAGGGCGAAGTGCTGGGATTGTTGGGTCCGAACGGATCGGGCAAGACCACCACGGTCAAAATGATGCTCGGTCTGCTTTATCCGACCAAGGGTCATATCGAAGTGTTCGGCCAGTCGCCGCGCCATGTGGGGACCAAGGCCCGCATTGGCTACCTGCCGGAAGAGTCCTACCTTTACCGCTACCTCGACTCCGACGAGACGCTCAATTTCTTTGGCAGTCTCTTCAAGTTGGAGTCCAAAGAGAGGCAGGAGCGGGCCGATCAGCTGATCGAGATGGTCGGACTCAAGAATGCGCGCAATCGTCTGGTGGGCGAGTTTTCCAAAGGCATGCAGCGTCGTATCGGACTGGCGCAGGCTCTCATCAACGATCCCGATCTGGTGATTCTCGACGAGCCGACTTCCGGATTGGATCCGATCGGTTGCCGTGAGATCAAGGACTTGATCCTGGCCCTTTCCGAGCGCGGTAAGACCGTGATTCTCAGCAGCCATTTGCTTTCTGATGTGGAGGATGTCTGCGATCGCGTGGTCATTTACTACGGCGGGCGCGTGCAGGCCATGGGCACTTTGAAGGAGCTGCTGAAAGAGCCGGACACGATTCAGATTTCCACTCCCGTGCTGCCAAAAGAGACTTTGCAGCGCGTGCTCGCCACAATTCGAGCGGATGTCGACGAAGGCGCTGTGCGGGTGGACAACCCGACCCAGAACCTGGAGAGCTATTTCCTCGGGGTCGTGAAGCGGGCCAAGGAGGCTGAAGCCGAAACCTCGGGCGCGACCTCTGGCAGCGCGGTGGCTCCTTATCTGAGGGGCGGCGAGGCTGAAAAAATCACCGTGGCTCCGCAGACTGACAAAGTGTTGGAGCGCCTCACCCGCGGCGCCGCCGCCGAAGAGGAGCCGGCCAAGGCGGCAGCGACCTCCGCGGCGAAGCAGGCAGCCGACGAATCGGTGGATCACGACCGGCTGACTCAATTGGCCTCCGCCAAACCAGAGCCGGCCGCAGAGAAAGCGCCGCCCCCGCCGACCGAAGAGGCGCAGGCCAAACTTGACGAGGCGAACGACAAGCTTTCATCGTTTTTGAACAAGCCGAAGGACTGAGTCCGCCGGGGCTCTCGTGTCATGGATTCCGAATCGCCATCCCCTCTGAGAAATTTGCTTTCCAAAGCGACCGCGAAACTTGGCGTCTTTGGCTTGCTGGCGCGGATAGTCTTGGGCCATCAGTTGGCGGCGATCGCCTGGCTGACCATGAAGTCGGCCTTTCGCTATAAATTGTTCATCGCCATCATTGTCGCTCTGGCTCTGATCGTGATCGGACTGCCGATGGGGCTTAAGAGCGACGGCACTGCGCAGGGACTCACTCGAATTCTGCTTACCTACACATTGGGGTCGATCACGGTTCTCATGGCCGTGTTCACGATGTGGCTGAGTTGCGGGGCCCTGGCTCGCGACATTGATGAATGTCAGATTCAGACCCTGGCCGTGAAACCTGTCGCCCGTTGGCAGATTTGGCTGGGCAAGCTGATCGGGATTCTCACGCTCAATGCGATGTTGCTTGGCTTTGCCGGCTGCGTTCTGGTCGGGATGATCGAACATCGGGCAAGCCAGCTCACCGTGTTGGAGCGCCAGGTGCTGGAGAACGAAGTGCTGGTTGGGCGCGGTGTGGTGCGCATGCCGAAAATCGACTACGCGCCGGATGTCGAGAAGACTTATCAGGCGATGCTGTTGGAAAACGAGGCAGCGACGAAGGAAGTGCCCGAGCAAGTGGCGAAGGGGAGCATTCTGGCCGCGCTGCAGGCGCAGGATGAAGTGCTTCCCTCGGGGCATACGCGAGTGCTGAATCTGAGGTTGACGGACGTGAAGGACAATCTGAAGGATCTGCCTTTGTTCATGAAGCTGAAGTTCTTCGCTACAAAGAAGGACAAGAACAACGTCTATTATCTGGATATCGTGGTGGGGCCTCCCGGGGCGACAGAATCGCGATCTCGCTCGGTCGAATTGCCCGCCAATACCGTCAACACGATTACGCTGCCGCCCAACCTGCTCGATGATGAAGGCAACCTTCGCATTGAATTCAGCAATCTCAACGAGTCGGATTTATTGATTCCCATCGATGGCGGCTTGGAGGTGCTGTTTCGGGAGCATGGATTCGCCGGCAACTTCTTCCGGGGAATGGCGATCATATTCCTTTGGCTGGCGCTGTTGGCCACGATTGGCCTTGCAGCTTCCAGTTTGCTTTCCTTTCCCGTGGCGGCTTTCTTTTCAATGGGCGTCCTGATTGTGGGGCTCTCCGGAGGAACGCTGTCGTCGGTGGTGGAGAAGGGCGCCACGGGCGCGTCGAATCATGAAACCGGCGCAGTCGAACGAGGGCTGTTGGATCCGTTTGTCGTGACCTTTTTCGCCGTGACGCTGAAAATAGTGAATCTGGTGGAGAGTTTTTCGCCGATTGAATCCCTGAGCGAGGGCCGCAGCATCACCTGGGGGGAACTGGGCAAGGCGGTGTTCCAGATTGGAATCATTATGGGCGGCTTTTTCAGCGGCGTCGGAATGGTCGCCCTGACGCGGCGCGAGCTGGCCACGGGGCAGAGCCATATGTGATATGAGAAACCGCAGATTCTACAAGCCGGTTCTGGGATGCCTGGTCCTGGTGTTCTTGTGTTGCACTTCGGCGGTGCAGACCTCGATGAACAAGTCTCGCGTCGACATGGAGCTGACCCGGGTAACGCCGCTGGAGAACGCTCCGCCCGCGTTGGTGTTCACGACGGTCGCTCTGGGCGGATTTCGGGGCTTGATCTCAAACGTCCTTTGGATGCGCGCCAACAAGCTGCAGGAGGAAAGTAAGTTTTTTGAAATGGTGCAGCTCGCGGATTGGATCACCAAGTTGCAGCCGCATTACTCACAGGTCTGGCGCATCCAGGCCTGGAACATGACCTACAACATCTCGGTCAAGTTTCCTAATCGCGACGACAAGTGGCACTGGATCATGTCGGGCGTGAAACTGCTGCGCGACGAAGGCATCCAATACAATCCACACGAGCCGGCGCTCTACGAGGAGTTGTGCTATTTCCTCTATCACAAGATGGGCGGCACTTCGGATCTGGCGCATCTGAATTTCAAGAATCGGTGGGCCTGGGAGTGGCACAATATTTTAAACCTGTATGAGGTTCATTTGGTGACTGAAGGCACAGCGTTTGACCTGCCGACGTCGGGGGAAAGCTCTCTCTTCATTTTGAAAACCGATAAGGGCCTGCATTTTCGCGTGTTCGGAAATGAGGGGCAAATGATTCTGGACTCGGGAGAAAAGGCGTTTCCAGAAAAACAAAACGAGTTCGCGCGATTGAACGTAAATCTTGGCCGTCTATGGGAAGAGCCCGCATTAACTGTGGGGCACAAGGCTGCGATCCTGGGCGCCATTACGGCGATCACGGGTCTTACACTCCAGAATGGAAACGGATTTCCCGACTACGGCAGCCTCATTCCGTGGAAGCCGCGGATGGCAGACTTTCCCAATGCCACGGCGATTCCGAGAACCGGAATCAATGAGGTGATCGTCGCCAGGATTACAAATGGAGTCGACAACTCCAGCCTGCATTTCCGCGTGTTCGATGGCGCGGAGAAAATGGTGTTGGATTTCGCGGCGGAGGATCTTGAAAGTCGGAGCGCCGAATTGGCCGAGCTCCGTGTTTATCTGGAGCCCTTGTGGGACAAAGACAAACTGTCCGAGGATCAGGAGTCGGAGTTTCTCGATCACGCGTTGGTTTTCCTGAGCGACCAGATTGAGATCATTCCACAATCCGCAGCGGCGATCGAATCCGAGCGCACGATGCGGAAGTTAAACAAGATGGACGTCCGCCTGATGAAAACTGTGGATGAGAAATACGGCCCTCTGGATTGGCGCCTGCCCGAAACGCACGCGATCTACTGGGCCATGGACGGCATGCGCAAGGCGCATGCGCCGAGTGTTTTGCCTCTGCGTCGAATCATCTATCAGTCCATGCAGTTGGCTTCGCGGCGAGGCAAGGTGATTGAGAACAAAGCTCTGGGGAAACTTGAGTTCGGCCCCAATGTGCGGATCATCCCGAAAGCCAACGCGACTTACCTTCAGATGATGACGGAGGACCCGGAGAGGATTGAGCACATTTCCCAAGGGCATCGAAACTTTCTCTTCCGAGCCGTGCGCGACCTCTACCTCAATGGACAGCGGGAGGATGCCGACACGTGGTTTCAGTATGGAAAAGAGGTCTACGAAGATTTTATTGTGATGGAAGGCGATGACATCGACACCTTCGTGCTCTGGAATCTCGGGGAGGACCTGAACGCGCTCAATCCCGACGATTTCCATAACATGATCAAGGGCTTCATCCAGACCGCCTATTACGACATGGCGCGCGGAGAAGAGTCTGGATATCAGGGCAGAATCGCCACGGCCAAACTCGTTCGGGACAAATATATGTACTGGATCAAGAATCCGGGGATGAAGAATATTTTCGAGGGGCGGGTCTTGCCGGAACTCTACGAAATCGAAACCGAGGTCTTGAAGGAATTGTTCGATCCGGAATCGAACATTCATCTGGAATTGCTGGCGGTCTGGGAGACGAGGGTGCCGAATCTCGATGCGCGGCTGGGTAGAACCTCGGAGGACGACAAAACGGTTTCGAATGGAAAGTCCGCCGGAGCGGCCCGACCGGGCTCTGGAACTACGCCAACAGCTTTGCCGAATGTGAGTCCTGATCGACCGAACACTTCGCCTGGATCCAATACCGCGAAACCCGGCAAAGATGTCCCTCCTTGACGCGAGCCTCCGCGCCGCGTTATTCATCCAACTGGAAATCTTCGGATGAAGACGCTCTATTTGTATCTCACTCGCCAGGTGGTTCTCGCCCTCTTCATGACGATGGGGGTGTTTCTCTTTGTGATGCTGCTGGGCGAAGGGATGCGCGATGTCATGGGACTGCTGGTCAGCCGCAAAGTCGCCCTGATGGATGTGCTCAAGGCCGTCGGGCTGTTGATTCCCTTTCTATTGGCCTACGCGCTTCCGATGGGCCTGCTGACAGCGACGTTGTTGGTTTTTGGCCGATTTAGCGCGGATCAGGAGCTGACGGCGGCGCGCTCCAATGGGATCAGTCTGATTTCCCTGGTCGCGCCGATCCTCCTGCTGGGCGTCTTGTGCAGCGGATTGAGCGCGTGGATCAACCTCGATCTGGCTCCGCGAGCCCGGGTCGCGTTCAAGCAGCATGTGTTCGATCTCGGCGTCAAGAGTCCTGAGGAATTCCTGACCTCCGGGGCGTTGCTCGAGGAGGGAGGGGCTCAGGGAGTCTGGGTTTACATCGGCAAGCGGAACGGCCAACAGCTGGAGAAGATTCTGGTGTCCAGGATGAAGGACGGCGAGGTCGTGGAACGAACGAACGCCGAACGAGGCACGGTTCGCTTCGACGAAGAGACTCAACGATTGGCGTTGAACCTCGAAGGCGCCGTCCGGGTGCAGAAATTCAAGGACGACTGGTATCCGTTTGCGGCTGAGGAAATCTCCGTGAATTTTGATTTGGAATCTGTGTATCGCCAGCTGCGGGAACCCAAAGCGAGCGAAATGACCTTTGCTCAATTACAGATCAAGATTCTGGAGCTCGAATTGAAAGGGGTTGAGAATATGCCCGAGAAGGTCCATTTGAATCGGCAGGTGTCCGGATCGTTCGCCTGCATCGGATTTGTCCTGATCGGCATTCCTCTGGGATTGCGCGCCCACCGGCGAGAGACGATCGCGGGAGTGGCGATCGCGATACTGCTGGTTTGCGTCTACTATGGGCTGGCGATTTTCGCGCAATCGCTTGAAAATCAGGCGGCCATGCGGCCCGATCTGCTGATCTGGGCGCCGAATGCATTGTTCCAGATTGTTGGCGCCGCGCTGCTGTGGCGCGCGAATCGGGGTTAAACTGCCCTGTACAGGGCGCGGGTGAACCAATCCAAGCTTGGCGCCGCTGCGGTATTTTCCTAGCGTCGAGGCGGTGATTGTCTTCCTGAGATTCATGGGCGTAATGAATGCCGCTATTTGGCTGGGCACCGGTGTTTTTTTTACGTTCATCATCTGGCCTGCATTCTCTTCAGACGCTCTGATGAATGTATTCGGACGCTTCGGGCGTCTGGCTGGCGAGATGTACGGCACCGCCACCTTTCTTGAATTGTTGGATCGCTATTTCCTTCTGAACTCCTATTGCGGCGCGATCGCCCTGTTTCACCTGTTCGTTGATTGGATCTACACGGGCAAGCCCTTTAGAAAAGCGACTGGAGGACTGCTGCTGGCCCTCTTGTTGGTCGGCGGCCTGGGCGGCTACTACTGGCTCAAGCCGATTCTGATGAAAAACCATGTCACGCGATTTACGCCGGACGCGTCGGCGGCGGAGCGCGAAGAAGCCAAGGACGGATACACCGTGGTTAAGTGGTTCACCGGCGTGATAAATGTGTTTATGATCGCCGGGATTGGATTCTATACTTGGCGATTGACCCAGATGCCCTCTGCTCCCCGTTTCAATTCCGCCTCGAGATTTAGGGGTTGACTTTCCCTAGTACGGGTCAAACGGTGTAGATCACTTGGAAAACCGCCGGGAAAGTCAAGCTGGAAATCGGGAGTTATCATGATCTCAAATGAACGTCCGTCATCGCATGGTCAGCGCCCTTATGGGGGGTATCAACAGCAGCGTCCCAAACGCAACGTTGAAGAGGAGTCGCTAAGGACAGAAAAACTACAGGTCGAACGAAAGACCTTCATTTTCACTTTGAAGGAGAATGTGCGCGGTCGATTTCTCCGCATCACTGAAGACGTCAACGGTCGTCGCGACACCATCATCCTGCCGACCACCGGTTTGGAGGATTTTAAGAAGGTCCTTGAAGGGATGGCGGCGGTCTCGGAAGAGATTTCAGCCAAGGACGAAGTTCCGGGCGAAGCGGCCGAGGGTGAATCATCCGCCGACGACACTTTGTAGGCGCCCGCCTGTCAGTCGGCTTTCACGGATTCCGCCTGCCACGACTCGACTCTTTCCGCATCGCCCCAAAGGCCCTCCAGATCGAATCGCTCGCGCGACTCGGCCGTCATGACGTGGACGATCACGTCGAAATAGTCGATCACGATCCAGCCCGCGTTTACCGCGCCCTCGATCGTTCGCGTCGAAACTTTGTGCAGGCGTTTCGCCTCGTCCCTCACCTGATCGGCGACGGCGCGCACATGCTGATCGGCGATGCCGGTGGCGATGACGAAAAAGTTCGTGATGGTCGACACCTCCCGCATGTCGAGGATGACAATATTTTCGGCCTTCTTGCTGTCGGCCAGGCGAGCGCAAATCAGCGCCAGTTCCTTCGATTCCATTTCAGTTTCTATTTGAGTCTCAAGTCGAACGGTAAAGTTGTCCTTGTTCGATTGCCGCGGCTACTGCCGGTGGCGTCATTTCGTTGATAGGCAGCCCGTCATTCGCACGGCGGCGTATAAGAGTGGAAGATATACCAAAAGGAAAGCCTTTCAACACCTGACCGCGAAATGGCGGGGGAAAGGGCTCGGTTGTCGCGCCGGGGCGTGGAATGGCGAGAAATTCGGTCGAACGGGCCAGTTCTTCCGCAGACCGCCATTTCGGAAGCAATGGCACGTGGTCGGCTCCAATGAGATAGACGATGGACGCATCGGGATGCTGGCGTTGATAGATCTTGACCGTGTCGATGGTGTAGGAGAGTCCGTCCCTCTGGGTTTCCTGGATGTCGAGGGCGAAATCCGGCCGTCCAGCCAACGCCAGGCGCAGGAGTTTGGCGCGTATGGCGGCGGAGGTGGGCTGCCTGCCGGCTTTGAAGGGGGATTGCGCCGCGAGAATGAAGTAGATCGTATCCAGCGAGGCCTCCTCGATCGCCGCCTGAGCCATGAGGAGGTGGCCGTTGTGAACGGGGTCGAAGGAACCTCCAAATAGTCCGATTCGTTTCATAGCCTGGCGTGAAGTCTGGGTGAGTCAGTTGAGCCTTGCCGGTGTCCTGACTCAGCAGGCCGGCGTCTTGACCGTCTCTCCTGCGTTCTTGGGAAGGGCCTCAGGCGCCAGTTCTTCAAGGACTCCCTTGGCCTTGGGAAACATTTGCCATGCTTCAAAAATCATCCAGATTTCGAGCAGGATGGTCGCCAGGCCGATGGAAACGATTAACCAGTTGTCTTCCATGTTCCTGATCCAGCCCTCATCCCCGACGAACAGTTGCTGGGACATGGCCCACAGCGGCATGATCAGCATGAAAATCATCGGCAGGGCAATGAACCAGATGGGCTTTCCGCGGCGCCAGAGGTAGAAGAAAATCACCATGAAGGCGAGGCCGGCGAGCAGCTGATTCGTCGCTCCGAACAAGGGCCAAAGAATCAGGCCACCTTTGCCGGCGGTGGCATAAGACCAGGTTTCCTGGCCCGGCGCCTTGGCGACGGCGACCAGCGTCGCCAGCGTCACCGCGAAAATAGTGGCGCCGTGTTTGTTCTCCAGCCAGGCGAGCGGATTGGCCCGGGCTGTTGAGCCGGCTTTGGATCCCGTAGGGCGCAAGGCGGCCGCGAGTTCCTGGATGACGTAGCGCTGCAATCTGCAGGCGGTGTCCAGCGTCGTCCCGGCAAAAGATGCCACGAGCACGCCCATCAGCGCGATGGCGATGGCCGAGGGAATCCCGATCGCCATCAGAAAGTTTGCTGAGCCGTCCACGAAAGCGGCGACTTTGGCTCCGAGCGAGCTGGCGGATCCCCAGGCGGCGTAGCGTTCGGCCCATGCGGCTGAGCCGGTCAACATCTCGCCGGACGCGGATTTCATCCCGAGGCCGAGGCCGGCGCAGCAGGCGAGAATCACAAGCGTTGCGAGAAAGCCTTCAGTCAACATTCCGCCGTATCCCACAAATCGCGCGTCGGGCTCGCTCTTTAATTGCTTGCTGGTGGTGCCGCTGCTGACGAGACAGTGAAATCCGCTACAGGCGCCGCAGGCGATCGTGATGAACAAAAATGGAAAAATAAATGGAGCGCCTTCGGGAGCGAATTGGAATGCCGGCGCGACCATGGTCAGGGCGGGGCGGCTTCCGTCGGCCAATGGCGCGCCGCCCAGGAAAGCTGCGCCAATCAGGCCAATGACGATCAGGCCGAGGGCGGAGATCAATTGCAGCGAGTTGATGTAATCCCGCGGTTGAAGCAGCGTCCAGACTGGCAGGACAGAGGCCACGTAGGAATAAATCAGCAACACAAGCACCCAAGTGAAAATTGGCCAGGCGGCCAGAGTGGCGTTGAAAGACGCCAGAAAACCCCAGTCACCGAAGATCACGGTCAGGTACATGACCGCAAGCGCCAGGGACGAGGGGAGCAGCAGGTGCACGCCTTTCTTGTGCAGCCAGACTCCGATTCCAACCGCGATGGGGATTTGAATCAGGCAGGGGAAAATGGAAGCCGGGTATTGCTTGAACACGGCGGCGATCACGAGACCAAAGATGGCCAGCACAATGGTCAGGGCCATGAACAAAATGAACAGGAACAGCAGCCGCACACGCCGGTTCATCACCCGCCCGGCAATTTCTCCAACGGTCTGACCGCGATTGCGCAGGCTGACGACCAAAGAGCCAAAGTCATGCACCGCGCCGATGAAGATGGAACCTAACACGACCCAGAGCAGCGCCGGGACCCAGCCCCACATGACCGCGATGGCCGGTCCCACGATGGGTCCGGTGCCGGCGATCGAGGTGAAATGATGACCGAAAACGACGGATTTGTCGGTGGGGACGTAGTCAACGCCGTCGTTGACCTGTTCGGAGGGGCAGACTGCCTTGGCGGACAGCTCGAAAATTTTGCCGCCCAGCCAGCGGCCATAGGTGTTGTAGGCGATGATAAAGCCGACGCCGGCGAGAATCGCGATGAGCAGGGTTTCCATAGGATCAATTCAGTTTGTTGCCGGGGTATGAGACGGGAAGGCTCGCTTTATGTCCAGCCCATTGGCCCTGCGCGCGCCTTCCAATTCGCTAGCCAGCTTGTAATCGCAATCCAGCCGGCCTTCGGTATTCTGACTCGTGAATCACCTGCGCCGTTATGAGCCACCCTACCAACGATACCCACAGCAAATTCATCGGCTACATTGTTTGGCTTTTCGGGTTCACCGGCGGGCATCGATTTTACTACGGCAAGGTGTTCACCGGAATTCTCTGGTTCTTCACCCTCGGGCTTCTGGGCGTGGGCTGGTTGATCGATCTCTTCCTGATTCCGTCGATGGACCGGGAGGCGGATCGCCGATATGTCGCCGGAGAGAACGATTACACCGTCGCCTGGATACTGCTGGCGTTTCTCGGCATTTTCGGAGCCCATCGCTTCTATCTTGGGAAATGGGTGACGGGATTGATCTATCTTTGCACGGGAGGGTTGTTTCTGGTCGGTTGGCTCTACGATCTGGTCACCCTGAACGATCAGGTTGATGATCTCAATCGCGGCGCAGTCTGACGGAACACCGGAAGGCGTGCCGCCGCCCGGTGATGAAGCGACGGCAGGGCAAAAGATCCAAATCCAAACATCGCCGCACCCGAGCCGGAACAAGGGCTTGCTTCTTGTCCAACCCAACATGAATCCGCCGGGGAAGTTGCGCTACACGCCGCGGCCGGGCCAGGCGGGGATGACTTCGATCAAGTTCCGGATCGTGGACAACGGCGGCAGTAACTTCGGAGGCGACCCGGTCGGCAACGAAGTGACGGTGACCTTCACGATCACGCCTTGAAGAGTGATTGATGGCGTGATGGAAAGCGGGAGGAGCGCGTCTGTGTCCTACGGACCAGCCGCTGCCACCACTGGCCAGTAATTCGTTGGAGCATTTCCAGTTGGGCGGACACCGTCCGTTCTTGCTCCTGGGGTCAGGCGCACAGTAAGCCGCTTTGAGCGGCTCACATATTCAAGCCACTGGTTTGACCGGTGGATTCTGACTGTTGCCATGGGGCTTGGAGGTGGCATTGAAGCCTGTTTCTGCTCGTATCGCGAACTGGACGATCTATCGTGCGGCGCTGAAGATGCACCAAAATAGGCCATTTATCAGGACAATAATGGCGATAAAGTGGTATTATGGCCTGTTTTGTCCGTATCGCGAACTGGAACATCTGTCGTGTGTGACAATATTAGCGCGCTCATATGTATTTATCTTGGCATGTATGTCGGATTTTGGTTATGTTCAAAAACGGACAAGCTGTCGTAGGGCGTTTACGATGCCATAAAATGGGGCAGTTGTCGGGGCAGTGATTCCAAGTTGGTCACCATGACCAACGACTTGCCCGGAGCCCTTCTCTCAGGGGGCCTCGTTGCACCCGTCACTGTCAATTCGTATGAAATTAGCTCTCAAAAAATTTAGCTCGGCGGCGATTCTGGCGTCGTTGGCGATGTTCGTGTTTTCAACTTCGACGGAAGCCGTCGTCACTTTGGACGCCAAGGCGACGGCCAACTCCGGGAACATCGCCGCCAACACCACCCCGCTCACGATCGCCATTGCGCAAAAGATCGCGGTCGGTTCCTCCTCGTTTAAAGGGGGCAATCAGGCGGATATGGGCGCCGCGCTCATCACCCTCACCGATTTCGCCGGAGCGCCGCTGACCAAGGCTGCGATGATCAGTTTTTCCGGCAATGTCAGCACGACGGTGTCCTGCGAAATGGGCGGCCAGATTCGCGCGCTCAACGTCACGGGCGATATCGCAGGCAGCGAAGACTACCCCACTACGTAAAGGGAATTTTTCCATGAAATGGACACCTAACTCCTCCGTGACGTCGCGCCATTGCCCCCTCCCACTGCCGCATCTCTCTGCGCGGAGCGTGAAAAGCAAGTTCCTATCAGTTCGATGGCTTTTGCGGTTTGTCGCGCTGTTTTCACTGTTGCTGGTGGGGTTGCCAGCACAAGCGCTGGACTATATTTTTTCAGACACCTCAACCACTCTTCCTCCAGGCTGCACCATCGTCAGCCCGGGTATCTATTCTTGCGGCGCCTTAACGCTCGCAGCAGGCGACACAATAACCATTGGAGATACCAAACCGGCCACCGTCACTTTCAGCGCCGCATTCACAACGGGCGCGAATAGTTTAATCAACGCAGGTGGCCTTGCATCCGACCTGGATCTTGTGACGATTGGGGTGCTCACGCTGGGCGCCGGCACTATCTTGAACGCGAACGTGGACGCCATCGCTGCCGTTAATTTAGGGATTGGCAGCACGCTGGGCGGCAACCTTACAACGGCCACCAGTTCCACCTCAACGGTCAACACCACCGGCGTCGTTACCCTAGGGGCCAATAGCATGGTGGGCGGCTTCATTCGCACTGATGCCGGAGCAGTCACCGTCGGCGATGGGGCTTCTGTCGGCGATGGTATTACTACCGAAGCCGGCGTGGTCACATTGCATATGAACGTCGAAATTGGTGGCGATGTCAGGACCATAGCGGGCGGCATCGATATTTATGACGGGAGTTCGACTTGCGGCAGCGTCATCACCACTGGCGCCGGCGTTGTCACACTCACAACTAATATAAAAATAGGCGGCAGCATCGGCTCTGTTTCAGGCGCCGTCACGGTGGGTGTCGGAAGCACGGTCGGAGGCGACATCATCCCCACGGGCGCTGGCACCGTGGCGATAACAGGCGTCCATGTCGGCGGCGAAATCGCCACGGTCAGCGGCTCGATCGATGTGACGGACTCACGCGTCGGCGGCTCTGTGCAGTCGTCCGGCGCCGGAGTCGTCACCATAACCAACAGCACGATCAATGACATGACTCTGGTCGTGCCACCCCCACCCCACTGCAATCAGCCTGCGGTCCTGGCGAATCTGGACAGCCCGGCGGCGTTTCTGGAAAACACCGTCAACGCCACGCCGCAAATCATCGACGCGGTCGTGGACCTGAGCGACGCGGATTCGATCGACTTCGATGCCGGCAACTTGACCGTCATTTATTCTGCGGGCGGCGGGGCGGAGGATCAGCTCGCCTACAGCACGGCCGGCAATTTCACGTTGGGCGGCGCGGGCGAGGTGAGCTACATGGGCACGCAGATTGGAACCGTTCCCCTGGCGGGCGTGGGCAGCGGCATTAATGGCTCCAAGCTGGTCATCACCTTCGACGCGGACGCGACGCCGATAATCGTCGATGAACTCATCGAGTCGCTGACCTACGGCAACAGCTCGGACGCGCCGAGGGCCAATCGCACGATTGCCATTACCGTTGACGACGGCACCGGCGCCATCAGCGTGGCTCAGAATGCCATCATCACGGTGACGCCGGAGAACGACGCGCCGACGCTGACCCTGGTCAACACGTTGATGAGCGCTCAGGAGGATCTCGGTTACACTATCACCCACGTGGATTTGTTGGCGGCGTCGGACGCGAATGACCCGGAT
>JBLHKZ010000077.1:0-21232 GCA_047618185.1 Limisphaerales bacterium
GGTTGAGGATTGGGCGCTGCGGGCGCCGGTTCAGTCTTGTCTTCGGCGTTGGGGTCGGGCTCAGGTTCCGGATCCTTCAATTCCAGCCCCAGATCATCGACCAGGAACCGCACTTCCATATAGGTCAAGCCAATGTCCAACTCTGACTTCAGGAGATTCTGAATGTCAGAAAGCGATTGGCCTTCCGTAAGCCAACCCTGCACAATTTTTTTCTGTTCCTCGTCGAGTGTCATGGAATTTTATTCTGAAGGAGCTGTTTCTGCATCTTAACGATGCGGCTATTTCGCGGCCGGAGCCGTCCGTTCGATCTTCAAACTCTGTTCCCGAGCCAGTCGGCGCGTCGAGTTTGGACATGCGCGGACTCTAGTTGTGCGACTCACGGCAAGCAAGCGTGGTTTCCCTCGTCCCGGCGATCCCGTGTGAAAAGTGATTTGCTTCCCGTTCGCCCGCCGCTATAAGTCTCTAACACCGGCGCCGTTGCCGGAAAATCGTCACTCTTAAAACCCGTGAATCGCATGCTTCGAAATTCTGCCATCGCCTTCATCGCTCTCTTCGCGGTGAACGTTTTCGCCTGTTCAGTGCCGGTGTTCCGATACGCGCTTGAACGCTGGCCAGCCGACCCATATGGCGTCCTGGTCCTTCACCGAGGCGAATTGTCCGCGGAGCAAAAGAAGCTCTTCGATCGTCTTTCTCCCGATACCCGCGAGGAAACGGATGTGGTCAATCTCATCTCAAACCCATCGGACCTCGATTCCGAGGTCAATCCGAAGGTGCACAAAATCTGGGAAGATCTGAAGACGGACACGCTGCCCCAGATGGTCCTCTACTATCCTCGGCAAAGCGGTATCGACGCCATCGTCTGGTCCGGCGAATTGAATCAGGAGAACGTCGATCGGATGATGGACTCCCCCGCGCGTCGGGAGGTCGCCCGTCGCCTCCTCAAGGAAGACTCCGCAGTCTGGGCGCTCATCGAGACCGGTGACAAGGAACGCGACGACGCGGTCGCCGCGTTGATCGACAAACGCCTCAAGGAGCTGGAGCTGGAACTCAAGCTCCCCGAGATTCAAGCGCAGGATGTCGCCGACGGTTTGATCTCCATTCCCGAGAGCGAATTGAGCATTTCCTTTTCTTTAATCCGCGTCTCCCGCGAGGACGCCAACGAGGAGGTATTCCTCAATCAACTGCTCGGCATGGAATCCGATCTCCGCGAATTGCGCGAG
Organism: Limisphaerales bacterium; assembly: GCA_047618185.1. Lineage (GTDB taxonomy): Bacteria > Verrucomicrobiota > Verrucomicrobiia > Limisphaerales > JAYPEY01 > JAYPEY01. The sequence continues at coordinate 1,221 of JBLHKZ010000077.1, forward strand.
CCGATCGCTTTTCCGATCTTCGGCCGAGGTCGCGCGCTCTATGCCCTCGCCGGCCAGGGCATCAACGTCGACAACATCAGCGACGCCGCCGCTTTTCTGATCGGTCCCTGCTCCTGCCAGGTCAAGGACCAGAATCCCGGCGTCGATGTGTTGATGGCCGTGGATTGGGATCGGCTCGTCCAATCCGAAATCGATCTGGAAAAAGAACTGCCTCCCCTTAGCGGCTTCCTCGCGTCGGCGATCGCCGAAGATTCCCACGAATCTCAATCCCCCCCCGACACACCCGAACATGGCGGCTCCTCCGCCGCTGCCAATCCCGCCCCTGCGCCATCTGGCGACCTTTCCGCGGCCACCTCCTCCACCATGCGCCTCAGCGTGCTGGTCGTGGGCGCCATGGCCGCCGCCGCGTTGCTCATGGGATACTTCTTCTTCGGCCGCAACAACTGATCGACTCGGGCAGCAATGACTATCTGGCGACTCATCGTCCGGGAAATCCGCCATCGCGCGCTGAATTTCGCTCTCGGGTTCATTTCCGTTTCCGTCGCCATCGCCTGCCTCATTGCCGCCATGGGCCTGCTGCGCGCGGACGAGGCAACCACACGCGCCATTCTCACCGAAAGAGAAACCGCCGTCGCCGAGGCAGGCGCGAAGCTGGAGGATTCCATGCGTAAGATCACCAAGGGCCTTGGCTTCAATGTGGTCATCGTGCCCGAGGATCAGGATCTGGCGGAAATGCACCTGCAGGGTTCGCTTTCCAAGACCATGCCCGAGAGCTACGTCGATCGCCTCGCCAACTCCAAGATCGTCACCGTCAATCATCTGCTCCCGACGGTCGTCAAAAAGATCGAGTGGAAGGAAATGAACATCTCCGTCCTGCTCTACGGAACTCGCGGCGAAGTCCCGATCGCCCACCGAGATTTAAAGAAGCCCCTGCTCGACGCCGTGCCCGCCGGCTCGATGATCATCGGACACGCCATTCAACAAAAACTGAAGCTCAAGAAGGGAGTCAAAGTGAAGCTGATGGATCGCGAATTCGAGATCGTCAAGATCCACGGCGAGCGCGGATCGATCGACGACTCCACCGTTTGGATCAATCTCAAGGAAGCCCAGGAAATGCTTGGCATGCGGAATCTCATTCACGCGATCCAGGCGCTGGAATGTCATTGCGCCGGCGATCGCATCGCCATGATTCGCGAGGAAATCACAAAGATCCTGCCCGGCGTGCAGGCGATCGAACGCGGATCACAGGCTCTGGCTCGCGCCGAAGCTCGCACCGCCGCCGCCAATCAGGCCAAGGAGTCCCTCGCTCGCGAGCAGGAAGCCAGGACCACGCTTCGCCTGCAACGCGAGAAGTTCGCCGGAACCATCGTGCCGATCGTGATGTTCGCCTGCGCCCTTTCAATCGGATTGCTCGCCTTTAACAACGCGCGACAACGGGCTTCTGAAATCGCCGTCCTCCGGGCCATAGGATTGCGGTCCTCGCAAATAGTCGGCGTTTTCCTCGGCAAGGCCGCTCTGCTCGGGATCACGGGCGCACTCGCCGGTTTCGGCGCCGGACTCTTCGTCGCGTCCAGGTTCGCCGATCCTGCGGTCACTGGCGGCGCGGTTCCCATGCCCTCGGGCCAATGGCTCATCCTCTCACTGCTCCTCGCTCCCGCGCTCGCCGCCATTGGCAGCTGGATTCCGGCGATGATGGCGGCCAATCAGGACCCCGCGATCGTCTTGCAGAAAGATTGATCGTGCTTTCACGCATGCTGGAACTCACCGACATCCACAAAGCTTACAACGCGCAGAGCCACTCCGCCGTGGCCGCCGTCGATGGCATCTCACTCAGCGTCAAATCGGGCGAATTCGTCGCCGTCCAAGGTCCCAGCGGATGCGGCAAGTCAACTCTTCTGCTGGTTGCCGGCGGATTGCTTTCCCCGGACAAAGGCGCCGCCGTCATCGCGGGCCAGGATCCCTACCAACTTTCCGCCAATGCCCGCGCCTCCTTTCGAGCCGAGACGATTGGCTTCGTTTTTCAGCAATTCCACCTCGTTCCCTATCTCTCCGTCCGGGACAACATCATGGCGCCCGGCGTCGCACTCAGCAGTCCGCCGGCGGTCGATCGCGCCGCGCAGCTCATGGAGAAGTTCGGCATCAGCGATCGAAGCTCCCATCTGCCCGGAGAATTGAGCACCGGCGAGCGGCAGCGCGCCGCGCTCGCCCGCGCCCTGTTCAACAGCCCTAAACTGATCCTGGCCGACGAGCCCACCGGAAATCTTGATCCGGAGAATTCCAAAATCGTCCTGGATCATCTTCGCGCCTTTGCCAATGAGGGCGGCGCCGTCCTCATGGTCACCCACGAAGATTCCGCCGCCGCCACCGCCGATCGGACCGAACGCCTGCGCGACGGCAAGCGCGAGCTCGCCAACGCCTGACTTTAGGATTGTCTACCCCCTCCAATTCGCTACGCTCTGGCCACCCTAGCAACGGGACGGCAATCGCATTTTTTGGGACAGCAAATGGAACTGGTTAGAGAGACACGCTGGTCGCGCCACTATTCGGATGAACTCCTTGGAGTGAAATTGGTCGAATCCAAGTTCACCGATGGTTCGGCCATCATTACGCTGGACGAATTAAAGGAGAAATGGTCCCAGTGGAAACCGGACGAGCGCAACGATTTCTGCCACGCGATCAACGAGGCCAAATTCGATTATCTGGCCGATATCTACCGCTTCGTCATGGCTCAGGAGCCCGACATCCCCTGTTGGTCCGCCATTGCCGCTTGGGTCGTTCGAAGGCTTCCTGAAGCGGAATACACGCCGTGGCTGGTCGAAGCCTGCCTCTATTCCCCGCCCGGCAAAGGAGAAAAACTCTATCAGGCGCTCGCCCTGAGCAAAACCGACCGCGCCAGAACGACTCTGCGGAAATGTCTCGATCGCGCCTGGAACGACCCCAACATCCTTCGCTCGGAGGGTTATATTGACGATGCCGCCATGGACGCCACAGTCTGCCTGGAAAGCCTTCTCCAAATGGGCGAGAAAGCGCCCGACTTCGCCGATAAATATCGTGTTCTCAGCGCCCACAATATCACCGTTAATCGAGCGAGCGCGGTAAGTCGGCTGGGCATGTACTTTCAGTAATCGGACGCGCCTCAGCCCTCAAACCGATTCCTCACTCAACCGGACTCTGGTTGCTTCCCGCCGTTCGATCCCAGCTGGCGCATAACGTGTTTTCCGTAGAGGAGCGTCACGATCGCCGCGCTCCATGTCACCCAAAACACGCCCCACCAGATCCCCTCCAGTTTCCAATCGAGATAAAACGCGAGCAGGTAGAAGACCGCGTAGGGAGCGACAATTTGCCGGTAGATTCCAATCCAGACCGCATACATAGGCCGCTTTAAGCCCTGGAGCAGATAGACCGTCTGAAAGAGAAACACGTAGGCGCAAAGGGTGATCGCCGCGATCCGCAGATACTCAACGCCAATTCTCACAACAACCGGATCCGACGAGAAAATTCCCATGAGCCATTCGCCTCCAAAGAAAACCAACACGCCGCCCGCCCCCATGATGGCCAAACCGTATTTCATAGAAACGACCCAGGTCTCCCGCACGCGCCCGAACAATCGAGCCCCATTGTTCTGTCCCACCAGGGTGAGCACGGCGATGTTCAAACCAATCGTCGGCATCAGGACGATTTGTTCGACGCGCGTGGCAATTCCATAGGCCGCGACGCCCTCCTTGCCAAAGTGACTCACAAACTTGGTGATAACGAAAATTCCCACCGCCACGGAGATCATGTTCAAACTCGCGGGAAATCCTTGGCCCGCTATTTCCCTGAACACCTTGACCTGAGGAATAAAACAACGAGGTCGAAACCCGTGCCACAGATCCGTTCGCGCCAGTTTCACCACCAAATAAACACACCCGAAAACCTGGATGACCACGGTCGCCAGCGCGATCCCTCGAATGCCCATCGCCGGCAATCCGTATCCCCCAAACAGGAACCACGGATCCAGGGCCACGTTCAGCAGAAAGCCGATGATCAGCACGTTTCGAAACGATTTCGTGTCGCCCTGCGAGTTCAACGACGAATTCAAAATCGATTGCAAAAGAAAGAACACCGTCCCCAGCAGAATCACATTCATGTACGCCACAGCGACTGTCAGATAGTCTCCCTCCGCGCCCAGGAATCGGAACATCCAGGGCGTCGCCCACAAACCGAACACCGTCAAGAACACAGAAAAAAGCGCACCAAAGGACATCGACTGCAGTGAGAACAGCTGCGCCCGCTGATGATCCTTCTCACCCAGCGCGTTCGAGATCAACGCGGTCGCCCCCTGCGAAATGCCCGTGCCCATTGCGATAATGATGAAGAAGATCGGAAACGACAAAGCCAGCGCGGCCTGAGCGTCGGTGGAGATCAGCTTGGCGCACCACGTGTCCACCACGTTGTACATCGTGCTGAAGAAGAAACCCACGCTCGCCGGCACGGCGATCTTGCGAATCAATTCGGGAATCGGATCTTTAGTGATATCCATCGACATGCGACTTCAGCCCCGGCGGGGAGCGGGGACTGAAAACCAACCCGGTAAGAAAGGCAATCCTTTCGGCCGCGGATCGAAGATGAAAGATTCAAGCGCGTAATGTCCGGAAATTCGAATGCCTCATATTCACGCGGCTTTTCGGTAATAGTAGTTGAGCATCCCTCCGAGCCGACTGTCACATTCGATTTCACCTTCTCTAGGGATCTGATCGAATCTCGGCTCGATGATCTTGTTCCCCAATGCTTGGTGCGCCCGTTCCGTGTTGTAGCGCTCAACGTATTCGCCGACCACCCGTCGCAGTGACGTCTCGCCAATCATGATCATTTGATCCAGGCAGTTTTCCTTGTTCGTTCGAACCCAGCGCTCTGCGTAAGCATTCAAATCTGGGGAGCGTCGCGGCAGGCGCAATGTCTTCACTCCGCCGCTCGCCAGCGTCTCTTTGAATTCCTTTGTGAAAGGCTTGCCTAGATCGTGGATCAGTCGCTCGTAGCCGACCAGGTATCCATCGACACAATCGGTCAAATTGCGCGCAATTTGTTTCATCCATTCGCCATTTGGCTCAGGAACGATCCCCGCAATATGAACCTTTCGCGTCGCCAGTTGGATCACGAATAGAGCGTGATAGCGGACCAATCCGCCCAGGGTCCACACTTCCACCGTGAAGAAGTCTGTCGCCGCGATCACGTCCCAATGACGCTTCAAGAACTCTTCCCAACTCAGGCCTTTCTTTCGATCCGGGCTCGGCTCGATGCCTGCATCCTTCAGGATATCAACGACAGTTCCTCTCCCAACATCATGGCCCAAATTCAAGAGAGAGCCCATGATGCTGGTGTAGCCCCAATGCCCGTTCTCCTGGGCGAATCGAATCACCAACTCTTTGATGGATTGACGCGTTGACGGCCGGCCCACCCGTTTTCGCTCACTTGAATCATATTTCTTCGCGACCAACCGGCGATGCCAAGCGAGCAGAGTCTGCGGTGTCACAATCGTCGCCAACTCCTTCAATCTGCTGAAGTTCAGTCGCTTGGCTTTGATCGCAAGTCTCTTCCTCTGCTCATCTGTGAACCGCAATCGCTTCTCGCCCTGAATCTCTCGGAGAATCTTCACCTCCTCCAGCAGGTATTCGATCACCAATTGCTGATTTCGGTTCATCCAGCCAGCCATACAAACCAATATGAATCTCAACGCGTCCATTTCGCTAAAACGCTATGCTGAGTCGCGGCAAAACCCCACTCAAAACCCGTTTTGTGTGAAGCCACAACCGCTTCTTCTGCAACGCATTCTGTAGTAATCCTATTTTCGGACACTACGGGTATGCGCTGCTATCCATTTCTCAAGGCGTCACCGGAAGCAGGGCTCTGATTGTCGCCGCGACCTGGGTGGACATGCGCTGAGAGCCCGCTGTGGTGTAGTGGACATTCGCAGCATGCTGTTCCTCCTGATGGACGTTCATCAGGGTCCAGATGTCGTTTTCTTGGACATTGCGATGACTCATCAGGATGTTGTCCGCAGCTCCATTGTAATCGACCTCGTCGCCTGCGATTCGGCCTTCAGCGCCATCCGGGACGGGGGTGGTCGTCGCCCATACCAGAGAGTCCACCAGTCCGCTGTTTTCCACGATAGTGAACACGTCGCCGAGGTTGGTCTCATATTCGGCGATGGGGACTACTTGCACGCCGCCATTTTCCGGCAGAGTGAGGACTCCATCCTTTACATACTTCAGGTCGTGCAAGCCTGAATTGTAGTGGACGACGGCCCAGGACATGCCGGCCAACCAGATTGCCATTTTGGTTTTGCCTGTATGGGAGCTGCCTCCGTTCTGCGGAATGCGATAAACGTTCGCCTCAGCGGCCAGTTCGGTCCGGACGTGGGTGGTGTAACCGATCGAGATCGAGTCACCGATCAGCAACACATTTGGCAACGCGGGGTTGTTCGCAACGAAGGCATAGGCGCCCGTTGCCGGAGCGCCGTTTAAAGCAGTCTCCCAGGCCTGCTCATCGAGGTAGAAACTTGAGGGCGGTTCCGGAATGGTGAAGACGAGATCCCGAACCGCGATGCCGCCGCGGTCGTCGTTTACTGTGACGCGAAGGGTCTTGTCACCTGGAGTGTCCTCTTCATAGATGACCCGGCCGTTGACTGCATCTTCCCCGACCAGGGCGCCTCCGCCGGACAGGATCGTGAAATCGTAGGACAGCGAATCGCCGTCGGGGTCCTGGGCGGTAGCGTAGAGCACATACTGTTCGACGCCGGCTTGCCCCTGGAGCTCTACAGTCTGGAAGAATAGGCTGATGTCCGGGGCCTGATTCGCAAACACCCTCGCAAATCGGGACACAGCTGTCGCGGTCGATTCCGAATCGTTGATGATGACGCGTTCGAAATTTGAATCGACGATCGTGACAGTCTCCGCTTCGACGCCCGCCGCGAAACCGTCCGGCAGGGTCCCTCCGAATTGCGGCGAGTAGACCAAATTGGAATCGGATCTCCTTCTCAGGAATTCGATCTGAAGCCGATTCCCCAGCAATCGCATCAAAGGCAGGCCCGACGTGCCCGTTCCGGGAGTGAGACCGCGCTCATCGTTGATCGTCGGATCCAGGTGGAAGGCGTATTCGTCAAACAGGCTGACCAGGTCTCCATCGTCGTCCGCGTGGGGTTGCGCCGCGTCGCCCGTCAGGCCGAAAGAACCAGCCCATGATTCAAGCGTCGTGGATTCGATCAAGTCTCCGCTGAGCGCGATGTCGAATGGATTTTCGTTGCTGTCGTTGCTCGCGATGTGCAGGTCCGCCGATTTCGAGCCTACGGCGACTGGGGTGAATGTAATTGTCAACGACGCGCTCTCACCGGGGCTTAAAGTAGTCGAGCCGAAGCTGCCCACCGAAAATTCCACCGCGTTGACCCCGTCGAAACTCGCCGCCAGACCGGTCAGCGCAGCGGTTCCTGTATTGCGAACCGTTAACGCCAGGTGGGAAGAAACTGCACCACCCGTCAGCAGATCAGGAAACCTCAGCGCCGCCGCGCCATCGACCAGATCCTGACCGGAATGCTCGACGACGATCTCCGGTTGAACAGACGGATCGGTGTAGTTTTCTCCAGTGAGGTTGTATTTCTGCTGGAGGTGGAACCCGACGGCGTTCTGTTCCATATCGGAAAGTTGCCGATCAAAGAGCGCCACCTCGGCAATGTCTCCGCCGTAAAATCCCCAATTGTTTTTCCCATGCCTCGCGATTTTGAGATTGGCGATGTGCCTGGCGGAACTGTAAGAAATTTTCACCAGCATCGGTTCGAAGGCGATCGGACTTCCCGAATTTTGGGGCCGGAGGGCGCTCCAATTCGGAGCCTGAAAGTCGTCATTGCCGGTATCGTAACAGGCGATAAATCGCTGCCAGTTTCCATCGTTGGTGTCCGTGCTCAGAGCTACAAGGAAGCAATCCATCGCACCGGTCGAATCACGCAAAGTTCCCACATCGAGCCAGTCATCGACGCCGTCGAAACGAACGATTGGTTTTCCATTCAACCCGTTCTCGATAAAAACGGGGCGTTCTGCGCCCGTCGCGGCGCCATCATTGCCGCTCCCTGTTTGATCGATCCAGGAATCGAGAGCTTCCCCGTTGGCGTGGCCGTAGATCTTTGACGCATCGAGATGGAGCAGCAGGCCATTCTGAATCGGCAGATCGCTCTCCGGAAGCGAGGGTATGTCGAAAGGATCATCGAAGTAGTTCGGCACGAAGCCGATGTTGTCCACATAGGCGTCACCATCTCCGAGCTTGGAGATCCGGACGGTGATGTCGCCGGCTGCGTGTTGGGTGAAAGGCACTTTCACCAACCTCCAAGCTTGGGAACCGCTCAACGAAACCGAGGTGGCAACTTCAGCCGCCACTTCCTGTCCGTCGCGAAACATGCTCAACCGGACATCGCCGCCCGGGGGTTCCGGAGTCACAAGGCGCACGTAGGCCGCAAATTCAAACCGACCCGCCGGCAGGTTGGTGATGGTCTGCTCCACCCCGTCATCCGCGGTTCCCTGCAGATGAACGCTGTTGGAATGGAGGGAGTTTCGTTGTTCTGCAGTGGGAAAGTTGAAACCGGAATGAAATTCCACGGCCCCGGCGGCGAGGCCGGTCTGCGTCCATCCGTGAAACCGGTCGAGCTTCGGTGTGTAGTTCACCCGCTGGAAATCGAAGCCGCCGTTGACGACGTAGTTGCGGTAGTAAAACGCCGCCGGTTCATAGGCCGGATTGGGCGGGTTGGCAAAATTGTGGCCGGCCGCCCAGTCGAGGACTCCGTTTTCAATGGCCCCAATATCGGGCGCGCTTCCGACGTAGCCGTCATTGATGCCCGGCAAAAAGCTTCCGGAATTCCGCCCGGAGATGTCTCCATTGGGCACTGGAATTCCCGAGTCAAAACCCAGGTTCAACGGCGCCTGGCGGTTGCCAATCTTTGACCAGACGTAATCCCCGGCATCGATCGAACCGGTGGACCAATTGTTGTGGAGGAAGGTCCCGTAAAGGGTTTCCTGCCCCTGCCAGGGTCCGTAATTTGTGCTGATCTTTCCCTCCACTGTGTTGTGCACCCAGAGATCGTAGTGCCCCGGTCGATTTGGCTGCAGGCCAGTGCCATTGGTAACGTTCCAGACAATGTTGTGGTGGATCACAATATCCTTGTGCCAGTTATCCAGATAGATCCCGGAGGAGTGACTTTCCGGATTTCCATTGCCGACGTTGACCCAGTTATAACGAATCACGGTGTTGCCCCCGGGATTGGAACCTCCCGCATAAATCGAGGCCTGATCCCGGGTCACGAGTCCGGTTTCTTTCACGAGGTTGTATTGAATCAAATGGCTGAGCCCCGAAGGATTGATCCCCTTGCGCGAGGTGCGCTCCACGGTATTGTGACTAACAAGGTTCCGCCTGCCGCCGAGATTGATTGGCCCTCCGTCGTAGCCGCCGTAGTCAACTTCGTGGAGGTAGCAGTTGATCAGCGCATTGTCCTCTCCCAGGATGGTGACGCCGCCATCGGTGCAACGCGCGAATTCGCTGTCCCGCACTACGTTTCCTTCACCGGAAATCAGGAGGCCGTTCGAGCTGTAAAACGGTCCCAGACTGTGGTGAGTTGCGCCCTCGCGATAGTCAAAATCGTGGAACTTCAGACGGGTCAGACGGCAATTCTCGGAGCCATCCAACGAGGCCGAGGTTCCGCGAAAGAAGAGATCCACTACATAGATGTAAGCCCGGTTGTCGAGATCAAACCCCAGGTCCCGGCGCTTGGCCTCGATCATCGTCCCCGGGTCGGAGAGACTCACCCCTGCGGGTGGAATGAGGAGCATTTTATCATTCGAGACATCGCGCCACCACTCCCCGGAGGCATCAAGCAAGCCCCGTGAACCGGAGAGATAAAAGTAACCGTCCCCGTACGGCCCTTGATTTTCCGGGTTCATGTTTCCCGCATACCAAGTTTGCGTCACTTCTTCGAATGAAACGATGCCGCTCCCGGGATCGTATCCCGTCACCGCGGAATTCCAGGCCCGCCATTTCTTGTCCGCCATCACCCAAACCGCTGCTCCATCGAGTGTGGTGGCAGTCCAACTCAAGGGGAATCCTCCCGAAGGCCTGGCCTGCATCATATTGCTGTTCGCCCGGTCAAAAATGGCTCCCTCGGGCGTCAGCAAATCGTCGTCCGCTACATTCGGCCAGCGCGCCTTTGTCATGCCGGTTCCGTTGACAAAAAGCTGATTGCGGTGTTCTGCCATACTCCAGTTCATCGCCGCCTCCCACACTCCACCCCCGGAATCCGTCCACCCACTCAGCAGATCGGAACCGCTGATCACGACCATTTCGTCCTGGTAAGGTCGGAAGACGATGGGATCTGCTTCAGTCCCGTCATTCACCGGAGTGACTGTTTCCCGGTAGGTTCCCGCCCGAAGATAAACCGTGTCACCAGCAACGGCGACGTTGGCAGCCTGCTGAATCGTCAGGAAAGGTTCAGGAAAGGTGCCGGGATTGGCAATCGAACCGGAGGAAGCCACGTAAAAGTCCGCACCATAAGCCTGCACGGCGCCGAGTATTATAATACCGAGCAAAGAATACTCAAATTGTGATCTCATTCAGGGGAAGGATGACAAAGATTCAATCATCAAAGAACCCATGTCCAAATTTTGAGATTCCAACCATGGTAAAACCTGGATTTCATTTTACAATCCCGTAGTGTAGAAAAAATCGAGCCGTTGTTTTTCGCGCAATTGCGACGTTTTTAAGATTCAGCGTTCCTTCATTTTCGGTTCGAGATTCACGCCGTAGTGTCCGGAAATTCGAATACCTCATTTTTACGCGGCTTTTCGGTAATAGTAGTTCAGCATTCCTCCGAGCCGACTGTCACATTTTATTTCGCCTTCGTTCTGAATTTTATCAAATTTGGGCTCAATGATTTTGTTCTCCAGTGATTGGTGCGCCCGCTCCGTGTTGTAGTGTTCCACGAATTCGCCGACCACCCGTCGCAGTGACGTCTCGCCAATCATGATCATTTGATCCAGGCAGTTTTCCTTGATCGTTCGAACCCAGCGCTCCGCGTATGCATTCAAATCTGGGGAGCGTCGCGGCAGGCGCAATGTCTTTACTCCGCCGCTCGCCAGCGTCTCTTTGAATTCCTTTGTGAAAGGCTTGCCTTGGTCGTCGATCAACCGCTCGTAACCGACCAGGTATCCATCAACACAGTCGGTCAGGTTGCGCGCGATCTGCGTCATCCATTCTCCATTCGGCTCAGGAACGATCCCTGCAATATGAACCTTTCGCGTCGCCAGTTGGATCACGAAGAGAACGTGGCAGCGCACCAATCCGCCCAGTGTCCAAACTTCCACTGTGAAGAAGTCTGTCGCCGCGATCACGTCCCAATGACGCTTCAAGAACTCTTCCCAACTCAGGCCTTTCTTTCGATCCGGACTCGGCTCGATGCCTGCATTCTTTAGGATCTCAACGAGCGTTCCTCTGCCAACATCGTGGCCCAGATTCAAAAGTGCTCCCATGATGCTGGTGTAGCCCCAATGCCCGTTCTCCTGGGCGAATCGAATCACCAACTCTTTGATGGATTGACGCGTTGACGGCCGGCCCACCCGTTTTCGCTCGCTTGAATCATACTTCTTCGCGACCAACCAGCGATGCCAAGCGAGCAGAGTCTGCGGTGTCACAATCGTCGCCAACTCCTTCAATCTGCTGAACTTCAATCTCTTGGCTTTGATCGCGATCCGCCTTCGTTGCTCGTCGGTGAATCGCAGCCGCTTTTCCCCTGAATTTCGTTGAGGATCTTGACCTCTTCTCGGAGATATTCGATCACCAGCTGCTGATTCCGGTTCATCCAGCCGGCCATGCATACCAATATGAATCTCAACGCGTCCATCTCAATTAATCGTGCCTCCTTCCGTCGCAATTGACCATTTTTCAGTCATTTTCCCCGAATCTCCAACTCCCTCTCGCGCAGGCAATTCCGTTGTAATCCTATTTCCGGACATTACGCGAATCATCCAAATTCACCCAGAATCAGCGAACCATTCGAACCGAGGCACTCTCCCGCAACAATCCGACTTCCGGCGATGTGGACAAAACAGCGCCACCGTGGAATGCTCACGCCATGTCAGAGTCCACATTGGTAGACGACGTTGTCAAGGCCGGTCCGAAGTTCGAATCCGCCCTGGGCCAATGCGTAGCCGCATTGCGTCACGTCGCGGAGTACGAATTGGAATCATCGATCAATCAGCGGATGCGCGATCTCGGTGAACGTAAAGAGTCGTTGTCTCCCGATGAGCACGCAGAGTTGATGACGTTTGTTTCATTTGGTGAAAAACGCGCGATTGAGAAACTCGAAGCACAGGCAGCCTTGCAGAAGCTGGATGAGACTCTGCCCGGGTTGCTAAACTGAGATTCTCCGTGGGCGATATTTCCGACGATCTTCGCAATTCTGTTAGGCGCCGTGCGCGCAACCGTTGCGAGTATTGCCGCATTCCCCTGAAAGTCAGATCACGTGGTTTCCGGTTGACCATATTCTCCCTCGGAGCGAAGGAGGAACAACCACGGAATCCAACCTTGCCCTTTCTTGCCCTCGATGCAATGCGTCCAAGTGGGCGTTCGTTGATGGCGTCGATCCAATCACCGGAGACAGCGTCCCTCTATACAACCCTCGTTCACATGCCTGGACGGAACATTTTGCATGGTCGCAAACTGATTCCCCGGTTCTGGAAGGTAAGACGGCTATTGGCCGCGCAACAATCATGAGACTGAAGATGAACGACGATGATCCGTTGAAGATCAGGCGACTACTCGTTGAATTGGGCATCTTGGAATTGGACTCGGATGATTAATGCCAGGGACGCCGTTTTCTCAATTGACAGTTTGCGACGCACGCATAAATGCTCGCCCCACATAATCCGGGCGGTCGCATCCATCACCGAATTCGAAACGGAACACCCAGAATGAAAAAGCTTCCCCAGGTGTTCCCTGGTTAATCCCGCAGGCGCGCAGGCGCGGGACGTGCTTGGGTTGGCCTGTGTCGGTTCATTTGAGAATACTCTGGCGCTTTTTCCGGTTTTCAAAAGAATGCGCCCGCGTGGAAATCGAATTGGTCATCTTGCCGTCGGGTCATATTCGCCTCGACGAGGGCTCCTTCGATCCGGAGCAGGGAGCGCCGGGGCGCAATGCGGTCGCGCTGCGTCGCGCTTTTGACCAGGGCCAGGCTCCCGGGCTGGTTGCTTTGGCCTCGATAAAGGCGGAGACGCTTCCCGAATCGGCCGCCTACTGGCGTGACTTCGCCGTGCGATTCCTGACCGAGCTTTGCCACACGCCTCCGGATTCCGACGACGACATTCCGACCCTCGCGGCGCTGTCTCCAACCGACTGCGCGCAGTTGATCCTCTGCGTCCCCCCAATGCGCGGAGCGGAATATCTGAACGACTCCGTTCTGGACGACGCCTGGCGGGATCTGAACTCCTGGATGCGCGCCGAAATTGCCTCGACGGAAGGAGGGCTGCCGGAGTTCCTTCTTCGTCGGGCGCCTCTGTGGCATCAGATCGGTCGGGTTTGTTTCCATCTGGCGGAAAACAAGCGCGACCCGGAAAATCCCTTTGCGTTCATGGCGACGTATTCGCGCGGGATTTCGAGCGGCTCCCGAGTTCAGTATCAACCCCTCAGTCAGGCCCTGAAGGAATACGCCGGCGACCGGAACAAGAAGGCGCTGATTCACCTTCTGTCCCCCGTGCATGAGGCCTCACAAAAAAGCGCCGTGATCAAGGATCTGGTCGAGTCGGGCAATATCTACCATCCGCTCGCCTGGACCCCGGCCCAAGCCTACCGTTTTCTCAAGGAAGTTCCTTTGTTGGAGGAAAGCGGCGTTCTGGTCCGCCTGCCCGACTGGTGGAAAAAGCGCCCGCGTCCGCGCGTCGGCATGTCCGTTGGCAATTCCCGGCGAGGTCGGTTTGGAATGGATGAAATGCTGGATTTTCAAATCCAGGCGACTCTGGGCGATGAGGATTTGACGGAAGACGAACTGCGACGGTTGATGACCGCCGACGAGGGCCTGGTTTTCCTCAAGGGACAATGGGTGGAGGTCGACCCGGAGCGGCTGTCCGAGGCGCTCGAACACTGGAAACAGGTTGAGCGGGTAAGCGAGGGCGGGCTTTCGTTCATTCAGGGCATGCGACTGCTCGCCGGCGCACCGGCGAATTTGTCCGCGGATGGAGACCTGACAGACGCGGGGCGAGAATGGTCCTTCGTGCGCGCCGGCGATTGGCTGGGCAGTCTGCTGGCCAAACTCCGCGACCCCGAAAACCTGGAGAATGCGTCGCCCGGCCGGGCATTCCGGGCGACCTTGCGCCCCTACCAGGAAATCGGGGTCAATTGGCTGTCATTCCTCTCGAGCCTGGGGCTGGGCGCCTGCCTAGCCGACGACATGGGACTGGGGAAGACCATACAACTGCTCGCATTGTTGCTTAAAAAGAAAAGCGCCGGCCGGACCAAACCCTCTTTGCTGGTGTTGCCAACCTCGCTGCTGGCAAACTGGAAATCGGAGATTCAAAAATTTGCGCCCTCCCTGCGCGTTCGTTTCGTTCATCCCTCGGAAGGAACAACGGTGGAACTCGATCCCCAGGGCCAATGGCTGAAGGAAACGGACCTCGTGCTGACGACCTACGGCATGGTTCTTCGCCAGACCTGGCTAGCCGAGGTTTCATGGGGACTCGTCGTGCTCGACGAAGCCCAAGCCATCAAGAATCCCGCCGCGAGACAGACTCAGGCGGTCAAACGGCTCCCCGCTGAAGCGCGCATCGCATTAACCGGAACACCCGTCGAAAACCGCCTTTCCGATCTGTGGTCGCTCTTCGATTTTCTGCTTCCCGGCCTGCTCGGCTCCCGAACAAAATTCAAGCAGTTCGTCAAGGATCTGGACGGACGCGAAAGCGATCGCTATGCGCCACTGCGCGGACTGGTTCAGCCCTATATTCTTCGACGAATGAAAACAGACCGCCGCATTATTTCCGATCTTCCGGACAAGACCGAGGTCAGCGCCTGGTGCGGACTCAGCAAACGACAGGCGGCAATCTACGCGAAGCTGGTCAAGGAACTGGCGGAGTCCCTCGAAGAACGGGAAGGCATCCAACGGCGCGGTCTCGTGCTGGCTTATCTCATGCGTTTCAAACAGATATGCAACCATCCCAGCCAGCTTCTCGACGACGGCGCCTTCGCCCCCGGTGACAGCGGCAAGTTCGCACGGCTGGGCGAGGTCTGCGAAGAAATCGCGTCACGGCAGGAGAAAGCGCTGGTGTTCACCCAGTTTCGGGAGATGACCGATCCGCTTGCCCATTACCTGTCCGAGATCTTCGGCCGACAAGGGCTGGTCCTCCACGGCGGAACGTCCGTCAAGAATCGCAAGCGGATGATCGACGAGTTCCAACGCGAAACCGGACCGCCATTTTTTGTGTTGTCCCTCAAAGCCGGCGGCGTCGGCCTGAATCTGACGGCGGCATCCCATGTCATTCATTTCGATCGTTGGTGGAATCCCGCGGTTGAGAATCAAGCCACGGACCGCGCCTTTCGCATTGGGCAGAAGAAGAATGTTCTGGTGCATAAATTCATCTGCCGGGGCACGGTCGAGGAAAAGATCGACAAACTGATCGAAGAAAAGAAACAACTGGCGTCCGACATTCTAGAAGGGGGCGCTGAAAAAATGCTCACGGAAATGTCGGACGACGAATTGATCCGCCTGGTCTCCCTCGATGTCGACCGGGCCCAAGTCTGAAAACGCGCAATAAAACCATGTCCAGATATCGTCAGTGGAGACCCTATGTCCCGGTCGCGGAACGACGTCGCGAGGCGGCCAAAAAAATGTCAGTGTTGCGGAAGAAGGGCAAAAATATCCAACCCATCGAAATTGAGGGCCGGAAGATTGCGGCCACCTTCTGGGGCAAGGCCTGGTGCGATCATCTGGAATCGTTCAGCGACTATGCCAACCGATTGCCTCGCGGCCGAACGTATGTTCGCAACGGGTCGGTCTGTCACCTGGCGGTCGCCCCGGGAAAGATCGAGGCCACGGTCAGCGGATCCGATCTCTACCAGATCAAGATTTCCGTCGAGAAGTTGTCCGCCCGAAAGTGGAACGCCGTGAAAAAGAAGTGCGCCGGACGGGTCGGCTCCCTGCTCGAACTGCTCCAAGGGCGCTTGTCGGACGACATCATGTCGATCGTCACCGACCAGCGGGAAGGATTGTTCCCCCTGCCGAAGGAAATCAAATTGAACTGCTCCTGTCCAGACTGGGCGACCATGTGCAAACATGTCGCGGCGGCGCTCTATGGCGTCGGAGCCCGCCTGGACCACCGTCCCGAACTTTTGTTCAATCTGCGCGGGGTCGATCACGAAGAACTCATCGAAGCCGATCACGGCGCCGCGTTGAGCGAAGCGACCCGGAAAGGAAGCGATCCGCAACTGGCCGGCGGCGACCTGTCCGACATATTCGGGATCGACATCCAACCCGAGACCGAATCCAAATCCTCCCGAGCTCCCTCCCCAAAACGCAAGCCCGCCAAAAAGAAAGTCGCCCGAAAGCGATCGATGAAAGCGACCGAAGCAAAGAAGACACCCGTGCCGGGCGGCAAGGCAAAGAAGAAGCCCGCCGCGCGAAAGAAAGCCGCTATCAGGAAAAAAGCAGCGGTGAAACCGAAGAAGGCTTCGCCTCGAGCGAGCCGGAATTCTGTTTAAGGAAAACTCTTGCTGTCCAAAAAATAGTCCTGCCAGTGGGTGGCGAATTCTGATTCATCGCTTTTTCGGTGTGTCCTGGTGAAAAATTAATACCTCGCCGGTTTTCCAGTTTTCCATCGTCGGTTTCCTTCGTTATTTGCCGAGCCACTCCTCTTCCGTTTCTGGTGGATCTTGATTTCGCATGAATCGCCACAGCAATTTTGGTCTATACCAGATCAGTCCCAAAATTTCTCCCGCCATCTTCCAATAGCTCCCGATCGGAACTCCTTCTGATTTCAAGTGCGCGATCAGCGATCTTTGGAATCCGGGCTTTTCTTGTATCTCCTCAATTTCTTCATCTTCATTTTCAAAGAACACCAGGATTTTGCCCCGGTAGCGCATCAGTCGAAAACATTCCGCACCTCCTTGTTCCTCAACGTAACGCGCAACTTCGAGGCGTTTGCCTGGGAACGTTAGGATCTTGCGTTCGCCCATGACTCAGGCTGCCATCCTTTCGTAGCGATGATGCAATCCTCCAAGCACCGGGATTGCCACTACCTTGCCGGCCTCAGTCTGGGCGCCCTGCTCGTTCTTCGGTGTTTGTCCATCGAGACCCTGATGCGGCCGTCCGATGTGATAGTAGCTTTCAAAATACACTGCCAAAAATCGCCGCGCATGTCCCTCATTGAACACGATCACATGGTCGAAAAGCTCACGACGAAGACTCCCAAACAACCTCTCGCCGAATGGATTCTGCCAGGGACTGGCTTTGGTTGTGGGAACGTCGTCGATGCCCGTGCTTTTCAGGAACGCCGGCACGCCCGATCCGCAGAGTCCATCGTTGTCACGGAACATGAATCGAGGTTGCTTGCCGAAAGCTGTCGCTTCTCGCAATTGCTGAATAATCCACGCCATCGTCGGATGCGGCGTTACCGACCAGTGCACGATTTGACGCGTGCCGTGATCGATGACTACGAACACTTGAATCCAAGCGTTGTGAGCGTCATGAAATCCATGCCCCAAGTGACGGAAAGATGATTGCGCAAGAACGCCAGCCATGTTGAAGAACCGCGGCCTCGCCCCTTGTCGTCGATCATGTATTTGCGAACCGTTTGAATGGCCAGTTTACGATACCCGAGCAAGACCAACTGATCCCGAATCGTCTTGGCTCCCCAAAGCCGATTCTCACGACTCATCTGCGCGATCAACTCCTGCAATTCGACGTCAATCGGCGGTCGACCAACACCCAACGCACACTTCCACTTCCAGAAAAATCGGAATACCCGCTCGTGCCACTTCGTGACCGTGCGCGGTTGCATTACTCGACAGACGGATTTCCAACCGCCCCAGGTCGTCGACAAGATCACCCAGAGAAATCGAAACGCCTCATTGAAACGAAATCGCCGAATACCTTGCGATTCCGCACGCTCCTGAAGGATCTCAATCTGACTCTCCAACGCGGTCACTTTCGCCGCCAAAACTGCCTTGGACTGAAAAAAACATCTGAAAAACTTCAATCCGTATCGCAGAACCTGCGTCGCCTCACGGAGCCCATTTCCAATAGACCAAACCCGTCTGGAATTCCCATTCACAGCGCCAAAAATGCCCGTTTCAGGCCCTAAATTCAAGCATCTGCAACTCGTTGATTTCCAACGTGTACAAATTATTCACCAGGACAGACCCGGCTGGGGAACGACGATCGTTCCCTTAGGGTTTCGGAATCTCCAATTGACGGCAAATGGCCCAGGCCGTCGGATTCTTAATTTCGCGGTGTCTGGGAACCGAGGTGGTTTTGCGATTGTTGGGATTCCACCAAACCGCATGTTTTGCCCCTTCACGATAAGGCTCGCAGCCGTGCGACCGTAAATGTCGCTCCAAATCACCCCGCTTCACAACGATGCAATCTCAAGGGATTCGCGAACGCTCGTGTCCGGTTCCTGTTCGCGAGCCAGCTCACGATTGCATTCCAATACCATTCGCAAGGCATCCTGAAGATTCTCGCGAGCTTCCTCAATTGTCTCTCCTTGAGTGATTGCGCCGGGGATCTCCTCGACAAAGGCTGTGAATCCACCCTCGTCAGCGGGCACAAAAACGGCGGTCAATTTCATGTTCAACCAGTAGTCTCAAAATCCGGCGCAAGCAAGCAGAGAACGACTTTCGTGGCTTGGTTGTATTATGAGGAATTCTATTCGCCCAGTTCTTGGTAATCGAGGCGTGGAAGTCTCCAATGACTCGGGCCTACTCCCCGATAATTTTGACCAGCACGCGCTTACGGCGGTTGCCGTCGAATTCTCCGTAGAAGATTTGTTCCCAGGGGCCGAAGTGGAGTTTGCCCTCGGTGATTCCGACGACGACTTCGCGGCCCATGATCTGGCGTTTCATGTGGGCGTCGGCGTTGTCTTCGCCGGTGTTGTTGTGCAGGTATTGGGACGTTGGCGCGTGGGGGGCGATTCGTTCCAGCCAGACCTCGTAGTCCTTGTGCAGGCCGCGCTCATCGTCGTTTATGAAGACGCTGGCCGTTACGTGCGTTGCCATTTTGCCAAATTGTTCTAACTGCCACAAAACCAACAACTCCCAGAAATTGGGTATCGGGCCAAAAGGCAAAAAAGCGTCCGAAGAACATCGGAGAGAGGTTGAAGGCGAGGCGACTAGAGCTGAGGCTGCGGCAGTTGGACGTTGCCATTTTGTTCGGCGTGCACCGCGGTTCAATCCAAAATTGGGAGCGTGGATGTTAGCGTCGGTGCGAAATTGGCGGATTTTCGCCGGTTTAAAATTCCGGCGTGATTGGGTGTCGCTCATGTTCGCCCTCCGTTTCTGAGTCCGTGACCTCAAAGTGGGGAATCAATACGCTACAAGATGGCCTGACTGGCGGTCGCAAAACGAAGCGACAAAAATGAAAAACACCAATCCATCGGCAGGACAGCCCAAGACCCCCGGCAAGAAACGACGGTTTCTTTCGGCCGAGAAAAAGTTCCAGATCTACCTCGAAGCTCAAGCCACGGATAAACCCATTGGCGAGTTGCTACGCCGGGAAGGCCTTTACTCGACCGACCTGGCGCGCATCCGTCAGCAGGTCAAGGAAGGGGCGATCCATCGCCTGGGGGCCAAACCCGGGAAGAAAGCTGTCAACGTCGACACCAGCGCCGTAGTGTCCTGAAGAACGGTGTCCAAACCTCGGCTTTCATAATCGGGTGTAGAGCAGTTGGATTTGCGGCAGGGCTGCCTTCGCCGTCGCTCCACTTTTCAGACATCCTCGCAGCCATCGGATGAACTTCACGCTGCGC
>JBLHKZ010000078.1:0-21152 GCA_047618185.1 Limisphaerales bacterium
CCGCGCGCGCAGCAACGTGTGTGAGCGCAGGAGCAGCGGGGTCGGCCGAAGGGGCAAAGAAGCGGAATAAACGCGAAAAGACAGTCGAAGCCGGAATTCGCGTTTTCACCATTAAGGCAAAGATGCGGGCCACGGACGAGGACCGCGCGGCGGCGCAGGAATCGCCCCGGCTCAACGTTCGCCTGGTATGGGGCACCATGGCCGAGGCGGCGGTTCAATCGGGGTTCGAAGCGATCGAAACCCGCCTCGCCGAGAAGCTCCGCGAGGTCTTTCCCTGGACGAGCTACTACAAGATTCTGGACAAGAATCTGAATACGCCCGAGAACAGAAACATCACCGAGACTTTGAGTCCCAAGGCCCGTCTTTCAGTCCGCAACCTGGGCCGCGCCCGCTTTCGCCTTCGATTGTTCGGCGAGGGAAATCGCGTGATCAACAAGACCCTCACCGTGAACGTCGACGACATCGTCGCGCTGGCCGGCTACGACGAGCACAAGATGGGCTGGTTCGTCGTCCTCAAGCGAGCGCCCGCGGATGACGAGAGCTCCTGGTAGGCTCGTCTCAAGCCTCTTTTTCGTTTCGTGAGGACTGACCGCTTTCCCGGCTTGAAGGCGCATTCCGCTTGGTCGACTATTCGCTCATGAAATTCACGGAATTGAATCATATCGCCCTGCATGTCGAGGATGTCGAGCGGAGCTGCGAATTCTACGAGCGAGTCCTGAAGCTGGAGAAAATCGCCCGGCCCGCGTTTAACTTCCCCGGCGCGTGGTATCAACTCGGCGAAACCCAGGAACTTCATCTCATCGGCAAACGCGATCTGCCGGTTCATTCTCACAGCCGCGGCACGCACTGGGCGTTGATGGTCGACGATATGGACGCCTGGGAGAGCTTTCTCCAGGAGATTGGCCAGGATTACCTGCCGCGCCGCACGCGGCCCGATGGCGCGCATCAGATTTACGTGGAAGATCCAGATGGGCACATGATCGAATTCTGCACTCCGCCCGGAACGGCCGATCCGGAGTGAGATGCCACCGGTAAAACCGGTGGCTGGGAATTGTGAGCCGCTCAAAACGGCTGGCTGGCTTCCGGCTCAAGCGGCATGCAAAGTCCACAGTTACCCGAAGGCCAGACATTCTCCGGGGAGCATACGCGCCCTCGCGTGTTGAATTTGGCGCCCCGCCATATTCTCCGGTTTCTGGGGTCAGGCCGCATGAAAGCCAAGCCGCTCCGCGCCATGGCTCATCGGCGAGGCGCCAATGAGGGCACGCGAGGCGCGCGCGCTCCCCGGAAAAGATAGGACGCCAAGTGGCTGCCGCATGAGTCAGACTCCGCGAGTCTCTCCGGCAGAGCCGGTGGGGTTCCTGCTAGACCACGAATCGCCGCGCCTACAGCCTCCGATAAAAGTCCTCGACCTGCTGCAGGTCGATGCCGCGGGGCTGATGCTCGAGCAGCCAGCCAAAATCTTCGCGGGCGCCATCGCGATTCTGGACACGCGCACGCAACATGCCGCGCTTCATGCGCTCGTAGGGATTCTCCGGATCCAACGCGACGAGCAACTCCAGGTAAGGGAGCACTTTCTCCGGCTCCTCCATGTCGAAGCGGGCGTCTTCCAGATTGCGAAGCATGCGCATGACGATCTGTCTTTTGGTCGCGGGAAGCAGATGTTCGTCGAGCAGTTGGCGGCCGTCCTTGTCGCGCACCATGCGAGCCGCGTCGGCGAGGGTCATGGTCTCGCCGCCGTTGAACACGTCGATGAATTCGACCGGGGCGGAGCCTTCGGCGGGAATGTGCCGCACCACGAAGTGCGACGGCAGGGGGACGCCGACGACTGTCTTGACGCCGAGTTCGCGCGACAGCTCCATGAACAGCACGGAAAGGGTGATCGGCAGGCCCTCGCGGTCGTCGATGACCTGGCTCATGTAACTGTTGGCCGGATTGTCGTAATCGGTCCGACTGCCGTGAAATCCGTTCTCCTCAAAGAGGTAGTTCTTGAGCAACTCCAGTTTGTCCTCGTCGTCCGCATCCTTCTTGAGCCGATCGCGAATCTCATGGGTCATCTTGGCCAGGGCGCGGCGATAGGGTCGGAGTTCGAGTTCGGGATTGTCGAGCTTGGCCAGGAGCAGGCTGGCATGAAACAAATCGATCTCATCCTCATCGGCGTCCAGCAGCTCCAGGAGAGCTTTCTCGATCGACTTGACATGCACCGCG
Organism: Limisphaerales bacterium; assembly: GCA_047618185.1. Lineage (GTDB taxonomy): Bacteria > Verrucomicrobiota > Verrucomicrobiia > Limisphaerales > JAYPEY01 > JAYPEY01. Next base: position 2,206 of record JBLHKZ010000078.1, read on the forward strand.
CTGGCGAGCTGACGCAGGCGTTTGGCCTCCCGGTCCAACTGCTCGGCGCGCCCCTGAAGGATGGAGCGACTGGCGTCGGCCTTGGGCGTGAGAGCGGCGATCAACTTGGAGTTCCAATCCTGGTCCGGCCCGAAGTCAGAAACTTTTTTCAGCACTGCGTCGACCGCTTCCGATGTGGGCGCGGAAGGCGGCAGGTCCTTGCCAATGCGAAGCCGTTTAAAATCGGCCTGAGTGTCGCGAAACTTGGCCAACCCGACCCAGCCGCTGCGCAGGCGGTCGTCGGTCGATTCCATAACCAGCCGGTCGTTCACATAACAGAGAATCTTCTTCTCCTCGTGCCGGACTTTGATGTCGTTCCACTTGCCCGGCCGGTAGTGCGTGCTGTCGAGCGTTTCAAGAATGGTCCAGGTGTAGACGGTCGGCCCGTCAAAGCGCGTGAGCCGCAGGCGGCCGCCCGTGGCGTAGAATCCATAATGCCGATCGCGACCGTCGGAGGCGAAGACCAAACCGGCGGCGCCCGACTCATCGTCAAGGCGAACGCTGACGGCGATTTCGTAGGGCCGTTCGGGCGTTTCCTCCTGGGAGAGGCAAAGGGCGCGCCCCCCGAATCCGTCGCCGATGCCTTCCACCCGAATCTGACCGGCCTTGCGAAACCAGTGCGCGCCAAAGAGCGAAATCCATTCGTCGGAGTCCAGGGAGCCAATGCGCTGCCAGCGATCCATCGGGACAGGGTTGGGCTTTTCGAGCATGGCCTTGAGGTCATTGACCGGCATGGCGAAGCCAAGGTTGCGGGTCACGGCGGACTTCATCGTCAACACGCCATGCACGCGGCCGTGAAGATCCATGACCGGGCTGCCACTGTTCCCGGGCTCGACAGGGATCGCCAGCTGTATCATCTCGTTGTCGTCGACATTGCGCTTGGAGGACACGACCGTGACCTCGCCTTTCACCACGCTGTGTTCGAAACCGTGCGGATTACCGAGCGCGACGACGATGGTTCCCTGCTTGAGGGCGTCGGAGTCGCCCAACGGCAACGGTTGAAGGTCCTTCGCGTCGATCCGCAGGATAGCCAAATCGAGTTTGCGATCCCAGGCGTGAACGTCGGTGACATGGTATTGCCTGCCGTCGGCCAGCTTGATCATGACGGCCCGGCCTTCGCCGATCACATGCAGGCTCGTCGCGATCAATCCGTTCTCCCGCACGACAAATCCCGCGCCGACGCCTTCCTCCTCAATGCCGTCGCGGCCCAACTGACTGACGACCACAATGGACGGCAGGGCTTTCTCCGTGATCTCCTCATACGTCATCGGCCTCTCCGTCGGAAAGCCATTGCCGACTTTCGCCGCGGCCGCGGCCGTCTTCACGGGCTGGCCAAGTGCGACGGCCGCCAAGGCGAGAAATACCGCCACGATCGAGCCGTAGCGGAACGTGCGAAGCGGAGAGGAGCTGGAATACAACCTGAGATTCATCGCGATTTGACGGTGAATCTACGCGCAAATCCAACGCTGTAAATCCAATTAACGGCCGCGCGAGGCTGGGGAACCGGATTAGCGGGGCCGGCGCCTCATAGGCAGTTCCCCTCCTCGGAGGGTTAGGGGTGGGTTTCGCCGAGGTTGACTACCTCAGTGTCCTGGATCTTGAACTGCGCGCAGGGAGAGGAAAACGGGATCACCCACAGCGACGGCTCACTCCGCCCTCTCGCTCAGCGCCAGTTCGATCGCCTCGCGAACCGCCGCCAGATTGAAGGGCTTATCGAGCTTGGGGTTGCCCGTCGATTGCAAGAAGGCCTGCGTCTCCTGGTTCACCACATCTCCGCTCAGAAAAATGATGCGACTGGCAAGATCCGGCTTCATTTTGAGGACCTCGCGGTAGAATTGTTCGCCGTTGATATTGGGCATGCGATAATCCGAGAGAATCAGATCGAAATCGGTTTCCTTAATCAGCTCCAGGGCCTGGCCAGCCGCATTGCACACGGTCGGCGTGTGACCGAGTATTTCCAGCATCTCGCCCAGCATGTCGGCGATCGACTTCTCGTCGTCGAGCACCAAAATCGAGGCCGGACCGCTGGCGGAGCTCTGCTTGACGATCTGGGCCTTGTTGATGATCTCCGTCTCCGTGTCGTCCGTGTCGTCATCGGTCGTGACGGGGAAAAGGAGCGTGAATATCGCGCCGCCAGACTCCGCGTTGCGATATTCGATGCGTCCGCCGTGATCGGTCATGATGCTGTGAGCGATCGACAATCCCAGGCCCGTGCCCGATCCGACTTCCTTGGTGGTAAAAAAGGGCTCAAAGATATGCGGGGCCTGTGTATCCGTGACGCCAGGCCCATTGTCCTCAATCTCCAACCGAATCCACTCCGGCTCCGCCCGTGAACGGATCGTCATTTTCAGCGGCGGCGGAGACTCGACCAGCGCGTGCAGCGCATTGTTGATGAGGTTGAGCAGGATTTGCTGCGCCTGATCCGGGTCCAGGAGCGTTCGCGGGAGATCCTCATCGAGGTCCAGCTTGAGGTCCACACCCGCGATCCGAAACTCGAATTCGCGAAGCTCCACGACCCGGCGGATCGTCTGATTGATGTCGACGACCGCGCGTTGCGCCTGTCGCTCGTGAGCAAAGTGAAGAAATTGAGTGACCAGCTTCGCGGCGCGATTGCCTTCCGAGGCGACTTTTTCAAGGTCGCCGCGAGTGGTGTCCGCCAGGTCGTGGTTTTCGAGAATCAGCTCCAGATATCCATTTATCGCGGTGAGCGGATTGTTCAGTTCGTGCGCGATGCCCGAAATCATCTGCCCCAACGCGGAAAGTTTCTCCGCCTGACGCAGCTGTTGCTCGAGCTGAATCTTTTCGGTCTGTTCACGAAAGATCACCTGGTAGGCGGCGTGATCGCCAAACTTAATCTCGGATCCATCCACCAACGTCTTGGTGATGTGGCCGTCGCGACGCTGCACTTTGATCGATTGAAGCTCCGTGACGAACCTGAACCAGGTCTCCCCGGTGGTGGGCGGCGACTCCGGAAGGTCGATGGCGAGAAACGGCGCCAATTGAACTTGGTCGCCGCCCAAGGGCCCGATTCCAAGCAGCATCCGCGCCTTTTCATTTAGCTCGAGAATGGAGAAATCCTTGGCTGAAGCGACGACGATCGCGTCATTGGCCTGCTCGAACAAATGCCGGAAACGTTTCTCGGCGGAGTGGGCCCGCGTCTTGATCACTCGGGTCTGCGTTTCATGTTCGGCGATCGCCAGCGAGGTCCGTTGCGCGCCGGATTTCTCCTCCTCCAGTGTCAGAATGATCATGCCGATCGCAATGAACAGATGCAGGATGACCGAGATCAGAAATACGGCGCTCAATTGATCGGCAGCCTTGAAGAATGGGAACGCAATCAAATACAGGCCCCAGAACAGAAAACCAAAGGCGAGCATACTGGTTCCCAGATACGGCTTCTCCGCCCGAGAATGAAAATAACACCAGGAAGCCAGAATGCTGGTGAAGCCGATCAAAGAAAACAGGGGAATCTGGAATTCCAGCGGACGGTCCAGATGAAAGGCTCCGATGCAGCTCCAGACAAACAGAAAGACAATGAACAGACCGAGGATCTGGCCCCGGGTCTTGATCCTCAGAAACTCCGCGCTGCCCCAGAGCAGAAACACCGCCGAGGCGCCGATGCAGCACTGCTTGAGCACAAACCCCACCCTGTCCTCCTGGTCGCCATGTCGGAGGAAATTGAGCAGCAACCAAAGCGCGTAAAAAACCCAGGCGACCGTCCAGATCGTGAAGTAACGCCGCTTCGCCGTTCGATTTAGATACACCAGCAGTCCGACAATGAGACAGGCGGTGAGCAGCGAAACAAAGAGAGCGGCTTGCAAGTCCTCGCGTGAGAAAATCAGATCGAAACCAACAGTCGTGTCCACAACAATTTTTATTCGACTCAGACCGCGCAATGCGGAGTCCGCCTTGGCGCGCGTCGGCGGGAAATCGCTCGGCCGCGCGGCCGGGAAGACATCACGGAGCCACGAAGGGCCCCGGATGTCAACTCATCGTGAAAGGCGGTTTTCGGCGCGTGCTGGCCTTAACGCGCGATTTTCACGCTCGACGCTAGTCGTGAAAGAAATCGGAATCGAACAGCAGAGCCAATCCGGTTCCCCTCCTGACAGCTGTAAATGTTCACGCCTTGTCGACCGGCGACTCCTTGGCTTCGGGGAGCATCGTGGTCTTGAATTCGATTCCCAGATAGCGGCTGCAGAAGGCGCGGCCGTCTTCGAGAATCAGATAGGTCGCCGGCACCAGGAGCAGCGTGATGAAGGTCGCGAACAGAACTCCAAATCCCAACGAAATCGCCATCGGAATCAGGAACTGGGCCTCAACGCTTTTCTCCAGCAACAACGGCGTCAAACCGGCGAAGGTCGTCATCGAGGTGAGCAGGATCGCGCGGAAACGATTCACGCCCGAGGTGTGGACGGCCTCAATCAGGGACATGCCCTCGCGGCGCCGGCGATTGACGTAGTCCACCATCACCAGGCTGTCGTTGACCACGACGCCCGTCAGCGCGACCAGGCCGAACATCGAAAGCACGGTCACGTCCATGCCCATGATCACGTGCCCCCAGATCGCGCCGACGAATCCAAAGGGAATCGCGGTCATCACGATCATGGGCTGGATGTAGGATTTGAAAGGCACGGCCAGCAGCGCGTAGATAATCACCAACGCGATGAAGAAGCCGCGAATGAGCCCGCTGGTTGTTTCGCTCTGTTCCTCCTTCTCCCCGGCATAGGTGTACGACACGCCGGGGTAATCCACGTTCAGCCGGGAAAGAAACTCCTTCTCAAGATTCGCAATAATCTTGCCGGGCTCCTGCTCGCTGCCCGATTTGAGATCGGCCGTCACGTTGATGGTTCGCTGGCGATCCACTCGGGTGATGGTCGAGAAGCCGCGGCCGTATTCCGCCTCGGCGACGGAGGAAAAAGCCACCTCGAGTCCGTCGGGCGTGCGAATGCGCATCTGCTCCAGATCGCCCAGCGAACGGCGCTCGTCGGCGGGGAAACGCACCATTACGCGGATGTCATCGCGCCCCCGCTGGATGCGCTGCGCCTCTTCCCCGTAAAAGGCCTGACGCACCTGCCGGGCGAGGTCGGAGAGGGTCAGGCCCAGCGTCTCGGCCTCGGGCTTGATGTTCAGTTTGACTTCCAGCTTGCCCGCGCGGAACGAGTCCGCCACGTCGATCACATCGGGATACTTCGAGAGCTTGTCCTTCAAGGCGTCGGCCGCCCCGCGCAGACGATCCATGTCCGGACCGGCGAGCTGTATGTTGAAGGAATTCCCCGCCGAGAATACTGAGGAGCTGAACACAAGCTCCTCGGCGCCAGGGATCGGGCCGGTTTCATCCCGCCACATGTTGGCGATTTCCGAGCTCTTGACCGTGCGCTCGGTCGAGGGTGCCACTTCGATCAGGACCTCCGCGAGATGTCCGCCGGAGTAGCTCGTCCCGACCGAGCCGGGATGCGCGCCCTGCTCCTGACGATAGGGCTGCGAGCCAATTGAACTGAGCAATTGCCGATAGACGCCTTCCTCGTCGGCGACGCCCCGCGCGTTGAGCTTGTCGCGGACGCGAAACGCCGCGTCTTCGATTCGGCGGACGGCTTTTTCAGTTTCCTCGGAAGGCGTGCCCTGAGGCATGACCAGCATGCCCGCAACCAGATCGCCTTCCACATTCGGTAAAAACCGAAAGGCAATCCAGCCGCCGCCGACCAACCCGAAGGTCAACGCCATCAAGGCCACGCCGGCGGAGATCGTCAAATAGCGACGACGCAGGCTGCGTCGCAGGATGGGATTGTAGACCCGCTCGATAAACCAGGTCAGACCACCCGAGAAGAACCCCTGAAAGCGATTCCACAACGCGGCCACGCCCGTGTATTTGGTTTCATGAACCGGGTCCAGACCGCTCAAATGCGCGGGCAGAATGACCAGCGATTCCAACAGCGAGAATAGCAACGTCGGCATGACGATCAGCGGGATCACCGCCAGCACGCGGCCGGTGTTGCCCTCGATGGTGGAGAGCGAATAGAAGGCCGCCACCGAGGTCATCACCGCAAAGAACACCGGCGTCATCATCTCCTGAGCGCCGAAGATGGCGCCCTTGAGTCCCGGTTTCCCATTGTGCTGGTGGGTGTGAATGTTCTCTCCCACCACGATCGCGTCATCGACCACGATCCCCAGCACCACGATAAACGCAAACAACGACATCAGGTTCACCGACACATCCAGAAACGGCATGATCATAAATGTGCCGAGGAAGGAGATCGGAATGCCCAGCGTCACCCAGAATGCGAGGCGGAACCGGAGGAACAGAGCGAGCACGAGAAACACCAGCACAAGCCCCGCGCGACCGTTGCGAATCAATGTGCTCAAGCGGTCGCGTAGATAGATCGAATCATCTTTCCAGGTCGTGATCGAAATGCCCTCGGGCATCCGGTGGCGATTCTCAGCCACGTATTTCTTCACCTTGCGCGAAATCTCCAAAGCGCTTTGTTCGCCGGTTCGAAACACCTGGACCAACACGGAGGGCTTGCCGTTGAATTTGGCGAACTGGTCCGTCTCCGCGAAACCATCGTCGACGTTCGCGACATCGGCGATGGTCAGCCGCGTTCCATCGGGCTCCGTGCGCAACACGATCCGCTCAAACTCCTCACGCTCGTAAGCCTGCCCTTTCGTCCGGAGGAGGATCTCCCCTCCGACCGCCCGAATGGCGCCGCCCGGCAGGTCGATCGACGAGCGCCGTACGGCCATCGCGACCTCGTCAAAGGTCAGCCCATGCCGACGCAACTCCCCCTCGGAAACTTCGATGGAAATCTCGTAGGGCCGCGCGTTGTTCAGCGCCGTCTGAGTGATTCCGGAAATCGCGGCAATCTCTTCGCGAACCTGTTCGCCGAGATGTTTCAGAGTGCGCTCGTCCGCGTCGCCCGAGATGGCGATGTCGATCACCTGTTTGCGCAGGATCACCTCCTCGATCACCGGCTTCTCTGTCTCCTCGGGAAAGGTGGAAATGGCGTCCACCTTGTTCTTCACCTCCGCCAGCACCTGATTCGCGTCGACACCCGGCATGACCTCGACGCGCACCGTGCCGATGCCTTCCTTGGCATACGATGTCAATTCCTTGACGCCATCCACTCCGTCCAACGCCTCCTCGATCCGAACGCAGACCCCCTCCTCCACCTCTTCCGGCGCCGCGCCGCGATAGAGGACATTGATCGTCAGCATGTCCGAGGAGAACTCGGGGAAAACCTCTCGGCGCAGGGTCCCACGAGCCAGTCCGCTATCCTGATCGACCACGACGCTGATCCGCTCGGGCAGCAAACCCTTGTTGTCCGCAATGACCACCGCGCCGATGGCTGCGACGGCGAGCAGGAAATTCACGATCTTAAGCTTGTTCTTCACCGCGAAGTGGACCAGCAGGGCGACGATGGAAATGAAGGCGATGACCAACAGGCCGAATCGTTGGTCCCAGAACGAATCGGGAACCAGCATGCGCGGCCCCATCGCAATAAAGCCGCAGATGACAATGATCACCGCCATAAGATTGGCGGCCACGCTGTTTCGCGCGAACCAGTCGATCATCTTGTTCATTTCGGCTCTCCGTCTTTTAGCGCCGGCTCTTCTTCGGCGATGCGCGTGGACATGCCATTGACCACGGCGTCCAGACTCGAAACACAAACTCGATCGCCCGCTTCCAATCCGGAGCCAACGATGACCTCATCCCGCCCGGCGCGAAGAACTTCCACCGGCCGGACAAAGAGCTTCTTCTCATCGTCGATCACCCAGAGTTCGTTCTTGTTGCGCAGAGCCCGGCGCGGGAGGACGATCGCGTTCCTCTCGATTTTTCCCTCGATCTCACAATCGACGTAGAGCCCGACCGCCAATGGAGGCCGGTCGCTCGCGCCAGTTCGCCCATAGGGATCGTCGACCTGAACCACCGCGTAAATCATCCGGTTGCGAACGCCGATCCGTCCTTCCGTGCGCGCGATTCGCCCCCGCCATTCGTGCCGTTTACCCGCGAAGTTCGCGCGCAATGTGACCGCCGGGCCGGCGCTCTGTTTGGCTTCGCCGCGAAACGCCAGGGGAAGATCAAGAAAGGCAAGCTCCTCGGCCGGCAACGGCAGCCGCACCTCTGCGAAATCCACCGCATAAAGCCGGGCGATAGGCGCGCCGCGCGAAATCACCTGACCGGCAGCCACGCTCCGACGCTCCACGCGCCCCGCGAAAGGTGCCCTCAAAATGCAGCGAGCCAGGTCGCGATTGGATTGTTCGAGCGCCGCTTCAGCGGCCCGAACGGCGGCCCGAGCCTGGGCCAGTTGCGGCTCGCGCTTGAGCAGTGGACTGGCCGCGCCGGAGCCCAGCTCTTTCCATTCCTTCATCGCCACGGAAGCCTCGGCCTCTTCCCGGGCCAGCAGGGCGCCGGCCTGCGCCAGTTGCGACTTCGCGCCAATCACGCCAAGCTCAAAATCACGCGTCTCAATCGCGACCAGTTCATCGTCCTTTTCGAAAAAACCGCCCGCGATCAATGAAGGGGAAACACGGACGACTTTGCCGGAAACTTCGGGGATCAGATCGAACTCCGTCCGCGCGGTGACGCTGCCCTGGGCGTGAATCCTGAACTGATAATCCTGGGCAACGGCGAGCACGACTTCAACCAGCGGCGGCACGAACGGCGTTTCCTCCGGCTCGGTCTTCTTGCCGAATTTCACCAACAACGCGGAGCCCGCGACCCCCAGGGCCACGACAAAAATTGGAAGCAGAAATCGGATTATTTTCATATGCGCGGGTTACATTGAAGGCGGGAAACGGCATTAAAACGCCCGGCTATTCTCAGAGGTCCCTTCGGGACCGCATTGCGGCGGCTCGCAAACGTCTCATCGACCGTTGTTCGCTCACTCCTCATAACGACGCCTTGGCCTTTCGCCTGTAGAGTTTCCGCATGATCGTGGATTTCTCATCGGCCAGAGGTTCAACCGGCGGCGTCGAGAATCCCCCGCCCAGCGCAAGGTGCAGATTGACCCGATTCTCCAACCGCTGTCTGCGCAACGCGGTCAATTGGCTGCGCGATTCCAATGTTCTTCGCTGGGTCTCCAGAACTGTGGCGAATGATTCGAGCCCTTCCCCATAACGCCGGCGCGCAAGTTCGTGCGCGGCCCGCGAGTGGCTGCTCGCGGTCTGGAGCCGGACTTCGCGTCGGGCGAGAATCTCCTCCGCAACGAGCGCGGTCTCCACGTCGCGAAAGGCGCTGTAGGCGATGCTTTGATACTGAGCGGCGGCCAGCCGCGAACGGGCGTCGGCCAATTTGATCCCCGCCCGCAATCGCCCGCCGTCGAGGATGGGCTGCGCGAGATTTCCCGCCAGGGTCCAGACGGTGAAATCACTAGAAAGCAGATCGGACAAATCGGCGGTGGTGATCCCGCCCTGGGCGGTGAGACTGATGCGGGGCAGTAACGCCGCGCGCGCCTGCTTGATCCGCGAATCGGCCGCGAAGAGCCTCTGGCCCGCCGCAGCCACATCCGGCCGACGCGCGAGCATTTCCGCGGGCAATCCCGCGGGAATGGCCGGGGGAAGATCGGGCAGCGCGTCCACGCTCGTGAGCGCGCCTTTGGGATATCGACCCAGCAGGATCTCAAGCTGTCGAAGCGCGGCTTCCAACACGATTTTGCGCTCTTCGAGAAAGGATTCAGCGCTGGCCACGCTGGCCAAGGCGAGCCGCAGATCCAACGACGATCTCAACCCCTCTTCATAACGCCTGCGAACCTGCCCTTCCGTCGCCCGGTGACTCTCAATAGTTTCACGCGCGATCTCCAATTGCTGCCGCGCTTCAACCACCGCAATCCAGCCGCTGGCAACCCTGGCCGCCAATGAAAGACGCGCGCCGCGCAGATCCGTGAGCGAGGCTTCAAAGTCCTGTTGCGCCGCGCGCTTGCCCGCACGAATGCGACCCCAAAGATCTACTTCCCAATTGGTGATCAGGCTCAGGCTGTGAGTCGACGAGTGCGTGGTTAGAACATTGCCGCCTCCGCCCGGAATGGGAAAACCAACGAAATTGCGTTTGTCGCGCTGAGCGCCGACCGCCCCGCTGACCGAGGGCGTCAGATCGGCTCCCGCGATCCGAACTTGCACGGCCGCGGCTTCCACCCTGACCGCAGCGGCCTGGAGATCGGCGTTATTATCCAGCGCCTCGACGATGAGTTTATTAAGCTGCGAATTGCCGAACGATTTCCACCAGTCGCGTCCGACCTCGCCCTCTAGCGCGGCGCCGCTCCAGCGCGCCGGTGTTTCAACCCCGGGCGGGATGCCAACCTGCTCGAGCGTCTTGCAGGACGAACCCGCCAGGGCGATCAATCCGACCAGGCCGCAGCCCAGTCCTCGCAAGACCCGATGAACAACAGCGCCGCCGCCGCTCACGATTTGCCTCCCCGCTTTCCGGCCCGCGGAGCCGTCGGAACGGGGGCCCGCATCCCGGCCGCGAGAAAGGCGACCATTTGTCGGATAATTCCCTCCGTGTCGTTCGGGTCACAAGCTCCCTGGGAAATGAATTTTAGTTTTTGCGTGTCGGCCATCGTGTGAGCCATGACACCGATGACGAAATGCAACCGCCACATGGCGTCCACCGCCGGGAGGTCCGGCAGCGCCCGCCGAAGGGCCGGCTTGAATCGCTGTCCAATTGCCTCGAACTGCTCGATGAACAGGCGTTGGAGTTTCTCACCCGGATCGTTGAAGATGCGGCCCAGCAACCGCATGAAGACGCGACCGCCCCGCTTTCGGTCACGGCTGAGCCGAAGCGCTGGGGCAATAAGCGCGGTCAGCACGGATTCAATCGACAGGACTTTCTTTCCAGTGTCGGCTTCGGCCTCATCCAACAATTTCAGCCGTTCCTCGTTCAGAGGGCCGATCCGCCTGGCCAACGCGGCCCGGAGCAATCCCTCTTTGGAGCCGAAATGATAATGCGCCGCGGCCAGGTTGACGCCGGCCTTCGCCGTGATCTTTCGCAACGAGGCTCCCTCGAATCCCAGATCCGCGAACAACCGTTCGGCGGCGTCGAGAATGGCTTTTCGGGTGTCGAGGGCAGGCGGCATAGCGCGTTAAGTTAAAACGACCGTTTGAAACGATGGTTTGAAACCTAGCGCCACCGGAAAATTCGTCAAGCCGACTTTGTGAAAAGTTTCACAAAGTTGTAAAAAAAACCAAGGGAGCGGAGCGCGCAATTGAAATTTGAATGCCGGCGCCCTATCAATGGTCGCTTTCTGAGATTTATGAAATTCATTCGCGGCAAACTTGTTCAATGTCTGGCGCTCGCGCTGGCGGCGCTATGCCTCTCCGGCTGCTCGACCCGATTCAACCGTCAGTGGAGCGCGCCCACCGTGACAACCGCGTCGCAATCACTGCCCACAAGCCTGTCGGGGCGCTGGGAAGGCAGCTGGCTAAGCGGCAAGAATGGCCACCGAGGCAAACTTCGTTGCATCATTACACCGCTCGAAAACAACGAGTACGAATTCTACTACTGGGCGACCTACTGGAAGCTCTTTCGCGCGAGCTACAAGATCAATGCCCAGGCGACCGAGGTGGATGGGAAATCTCAAATCTCGGGCGAACGCGATCTCGGGCGACTCTTCGGCGGAGTCTACACCCACACTGGCGAAGCTGCGGACAGCGCCATTTCAGCCACCTACAAGTGTCGGATCGATCACGGAACCTTTGAGCTGAGCAAGGTCAGGTAGGTCGGGGCCCGCCGCGATTGGCGCAGGGTCTTCCGGATGCGCCGCTGCCACCATGCCTCGCCGATATTCAGCGGCGCCGTGACCGGGACGGCGTAATAATGGCGATCTTCGCGTCTTTCATCCTAAACGCGAATGCCCTTCCTCCTAAGAATCGGCGTCAACATGCGCCGCAAATTGCCGCCCATAATTTTTCGTTTTGCCTCCGACGAAACGCTCGCGCCAAGGACCTTGGCCATTTGCGAGCTGAAGCTTCGCCCGCCGACATCGCTGCCGTAAATGATGCGATCGGCGCCCAGCTCCCGAACCGCCATTTCAACGAATCCGGCCGTCGGGCTGGAGCCGCCGATGCCGATCGATACATTGGAGTTCCCGCGAATGGCGCGAATGCCCTGCTCCCAGTCGCCCCCCGTGTGCCCACAAATTATCGGCGCGTTCGGATGCCGCGCAGCCAGTTTGGCCAGTTGATCGGGCGTCGATTCGCCCGGGTAATTCTCGCCGTTCTTGAACCAGGTGTGCTGAAAAATCGCCGCCTTCAACTCTGCGGCGCGAGTCACGATCGGATCCAGCTCGGGTAGGTGGCACCGATGGGAGATCCAAAGCTTCACCCCGACCATGGGGCCGTTGGCGACGCAACGCTCGAGCTCCGCGAGACTGGCGTCGACATGCTTCGCGTTCAGGTAGACAAAGCCAAAGATGCGGTCGCTCCACCGCTTCAGCGCGCGCAGCACATCATCATTCTGAACGCGCAGCGTTGCGGGATCCGGGTCCTTTGACCAACGCATGCCCATGTAGAGGCACAGACGCTCGACCTGCATCCGATCCGCGTAGGCGAGCAACTGCTCGACGCGCTGCTCAGGAGTCGCGCCATCCACGCCGGAGAAATGCGCATGCAGATCCCAGATGCGGAGGTCTTTGGGTATAATTTCAGGCATGGGGCTCCAATTACTTTTCCTGCAACTTCGTCAGCGCCTCGTCCGCCTGCCGCATCGCCTCCGCCTTTTGAGCGACGGTCATTTCCCGGGCGACGGCCTCGTAAAACGCCTCCGCCTCGGGCTCGCCATGCGAGCCCGCGAGGAAAAACCATTTGGCGGCGGCGACGGGGTCTCGTTTCACAGTTTCGCCATTGGCGTAAAAGGTGCCCATCGCCAGTTCCGCCGGCGCGAGTCCCTGCGCCGCGGCCTTGCCATACCACGCGATCGCCCGGGCTGGATCCTTGGCCGCGCCCCTGCCCTCGTCATACATGGCGCCGAGATTGAATTGCGCTTCGGCGACACCTTGCCTGGCCGCCTCGCGAAACCAGCGAGCGGCCTCGTCGTAATCGTGGGGGACGATCTCATCGGAGGCATAAATCGCGCCCACCATGACCTGCGATCGATCGTGGCCCTGTTCGGCAGCCTTTAGAAACCATTGAAACGCCTCGGCGCGATTCGGGGCCGTTCCCCTGCCCTGATCGTAGAGCGTCGCCAGGTTGTATTGCGCGAGCGCGTCGCCCTGTTCGGCGGCGGCCTTAAACCAGCGAAAGGCTTCGGCCGCGTCCGCTTCACTTCCGCTCGCCGCCGCGAGGGCGGCCAGTCGCAACTGCGCGGCCCGCATGCCTTGCTCGGCGGCTTTGCGATGCCACTGCGCCGCCACGACGGGATCGGCGGCCGTCCCGCGCCCCTGTTCGATCAGCAGACCTAGATTGTACTGCGCGCGCGGGTCGTTCTGTTCGGCGGCGCGTTGGAACCAGGCGAGCGCCTCGGCGTCGTTCGCGGGAACGCCCAGCCCCTGGCTGAAGGCGACGCCCGTGTTGACCTGCGCGCGAACATCGCCCTGCTCCGCAGCCAGCAAGTTCCAGCGAAAGGCCTCCGTGGGATTCTTCAGCCCGCCTACGCCATCCGTGTGCATTCGAGCCAGCCGCAACCGGGCGTCAACGCTGCCGCCCTCGGCGGCCTTGCGATACCACTTCAGCGCCTCAGCGTAATCCCCGCTCGTTCGCGCGGCTAATTCGTAGACCGCGCCGAGGTTGAATTGAGCGGCGTTGTTGCCGGTCGCGGCGGCGCGCTCCAGCCACTGCCGCGCCTCGGCTTCATTGCGCTCGACGCCGGCTCCCTGGTGGAGGGCGAGGCCCAGATTCACCTGCGCCTGAATCACACCCGCGGTCGCCGCCTTGCGATGCCACGCCACTGCGGCGCTCGCGTCCTTTTCAACGCCGCGCCCCTCGGCCAGAGCGAGGCCAAGATGAAACTGCGATTTTGGATTTCCCTGTTCCGCGGCAAGGCGATGCCATTTCACGGCCTGGTCATAATCCTGTTTCACGCCAAGCCCCTCCGTGTAGGCCCAGCCCAGGATGAACTGGGCCTCCGCGTCGTTGCGCGCGGCAGCGGCTCGAAACCACTCAATCGCCTCCGCCAGATCCCGCGCCACTCCCTCGCCCCGCGCGTAGGCGAATCCAAGCCGAAGCTGCGACTCGATCACGCCATTCTCCGCCGCCTTGCGCAGCCAGACGACCGCCTCCGTCGGATTGCGCGTAACGCCAGCGCCCTCGGCGTAGGCGCGCCCGAGATAGGCCTGAGATTTAATGTGGCCTTGTATCGCCGCGGCGCGATGCCACTTGGCGGCCTCGGCCAGATTGGCCGGAACACCCACCCCGGCGACGAAAACCTCCGCAAACCGATGCTGCGCCTCGGCGTGCCCCTCCTCGGCCGCTTCGCGAAACCAACGCGCGGCCTTCTCCGGATCTTTCGCCGTCGCCTCTCCTCTGGAGTAGGCGACCGCGACGAAATACTGATCGGCCGGATCGCCCATTCCCGCGTGGCGCAGGCGGCCCTGCAAGATCTGCTCCGGCGTCATCTGCGCGGACAACTCGTCGCGATAGCGTTCTGCCTCCTTGATCCCCTGAGCCGACGCGAGGCTGAACCAGAGAAAAGCCTCGGCGTAATCCTGCTGAACGCCCTCCCCCAGCGCGAAGGCGACGCCCAGCTTGTTCTGCGCGCCGGCGTGCTTGCCCTCGGCCGCGCGCATATACCACTTCACGGCATCCTTGTGTTCCTTCGGCACTCCCAGTCCGTTGCTGAAAAGCTCGCCCATGACGTATTGCGCCGGAACGTGCTCGCCCTGCGCCGCACGCAAAAACCAGCGCGCGGATTCGGCGTAGTCCTGCTCGACGCCCTGACCGCGCGCATAGAAAAGCCCGATGTTAAACGCCGCGCCGGTGTGCCCCTGCTTGGCCGCCTTGAGAATCCATTGGGCGGCCTTCGCGTGATCCGGCTCCGCGTGCTTGCCGTCGTAATACATCAACCCCAGTTTGAATTGCGCGGCCGCGTCGCCCGTTTGCGCAGCGGCCAGGAATTTCTCCAGCGGCGTCGCCGTGGCCGCCGCGGCGGGAGGTAGAACGGGGACCGTTGGCGAAGCGACCGGGACCGCCTGCTTTACCGATGGCGAGGGTTTGACTGCGGGCCAGCCCTTGCCAGCCGGAACGATCAGTTCTTCGGAAACGACGTTGTTCGTTTGTTTGGAGGGAGCGAATGGCGCGGGATCCGTGATCGGCGCGGACTCCCGGGCAATCAACGCCGCGACAGAGCCGCACAGGAAAAGCGCGATCGTAAAGCAGGCAAGGAATCCCGACCAACCGGGGTTCCGCCATCTAGAATCCGATACGAGAGTGTCGCGCATCGACGGCAGTATATGGAAACCGCCCCCGCGGACGAGAGCGAAGTTGGGTTTGTCGACGACGACGGCCATTCGGCCCGATTAGTTGGAATGGGACACCGAGGACGGCGTCCGTCTCAACCGCTGTGAGGGACGCCGTCCTCGGTGTCCCATTCCTCAAGAAATCAGGAAGCCGCCCGAAAACCCCGCTCCGCCAACGCGTTCAATCAATCAGGATCCGCGATTGAAACTCCGCCGGGCCGGACGTTCCCGCCGCGATCCGATAAAGCGAACCGTCGACATCACGAGCCAATGAAATCTCCTGCTCGTCATGATCGAGCCGCGCGGTGGTAATGTAGAACTGATCCAACTCCGCGCCGCCGAAACACAGCGAAGTCACATTGCGCACCGGGATCGCGATCGTCGCGTCCTCCACTTTCTCCCCGCTCGGATCGATCTTCACGATCGCGTTGCCGTCCCAGCGCGCCGACCAGATGTTGCCATCCTTATCGATGGTCATGCCGTCGGTCGTGCCCTCGACCTTCGGCGCGCGATAGAACACGTAATCATCGTTGACCCGGCCGTCGTCGTGATACGGGCGACCGCCGATCTCGCCCGTCTCGACATTGAATGGAAAACTGAAAATCGTGCTCTGCGTTGAATCGGTCCAGTAGAACGTTCCCCAGTCCGGCGGCGCGAATCCCATGCCGTTGGAAATCTGCGTGCCCTGCCAGAGCGGCGTGACGCTGCCGTCGAGATCCACGAGATAGAGCCCCCCTTTGGTCGCGTCGACGCCGATGCTGCCCGCCAGCACGCGGCCCAGCGGATCGGCGATCACGTCATTGAACCGTTCCAGCCCGCCCTCCATGCAACGAGCCACTTCTCCAACCGATTTCTTGACCACCTCGACATCGCCGTGGGGTTTGAGCAGAGCGAAATCGCGTTCGCGAAAGAGCAGCAAATCGCCATTGGCCTGGAAGGTGAAGCCGCCGACCTTCTGGCCATCCTCGACCTTGGATTCGTCGTAAAGCACGACATGCTGGCCCGTGGTGGGATCGAGGCGATGAACCTTCCTGCCCTCAATATCCTCCCAGTAAATGCAGCTGTCGTTCGCATTCCAAAGCGGATTCTCGCCGAGGATGCAGTTCAAATTGATAAGTTCTTCGAGTTCCGCCATGCCGGTTGTGTTGGGTCAGGATTGGGATTGGGTTGGGATTGGGTGTTCCGTTGTAAAACTCTGGTCGCGGCGGAGAAGATAGGCGATCTCGGAACGGGATTCAATCTCAGGCTGTCGCTTGCCGAGTGACCGGACGGGCGAGGGCCCTCACCTGCTCTCGGGCTTGTCCAACCAAAGGTGTAGTTGCCGGCTTCGCGGCAATACACCTCTTATTGTTCGGGGCTTGGCGACCCAACAAAGTACGCCACCACTTCTTGCTTCCGGTTGAAATACCAGTACGAGCAAAATATCCAGAGGAGCGCTCCGACCCATTCATACGGAAACGTCGGATTGGGGCGAAAAGCAGCGAAAACCGTCATGGCAACGAACCCTAGAGGGATTACATATCGCACCCAGAGCTGCGCCCGGTAAAATGCTATGGCAAGCGAGATCATCACAATACCACCACCAGCCCATAGGGCTCCTCCTCCTGAAAGCCAAAGCTCTTGATAAGAGATAGGGCGATCTTCATAGGTCCAGCTGGAACTGGCAATGAGGGGCGCGGCGAGGAAGACCGGACCGAAGATCATGAACATGCAACTCAACGCGGCGAGTATTTCTGGCATTCGCTTCAGACGTTGAAATACTCGCTTGACGATTTTCATGCCGAACAATAACAGGTTCAAAAAGACTTGATACTATTCGGTATTGAAGGGGCAAACATCAAGTTCTGTCTTGTCGGGTTTCCTTCGTCTTGGTGGGGGAAAGTATGGCCAACGAGGGAGGCGGTCAAAACGAAAAACGGCTGCGATCGTTGACGGAAACATCGGATTTAATGCGGCGGCATTCGGCAACCCTTGCGGACGGAGCGGACACATCGCGACTCGGTTCGCCGATGTTTGGTGTTTCATGGAATGACGGTGAGAGGGACATCGTCCTCGATGTCCCATTTCCTGTTTCGATGGAGGGAAAACGACGATTGGGGCGCCGAGGACGGCGTCCGTCTCGGGATCGGGTCCCCGCTTCGCATTCGCTTGAAACCCAGATCCCCCCGCCCCCACTATCGCTCGATGAAGAAACGCTGTGAGTGGTGCGGGGACGATCCGCTGTATGTCGCGTATCACGACGAGGAATGGGGCTTTCCTCTGCATGACGACCAACGGCTGTTTGAGTTTCTGATCCTCGAAGGCGCGCAGGCCGGGCTGAGCTGGATCACAATTCTTCGCAAACGGGAGAACTACCGCAAAGCGTTCGACAATTTCGATCCGGTGAAGATGTCGCGCTGGCGTCCGGCGAAGGTCGAGAAACTGCTGGGCGATCCAGGCATTGTCCGCAATCGGCTCAAGGTGGAATCCGCCATTTCCAACGCCAGGGCGTTTTTGAAGGCGCAGAAGGAATTCGGGAGTTTCGACAAATATATCTGGGGATTCGTTGGCGGCGCGACGATTCAGAATCGCTGGAAGAAACTGGGCGAAATCCCCGCCACGACGCCGGAATCCGAGGCCATGAGCAAGGATCTGAAACGACGCGGCTTTCGCCCCCCCCCCCGTCAGGATGACCGATCCTCGCGGACCAGAATGTGAATTCGTGCTCATCGTCTGGGCTGCTTTTCCTTCTTTCGCGAACGAAGGATTCTCAGAGCTTCCTTTGCGGCGGATGAATCCCGTTCCTCCATAACCAGCACTTTCATCAGCAGCGCCGTTTCCGCGTTCTTGTCGGCCGTGGTCTTGGCCAACCACAGGACTGATGCGCCATTGTAGGGATTCAGCTCCAACGCCTTCCTGAGACACTTGACTCCTTCCTCAATCTTGCCAAGTCGCGCGAGACACTCCCCCAGAAGGTGCCATGACCGGAAGTCCCTCGGCGACTCCTCGACATTGGCGCGAAGCAGTGGAACAGCGGCAGCGTAATCCCGTCGTGCGACGGAGACCCTCGCAGCCACAAGTTTCGCGTCAACGCTGCGTGACTCGTATGTGAGGTGCAACTTTGCGAGTTTTTGCGCCTGCTCCAAGTCCCCTTGGTGAAATGCCTCAACCACTTTCGACAACGGGATAGCCTCGTCAATCGCCGACACCGGCGAGACGGCCATGAAGGCCATGAGCAGCAACGATCTTCGGTAATTCATATTCCTTGGCCTCACAGTGTTAACCACGCAACCGCGTTTCTTTTATTGCGATACCCAGTAGGCTCACGAGCTGAGCATTTTGTCAATTTGCGGCTGCTATCAAAGCGCGACATTGAGGCTCTCTTGATCTGGAATTCTCTTGGATCGGGGGAATTTCCCACCCCACTATCGCTCGATGAAGAAACGCTGTGAGTGGTGCGGGGACGATCCGCTGTATGTCGCGTATCACGACGAGGAATGGGGCTTTCCTCTGCATGACGACCAACGGCTGTTTGAATTCCTGATACTC
>JBLHKZ010000079.1:0-21073 GCA_047618185.1 Limisphaerales bacterium
GGGAAATTCTCCTCGCCACCAAGTCGCAGATTCCGAAAATGCCAGGGCGCGGCGGCGGCAATTAATCCTCGGCCAAGGCTGCGTTCCCGATCACTGCGTCGGTTTCGTGAACAGGGAGTCCTCCACCTTTACGTTCTGTTTGATCTCCGTGATCTCGATCGTGAACGCGGCGGCCAGCGGCTCGATCATGTTGATCTTGTGGGGCAGAACGACGCCGTCCACTTTCCGGTAATCACTGAAGGTCGTGACCGTATTCATCGGGCCCGCCGGCGAAACGATCGGTATCTCGGCCTTGAGGATCATCAGCGTCTTCTTGTCCAAATAATAGGTCTCTGTGCGGCCATCGTCCGTGGTCCCTTTGAGGACATGCGCGGCCTTGCCGTCGAGCTTCCGCTCGCCCCCGTATTCCCATTTGGAATAGCCCGTCTTATAGTCAATCGGGCGGTAGAAATTGGACTGTTCTTTCGCCTGTTTCAACAGAGCGCCCGTCTTCTGGGTCACGGGCGCAAAGGGAGTCTGCGCCCAGGCGACTTTTCCGTCGTAGCCTTCCTTGATCGGACCCGCGTTGGGAATCTTGATGAGGGACACAATCTTGTCCGGCGCCTTGGTGTAGATCGTGACCGTCGCTTCAGTTTCGCCCAGCGCGGGCATTTTCAAGCTCCCCTGAATCACGCGGGTTGTGATCTTCTTGTTGGCCTTGACCCCGCCAATCGCCTCGACGTGTTTCGTGAGAATGTCATTTGCGGAAGGAGCGGCCTGTGTCGAGAGCGCGACGGCGAACATCGCCGATGCCAGCGCGAGTGATTTGTAGGAATGGGTTTTCATGGGATTGAGTTTCTTGACGATTCGACCCGCTCTCTGGCGGCGTTGGGCAGATTCTCAGGCGGCGGCTTGCATCACAATTACAAAACGTCCGCGGACGTGTAGGCGCGCCGGTTTCCGGCTCTGTCTTACTCAGCGTGGGTTGCCTTAGACATTGCCCGCCGGACGATTCGAACACGTTTGCGCCCCGTCGCGAAGCGGCGCCGTTACTTCCGTTCCCGTGCCGCGCGACTCTCGTCATTCAGTTTCTTCACGATCCGCGCGGCGTATTGGCCCTTCGCGTTCTTGAGCGCATTGCGCAACGAGGGCTCGCTTTTGACCAGCTCGCATTCGTCAATAGCCAGCGCCGCCTGAAGCGACAGCTCTGCTGAAGGGTTTTTCAAGAATCGTCGAATAACTGGAACAGCCTGTTCGATTTCGCCCATCCCGGCCAGCGCGCGCGCCGCCTGCAACCGGACGATCGGCTCCTCATCCTTCAGTCGAGCGACGAGTGAATCTCTCAACGGTCTCGCCTGTTCGCCGAGAACAACACAGCCCGTCACGCCCCAGTACCGGACACACTTCTTCTGGCTCTGCATCGCTTTCTCGAAGTCAGGCAGGCGCGACTTATCCCGCTTGGAAACGGCGTTCGCCAGCTCGATCAATTCGCCCAAAGGATACACTGCGTCATCCTGATACGCGGCCCATTTGCGCCCGGTCATTCCTTCCGGATAAAACACGCTGTCGCGAATCGCCAAAAGGTGATGGTCATTCTCGGCGCGCAGCCGGGCGAGCGCGCCGGCAAACCGCGGTTCAGAAGCGAGATTGCGCACATTATCCGGATCGGCGGCGACCCGATAAAGCTCCTCCGACGCCTTGGGCTCGAACCATTGCGCCTGAGTCGGATTGCACTCGCCCCGTCTCCAGGCGTCGCGCCAGGCGAGGTAGCCGGGAATCTCAAAGGAGTAGCCATTGAACTGCATCACCGGCAGGTGAGGCGTGTAGTTGCGCAGGTAGAGAAATTCCTTACTCCGCACGCCGCGAACGATGTCGTAACGCTCGCCCCGGCGGCCTCGAAATGTATGAACGAACTCGCGAGCCGGCGCCGCCCGTTTCCCAAGAAAGGCGCGCCCCTGCATGTAGTCGGGAATCTCTGCCTCGGCGATGCTCAGGACGGTCGCGGCGAAATCGACGAAACTCACCAGCCGATCGGTTTCTCCTCCCGCTCGCAGCGGACTCAGCCGCTTCCATTTTTCGGGAAACCGGACAATCAGTGGAACTCGGGCGCCGCTGTCGTAGGTGAAGCTCTTGCCCCTCGGCATCGAGCCTCCGTGATCGCCGTAATAGAAAACGATCGTATCCTCGGTGAGTCCGTCCGCATCCAACTCGGCCAAGACCCGCCCGACCTTTTGATCCACGCGCTCAAGGCAGTCGTAATAGCGCGCCAGATCGCGGCGCGTCTCCGGCAGATCCGGGAGGTAAGCCGGCAACTTCACCGTCGCCGGATCCGTCTTCAGCTCGCGGTTCTTCCATCGATTCGGGAAGAGCTGGCTTTCATGGGAGTCGTTGAAATTGAACACGGAGAAAAACGGTTTTCTCTTCGGTCGTTTGCGCCAATGCGCCTTGCCCCCCGATTCGTCCCACGCGTCCTTCATCGCGCGTTTCGCATCGGCCGGGCCGCCGTTGTAATCCGTCTTGTTGTTGTTCGACGTGTAGTAGCCGGCCTTCCGGAAATACGATGGAAAGAACTCAACACCGTCAGGAAACACGGCCTTCGAGCGCATGTGTTGGCCGCCGAGACTCGTCGCGTACACCCCGCTGATCAGAGTCTGCCGGGCCGGCGCGCACACGGCGGCGTTGGAAAAACAATTAAGATAGCGAACGCCTTGCGAAGCCAGCCGATCGATGTTCGGCGTGCGCGCGACCGGATCGCCATAGCAGCCCAAATAGGGCCCGTTATCCTCGCTGACGATCCAGAGAATGTTGGGTTGGTCGGCGGCCTTACTTACGCTCGAGCCAACAATCATAAGCGCAAGAAACCAGAACTGTTTGCATAGAAATTTCATGCGAGACATCTGCGGAGTATCCGCTGTCGCCACTTCGCGAAAAAGAAGATTCGTAATTCAACGAGAGCCCCATTTCCGAACCACCTGAATCCCTGAATTCTCTTCTATTCAGGTTTGTGATTGCGGACAACGGTGAATGAAATACTCTCGCTCGACGAGGAGCAGCTCACTCCGTCCCAAGGCGGGCGCACCTTTTACTCCAAGGTCAATGAACAACCAGAAAATTCCCGAATCTCGAAGCCAGGATTCCGCTAGTTCCATGTCGCTCAAGCTCAACGCAACACTTGCGTCGAAGATCGGTTTCGCCTCGCACCAGAACTCCGTTGCCGTTTTGCAGGAATTGGACATTGAGAATTCCGGTGAGGAACCCCTTCGCGATCTCGTCGTCAAACTCGATTCAGATCCCGTGTTCCTCGAGCCCAAGATATGGAAGATCGACCTGCTAGAGCCGGGCGCCAACGTCCGCGTGAGTGATCGCAACGTGAAGCTCGACGGCGCGCTATTGTCCAATCTGACGGAAAGCATCCGGGGCGAGGTGACGATAAAAGTGACCCAGGAAGGAAACGGCGAGCTCCCGCTGGCCTCGGAAGCTTATCCCATCGAGGTGTTGGCGAAGACCCACTGGGGCGGCGTCGGTTCGATGCCTGAATTGCTCCCCGCATTCTGCATGCCGAACGATCCCGCGGTGGACAAGATCTTGAAGGGCGCCAGCGATGTGTTGAAACGCGCAGGCAAAGCGGCCGACATCGACGGCTACAAGAATCGTTCGCGCAGCCGCACATGGGAGCTCGCATCCGCCATATGGTCGGCCGTCGCGGGGCTTCAACTCGGATACGCCCTGCCTCCAGCCAGCTTCGAGGTGGAAGGCCAAAAAGTCAGAACACCGGGCGGGATTCTCGAAGGCCGATTGGCGACCTGTTTGGACACGTCGATGCTGTTCGCATCGGCTCTGGAGCAGGCGGGATTAAACGCGTTGCTGATTCTCTCTGAGGGGCACGCATTCGTTGGCGTGTGGCTGCAACCGCAAGAATTCTCTCAGCTTGTCACGGATGAGGCCGCTTCGGTTCGCAAACGGATCGAACTCCAGGAGATGCTGGTCTTCGAGACCACCCTGGCGACGCACTCGCCCACGCCGCCATTTAGCGCAGCCGTGGCCGCCACGACTAAGAATCTCAGCGATGACGAGTTTCTCATGGCCATCGATATCCGTCGCGCGCGAATGCGCAAGATCCGGCCCCTCGGATTTGTCGCCGAGAGCGCGGCCGCGGGTTCCGACACGGATGCGCCGTCGGCGCCCGCTGATGCGCTGGAGGAAGCTCCCTCGCTGCCTGGCTTTGACGTCGAGATCGTCAGGGATCCGGAAACCGCGGACGATCGGGTCGCACAATGGCAACGGAAACTGCTGGATCTGACCGCCCGCAATCGCCTTCTCCATCTTCCGGAGCGAAGCAAACACGTTCCCCTGTTTTGCCCCAACCCGGGCGCCTTGGAGGATCTGCTCGCGGCGGGCAGGACGATTCGAATTTCCCCATTTCCCGACCTTGAACAGGGGGGGCGAGACGCGGCGCTGTACGAGCAGCAAAATCGAGAGGACCTTCGTGAGCAATTTGCCCGTGAAGCCCTAGGGTCCAACGAAGTGTTGTCTACATTGCCCAAAAAGAAACTCGAATCGGATTTGGTCGATCTCTACCGCAAAGCCAGAACGGATATGGACGAAGGGGGCGCGAACACGCTTTTCCTCGCTCTGGGATTTCTCAATTGGAAGAAAACCGCAGAAGACCCTCGCAGCTATCGCGCCCCGCTCATTCTTCTGCCCGTGAAGCTCAAGCGGAAAAGCGCTCTCTCGGGCGTCTCGATGGTTGTCCACGAAGACGAACCCCGTTTCAACCTCACACTGTTGGAACTGCTTCGTCAGGACTTCGATCTCAACATCACCGGCCTCGATGGCGATCTTCCCGAAGATCACAGCGGCATCGACGTCAACGGCATTTGGAATATCGTACGGGTGGCGGTGAAGGAGATCCCAGGCTTCGAGGTCGCCGCCGAGACCGCGCTCGGGACTTTTTCTTTCGCGAAGCACTTGATGTGGAAGGATCTTACAGACCGCCGCGATCAGCTGACGGCCAACTCCGTAGTCAAACATCTGATCGAACGCGGCGAGGAGAAATTCGGCGCCGATTCCGAGTCTGAATATCCGAATGAACGGGAGCTGGATTCCACCATCTCGCCCGCCGAATTATTTACCCCTCTGCCCGCGGATTCATCACAGCTGGCGGCGGTCGTGGCCTCGGCAAGGGGCTGTAATTTTGTCCTCGATGGCCCACCCGGCACCGGCAAGTCACAGACGATCGCCAATATGATCACGCACAATCTTTCGATCGGAAAACGCGTGCTGTTTGTCGCTGAGAAGATGGCTGCGCTCGATGTCGTTCATCGCCGGCTCGAGGAGAAAGGCATCGCGGACTTCTGCCTGGAGGTTCACTCTCACAAGACTTCCAAGACCGATATCCTTCAACAACTTGACCGAGCATGGAACGCCCGCGGCAACCTGACACAGGAGGATTGGGCGAGAGAGACCGATCGCCTCAAAACACTCCGTGACCGACTAAATCTGGTATGTGACCGACTCCACTCTCGACATTCCAACGGCATGACCGCGCATCAGGCAATCAGCTTGATTGTGCGCGATCACAATTCGGCGACCCCTCGGCTGAATTGGTCAAACGGGACGCAACACAGCGTCGACGAATTTGAAGCCATGCGTGAAACAGCGCACCGCCTCGATCTAAATTTTGACGCCTTTTCGGACGCTCCGGAGGATTTCTCCTTCATTGAGCAGACGGAGTGGTCCAATGGCTGGCAGGAAGCGGTCATCGCGGCGGCCCGGGCAGTCCCCTCTAGCATTGCGGAATTAATCGCCGCACGCGATGGCCTTATGAAGTCCTGCCAGCTTGATGTGTCCGCTGAGACGGATCAAGCCATGGAACGGCTCGCCACGTTTGTGCGGGTCGCCCTGTCCGCCCACCAAAAGGACCTCGGCTTCGCTTTCGCTCCGAACCTTACAGAGAAACTCGAAGCGGCGCATCGTTTCATCGCGCTGTTACAGGACTACAAGGCCGAGGAGGAGAAACTTTCCGTTCGCTATGGCGCCGAAGCCGCGCGGAATATAGATCCAGATCAGCTCGATTCCAATTGGTCCGAAGCCAACCAAAAATTTTGGTTCTTTGCGAATCTGGCGCGCCGAAGAGTCGCCAAAGAACTCGCCGAAAAAGGCAGCGCAACCTCACGACCTGACGTCGCCGCGGATGCGCCCCGCCTGCGTCGATTGAAGGAACTTCTCATCCAAATGGATGAACTCATACCTCTGCTCGCGGGAATCCCCGGGTGCGCCGGTTTAAAGAGCACCACTTCTGTAATTGAAGAGGCGATTGAAATCGCGGCGGAATTGCAGCGGCAGCTTCCACTTTTGACCTCCGACTTGGACGATCTGATTTCCCTGAAGGCGGCGACTCGTCGTTTGGCGGTGGACGCCAATGAGCTTCTCGCTGCGGAAGGACCCATCGCCATGGCCGCGGCCGGTCTCGAAGGAGCATTGCGGGAATTTCGCAAGATCGACGACCACTTCTGCCAACAATGCGCAATCACGAACCGGGACGCGCTGTCGCTGGACGACCGAAGAACTGCAAGCCACGCCATCACGGCGAGCGAAACCCGCTTGCGCGCCTGGTGCGCGTGGCGTCGCGTGCGCCTGGCCGCAATCCATCAAAATCTCGGACCGCTTGTCGCGAGGATTGAAGACGGCAGCCTTCCAAAAGGCAGCTTCCAATCGGTCTTTCTTACCGCCTATTCCAAATGGTTCGCGTCCCAGGTGATCGATAGCGAGCCGATCCTGCGGGATTTTGTGGCCGCGGAGCACATGGATAGCATCAAGGAATTTCGCAAGGTGGACGATCAGGTCGCATTGCTTTCGGTGGAATACACGCGCACGGTTTTGTGCGGTCAGCTGCCGACAAAATCTGAAGTCGGCCGGAAAGACGGCTACGGCATTCTCAAACATGAATTACAAAAGAAGCGAAGCCACAAGCCCCTCCGCAAGCTCGCCAGCGAAATGGGCGAAGCCTTCGGCCGCCTCGCCCCTTGCATGCTGATGAGTCCGCTTTCGATCGCGCAGTATTTGCCGGCCGATCAGCAACTCTTCGACCTGGTGATCTTCGACGAAGCTTCGCAGATCACCCCGTGGGACGCGGTGGGGTCCATCGCGCGAGGAACTCAGGTTGTGATCGCCGGGGATCCGCGCCAAATGCCTCCGACCAATTTCTTCCAGCGCGGCGCCGCCGAAAGCGAGTTTGACGGCAACGTGGAAGGCGATCTCGAGAGCATACTAGATGAATGCCTCTCGGTCGGAATTCCGCGGCACAGCTTGAACTGGCACTACAGGAGCCGCCACGAAAGCCTCATTGCGTTTTCCAATCATCGTTATTATGGAGGCAATTTGATTACCTTTCCGGCGGCGGAGACGCGCGCGAGCGCCGTCAGCTGGAGACACGTGAGCGGCGTCTATGCAAAGGGCAAAGCAAGAACGAATCAGATCGAAGCCGAAGCGATGGTTGCTGAAATAGTGCGCCGCCTCACTTCTCCGGCAGCCGCCGAGAAAGACCTGTCTCTGGGGATCATTACATTGAATTCGGACCAGCAAAAGCTGGTCGAGGATCTCCTGGATGCCGCCCGGAAGAAACACCCTGAAATGGAGCCCTATTTCGGAGAGGAACTCTCGGAACCCGTGGTCGTGAAGAACCTCGAAACGGTCCAGGGCGACGAGCGCGATGTCATTCTGCTGGGGATCGGCTACGGCCCCACCGAACTGGGCGCCGGAACCATGTCGATGAACTTTGGCCCCCTCAACCGGGACGGCGGTGAGCGGCGGCTCAATGTAGCCCTCACACGCTCAAAACAGGAGATGATCATTTTCACTTCCTTCGATCCTTCGATGATCGATCTGAATCGAACGAGCGCCCGCGCGGTGCGGGATCTGAAACACTTTCTTGAATTCGCCGAGCGCGGACCGCGAGCTCTGGCCGAAGCCGTTCAAGGTTCCGTGGGCGGCTACGAATCCCCATTCGAAGAAGCCGTCGCGAACCGGCTGATGGAGAAGGGTTGGGAAGTGGTTCCGCAAGTCGGAGTTTCCCGTTTCCGCATTGATCTGGGCGTCGTTCACCCGAAGCGTCCCGGCGACTTTCTCGTAGGCGTCGAATGCGATGGCGCGACCTATCACAGCGGCGCCACCGCACGCGACCGCGACAAGGTGAGAGCATCGGTTCTCGAAGGTCTGGGTTGGACCTTGTTGAGAGTCTGGTCGACAGACTGGTTCGTCGATCAAGAGCGGGAGATCGAACAATTGGACGCGGCCCTGAGGGCGATACTTGAGAAAGACGAGGAGCAAAGGGCCGCGAAAAAATCAAAAATTGCCGAAGCCGAAGAGGCATTGGCTAAGACGGTTCCCCCGGATTTCGCTCCCCCGCGGGAGGAGGTCCCCGTCGAGTCAACTTCGCCAGAATCCGCCCCGCCGGAGGCAGCGACCGATGAGTTCGCGCCGGACGCATCCAGCGTAGCCATTCCTGACGTCGCCCCTTACCAAATCGTCGATTTCGCGGACCTCATGGCGCTCGTCAATCCCGAACGGTTCTATGATGACACTTATTCTGAAGCTCTTCTCCAACTGGTATCCCGAACCCTGGAGACCGAAGCCCCGATCATGGATGATCTCTTGATTCAGCGAGTCGCCCGAGTTCATGGCTTCAAACGCGCCGGACGCCGCATTCGCGAACGCGTTTTGGAAATCGTTGATAAACATTTCCATTTGCAGGACGACCCGATCGGCGGAACTTTTGTCTGGATCGGCGTGAATGATCCTGGTTCCTGGACCGGTGTTCGCGGCCCGTCGGAAGACGGATCCGCACGGCGCATCGAGGAAATCTCCACCGAGGAGATACGGGCGCTATTGACGCGGAGTAGTCAGCCGCCGTCCGTTTTCGATATTGCCGGAATTTTCGGAGTCAAACGTCTGTCGGCGACCAGTCGCGAACGCATCGAAAGTGTTTTGGAGATGCACAGGACGATCGAAACGGAAGACACCCAATCCGAGCTGAATGAAAGAGTCGTCTGAGACTTGATTCTTAGCGTCCTCCCGCGCCGAATCGCGCTTGCCATCCTGAGGCGAACCCATCAAATTCGAGATCATGTCTCCCTACCTCGCGGAATTCATTGGAACGGCTATACTCATCCTCCTCGGCAACGGCGTCGTCGCCAACGTCTGCCTGAAGAAAACCAAAGGCAACGACGCGGGCTGGATCGTCATCGCGGCGGGCTGGGGAATGGCCGTCGCCATGGGCGTGCTCATCGCCAACCACGTCAGCGGCGCTCATCTCAATCCGGCCGTCACCATCGGTCTCGCTGTGATTGGGAAATTCGACACCGCATTGATTCCCGGCTATCTCGGGGCGCAGATGCTCGGCGCCATTGCCGGCTCCTGCCTGGTCTGGCTCACCTATCTTCCGCACTGGAAGGAAACCAAGGCTCCCGCCTCGATCCAGGCCTGTTTCTGCACGGCCCCGGCGATTCCGCACAAGCTCGGCAATATTCTCGCCGAATTGATTGGAACGGCCATGCTCGTGTTCGGCGTCCTTGCCATCGGAACCATCAAGGGCGAGTTGGCGTCCGGAGGAACCGTCGCGCTGGCCACATTTTTCGGAACCGCGATCGCTCCCATGTTCGTCGGGCTGCTGGTGTTTGCCATTGGCATGTCGCTCGGCGGCCCCACGGGCTACGCCATCAATCCCGCGCGCGACCTCGGCCCCCGCATCGCCCACGCCATCCTCCCTATCATCGGCAAAGGCGGAAGCAACTGGGGATACGCATGGATCCCGATCGTCGGCCCCATCGCCGGCGGAGTTATCGGCGCTGTCGCCTATCAATCACTGGGTTTCTGAACCGGGACTGCGCTCTGTCCTGAATCTCGCGCCATGCCGCCCGCCGCTCAACGCCACGGTTCGTTGCCCCTCGCGATCGCGAGTTGCTGCGTTGCGCTTTCGGCGGCCCACGGCGCCGCTGATTACGCCGGTGAACTGGCGACACTCCGGGAATCCGCGCGAGGCGTGATCGCCCGCGGCGAGTTGAGCGGCGTCTCCATCGCGTTGATCGACGACCAAAGCGTCGTCTTCGTCGAGGGATTCGGATTCGCGGACAAAAAGCGAAAGATCCCTTCGGCCGCGGACACGGTCTACCGCTGCGGCTCCATTTCAAAATTGTTCACGGCCACGGCCACGATGCAGTTGGCGGAACAGGGCAGGCTCGATATCGACAAACCAGTTCAGACCTGGTTGCCGTCGTTCAGCATCATCGATCCCTTCCCGGGAAAAGCGCCCGTCACCCTGCGCCAGCTAATGGCCCATCGGTCCGGCCTCGTTCGCGAGGCCCAGATCGGCGGCTATCTCGACCCGAACGAGCCGACGCCGGAGGCGACCGTCGCCAGCCTGGCCAGCTGCGTGCGCGTCCATCCGCCGGGCGTCATCACCAAATATTCCAACAGCGGCGTCACCGTCGTCGGGCAAACTACAGCCGCCGTCGCGGGCATTTCCTTCGCCGATTATCAACACGCGAACGTCCTCGGTCCGCTCGGTATGAATTCGTCAGGCTGGGTTCTCGACAAGAACCTGAAGCGCCGCTTCGCCATCGGCTACCTGCCGGTCGCCGACGGCAAGGGCGGCTTCAACGAAATCCCGACGCCGCGCTTTGAACTCGGCACGGTTCCGGCCGGCAATCTCTACACGACCTGCGAGGACCTCAGCCGCTTCGTCCGTTGCCTGTTCGCCAATGGCCGCATCGAAGACGGGCGTCTGCTCAAGCCGGAAACAATCGAGCAGATGTTCACGCCGCAACTCACGACCAACGCGAGCGGCTTCGGGCATGGTTTCTCCGTCGGAAAGTATCGCGGTCGAAAGTCAGTCAGCCATTCAGGCGCTGTTTATGGATTCAGCTCCTCGCTCGTCGCGCTTCCCAATGAGAAGCTCGCGGCCATTGTGCTCGCCAACGACGATGTGGCGATGGGCCCTGTGCGACGACTGAGCAACGACGCGTTAAATCTGCTGCTCGCCGTCAAATTGGGAGAGGCGAAGCCGAAGCCCACGCCGACGTTCAAAGCGGATCTCGCCTTTCTCCGTTCATGCGCCGGCCACTACGAATCGGAGAGTTACTGGGCCGAGATCACCGTCGCAGACGGCGGCAATGGTTTGCTGATCAACATGAGCGGGCAACGTCTGAACCTGCGGCCCGTCGGAAAGAAATCCTTTCAGGCCAGCGGTCGCGTCGCTCATCGGACATCCGCGAATTTCACGACAAACAAAGCCGGGAGGGCGACGGGATTCGGCCTGTTCGGTCGAACCTTTGTTCGCGCAACCGCTCCCGTCGACGCCGAGATCCCCGAATCGTGGAAGAAGTTTCTGGGCAGCTATGGCGCGGACTTCGTGCCGCTGATCGTCACCGCCCGACATGGCCATCTCTACGCGATGACCGAGAATTTCTTCGACTATCGCCTCACGCCGCTGAACGGAAGCGTCTTCAAGATGCCGCCCGGAATGTACGTCAACGAGGAGCTGGTGTTTCAGGCGGACGCGCGCGGACGGATTCACACCGCCGTGCTGGCGAACATGTCGCTCAAGCGCACGCGGTAGGATATGAACTCCATCTTTCCACTTGAGAACGACTGGACGCTCTGGGCGGTGATCGTCGGCGGGGTGGCGGTGTGCATTCACCTTGAACAGGGAAAGGCCTGGGCGGCGCGCATCAGCGGGCCCGTGCTGGCGCTGGTCGGCGCGATGCTGCTGACCGCCTGCGGCATCATGCCCACAAAGGCGCCGGCCTATGAAGTCGTGGGAGACTACCTGGTGCCGCTGGCCATTCCGCTACTTCTGTTTCGAGCCAATCTTCGCCGCATTTGGAAGGACACCGGCACGATGATGGCGGCGTTTCACATCTCGGTCGCCGGCACCTTTCTTGGCGGGTTTCTCGCCGCCCTGATCTTTCACGACGGGCTGGAGGCGACGCCGGAGATCGCGGGGATCATGACAGCCAGTTACTCCGGTGGCAGCGTCAACTTCGTCGCCGTGAAAGACTCCTACGATCTGAGCGAAAACATCGCCAATCCGTTGATCGTGGCGGACAACTTCATCATGGCGGGCATGTTCATCATGCTGCTTTGGATGGCCGGCAGTCAGTTTTTTCTAAAGAGATTTCCGCATCCGCACACAACTGAAACCGACCCCTCGAAATCCGCGTCGCTGGCGGCGGAATACTGGAAGCGCAAACCCATGGGACTGCGCGATATCGCCACAGCTCTCGGGGTCGCCTTTGCGATCACCGCCGTCGCCATGGGCCTGTCGAATGCGATCAAAGCCACCTTCGAATCTCAGATCGCGCAATTGTTCCTCGGTAATGTCTACGTCCTGATCACCGTCATCACCGTGACGATCACCACTTTGTGGCACGACAATATCAAGCGCATCCACGGCGCCGAGGAGATCGGCATGTATCTGCTCTATCTGTTCTTCTTCGTGATCGGCTTGAGCGCGGATCTTTGGCAGGTGATCTTCAACATGCCGACGCTGTTCGGCTTCTGCCTGGTGATGGCCGTGACCAATCTCGTCGTCACGCTGAGTCTGGGGAAACTCTTCAAGCTGCCGCTCGAGGAATTGCTCGTCAGCATCAACGCCACGCTCGGAGGGCCGCCCTCGGCCGCCGCCATGGCGATCGCCAAAGGGTGGTCGGGCCTCGTGCTGCCCGGGCTGCTCGTCGGCATCTGGGGCTACGTCATCGGCACGACCCTGGGCATCATGATGGCCGAGGGGCTGATGCGAATCTGGTAACAGTGTCGTCCCGGCGGCGCGGACGAACATTCCAACGCCGGACGCGCGATCGACCGTCGATTTGCCCAACCAGAGCTGGACATTCAACCCCGCAACACGTTTGCTTTCATCCGCTTCAATACGAACAGATGAACCTGCCCAACAAATTGACGATCAGCCGCTTCGTGTTGACGGGTGTGTTCATGGTCACCCTCTATGCGGGCTTTCCCTACTGTGAAACAGCGGCGCTGGTCATCTTCATCATCGCGAGCCTGACCGATTTCTTCGACGGCAAGATCGCTCGCGAGCGCAATTTGATCACGGATTTTGGCAAGCTGATGGACCCGCTCGCCGACAAGATTTTGATGTGCTCGGCCTTCATCGCCTTCGTCGGCTTTGCCCCCGATCCAAGCAAACCCGGAGTATTGCTCCTGCCCGCCTGGATGGCGGTGACCATCGTGGCGCGTGAGCTGGCCATCACGGGCCTGCGACTTCTGGCCGCGAACAAGAACATCGTTCTGGCGGCCGAGGGCGCCGGCAAGAACAAGACCCTCTCCCAGATCGTCTGCATCAACGCCAACCTGGTACTGATCTGTTATCCGGACTGGGCCTTCGGCGGCGTGGCCTACGGTGAAAAGATTTTCGGCGCGTGGGTGCCCACGTTTGCCGTGCTCTCGAACTGGGTGGCCGTGGCGCTGACGCTTTACTCCGGCGGCCTCTACCTCTGGAACAACCGCACGATCTTTCTGGAAGATCGTTGATTGGAACCCGCCGCAATGCCCGTGACCGAACCCGCCAAAACGTCCGGTTTCAACTTCACCGTCTGGGTGGCGCAGGGTTTTGGCATTGGCCGAGTCCCGAAGGCGCCGGGGACTTTCGGCACGCTGCTGGGCTTTCCGCTTTTTGCCCTGCTGATCTGGCCCGGCGAGCTCTCCACGCTGATCGTCGGCTGCGTCGCGGCGACGCTCGTCTCGGTGTGGTTTTGCGGCGAGGCCGAGCAGATCCTCAATCTCCGCGACCCGGGCTCGATCGTCATCGACGAGATCATCGCCATCCCCATTTGCTACGTCGGCTGGGCGGCCTGGTTGTCGGTGAAATTGGACCAGCCATTGACCGTTTCGTATTTCTTTGTGGAGCGCTGGCCGACCTTGATCGGCATCTTCATCCTTTTCCGAATCTTCGACATCCTCAAACCCTGGCCCGTCAAGGGCAGCCAGAAGATGCGCGGCGGCTGGGGCGTGACCATCGACGACGTGCTGGCCGCGGTCTATGTGAACATCGTCGTCCTGCCGTTCCTGTTCTTCTGGCCGTGAGACGGACGAAGCCTGACCCCGCGATCGACGTGATCCTTGGCGGCTCTCGCCGAGGTCTTGAATCCCAACGGGATTCCGTCCTATAGCCAAGGGTTGGGAGGAACGACCTACCCTGGGTAATCGTTTCGAAATCCCATTCAACCCCAACGGGGTTGTGTCGGTATTTAGCGACGAGGACGCAACCCTGTTGGGGTTGAAGACGGCGCCTTCTCGCGGCAAAAAAACTACTCCCAAAGATCCGTGCTCAGGTACTTCAGGCCGGAGTCGCAGATCATGATGGCGACAGTCTTGCCGCGTAGCGGGCCTTCGAGCAGCTGCAAGGCGCCCGCCAGATTGGCCCCGGAGGAAAAGCCGCCGAAGATCCCTTCCTCGCGGGCGAGGCGACGCGCGCATTCGATCGCGGCTTCGTCGCTCACCCGCAAAAAGCCGTCAATGTGATCGCGGTTGAGAAACTTTAAATCCGGCATCGAGTAGCCGCCGCCCTGGATGCGGTGGCTTGGATTGCCCGCGTCGTCGCCCGCGAGAACAGCCGCGCCCTCCGGCTCAATGACGAAACACCGGACACCTGCATCACGCTCCTTGAACGCCGCGGCGCACCCCGCAAAGGTTCCGCCGCTGCCGACAAAATCGCAAAAGCCATCGACGCCGCCGGATTGCTCCCAGATCTCTGGACCCGTGTGGAGATGGTGTGCGCGAAAGGCGCTCTCAAGCTGAAATTGATCCGCGCGAAAAGCGTTTCGCTCCGCGACGATCTCGCGAGTTGCGCGCTCCACCTCCGCCAAATCGCCGCCGGAGACCTGACCGGGTTTAGACTCAGGCAGCTGGTCGACCAACACGACTTGAGCGCCCAGAGCGCGCATCATTCGGGCGCGCTCGGTGGAGTTGCCCTTCGACATCACCGCGACAAAAGGATGGCCCTTGATCGCGCAGACGATCGCCAGCCCCGTGCCGGTGTTGCCGCTGGTCAGCTCGACGACCGTTTGTCCGGGCCGCAATGATCCATCCGCCTCGGCGTCCTCGATCATTTGCCGCGCGATTCGGTCCTTCTTGGAAAAGCCGGGATTGAGATGATCGAGCTTGGCGAGAATGCGACCATCGAGGTCGCGCGTGATGCGGCTCAACTCAACGAGCGGTGTTTGGCCGATGGCTTCAACGGCGGATTTGAAAAAGGAGTTCAAAGCAATTTACGGCTAACGTGAGCGCCAAAAGAATTTCCGAAAAGCGGCAGAGGACAGCCGCACTCCAAGACCTGCCGGATCACGGGTGAGCTTAGGATATCGCGATAGCGTCTTGGAGTGCGGCTGTCCTCCGCCGCTTTGGAGAGAGAACGCCGCCCCGCTGCTTTCCAGCTGAAAAGTATCGGCCAACGATTCACCATTCAACGCCACCAGATTCATCAGGCCACTCGCCCGATGGTGTAATTCCGCGCAAGTTGCCGAAATGAATGCACTTGCGCCTTGCGCCAGGCCGCCTTCTGTTTCAATTCCTTTGCCGCGATTTCCGCGACCGCCGGGGCAATCTCGACACTGGCTTTCGTGTCCAACAACAAGGCGCGCGTTCGGCGCGATAGAATGTCTTCCAGATCCCGGGCCATTTCGTGGCGAACGGCCCATACAACTTCCGCCGCGCGCACGGGCAGATTGGGATGGAGCCTTTCGTTCCATTCCGGTTTCTTCCGAATCAGATCCTCGAGTCCGCCAGCGTCGCTTCCGTAACCCGGCCAATTCGCGTCTTGGTCTTCCGCGCCGGCCGCGCCATGCAGTTTCAATTCGCGGGTCGCTTCCGGCCGGGGCTGGAGTCCTCCGACCTTGGCCGCGCGGTCAATCGTGTCCTCGCCCATCTTGCGGCAGGTCGTCCACTTGCCTCCGGTGATGGTGACCAACCCCGAGTCGGAGACGACAATCCGATGATTGCGCGACAACTTGGACGTGTCCTGCCCATCGCCCGCCTTGACCAGCGGACGCAGCCCGGCATAGACGCTCAACACATCGGAGTCCGTCGGGTCCTTCGTCAAATAGCGCGCGGCGTGTTCGACCAGAAACTCGATCTCATCGGGCAGCGCGCGCGGCTCGAGCGCCGGTTTGGGCAGGGGGGTGTCGGTGGTGCCGATGACCGTGCGTCCCTGCCACGGAATCGCGAAGAGGATGCGGCCGTCGTCCGTCTTGGGAATCATGATGGCGCTGTCGCCGGGGAGAAACGAGCGATCCAGCACGATGTGAACGCCCTGGCTGGTCATCATCATGCCACTGGCTTCGGCCTCATCCATTTGCCGGACCTGATCCGTGAAGATGCCGGTCGCGTTGATCGTGACTTTGGCGCGCAACGAGACTTCCTTGTCGGTCTCCAAATCGCGGGCGACAACCCCAGCAATGCGGCCATTCGTTTTCAAAAAGGATTCGACACGAACGTAGTTGGCCGGCGCCCCGCCTAGGTCGGTGAGCGTCTGCGCGAGGCAGATCGCGAGTCGGGAGTCGTCAAACTGACCGTCGAAATACTGCACGCCGCCGTTGAGTCGATGCGGCTCGATCGTGGGAATTTGCTCAATCGTTTCGTCGCGGCTCAACAGATCGGAGGGCGCGATGCCAAGACGGCCCGCAAGCGCGTCATACAGCTTCAGGCCGGCCATGTAATACGGCGCCTCCCACCAGCGATAGGCCGGCACAACGAACGACAGCGGCTTCACAAGATGCGGGGCATTGCGAAGCAACAGCCCGCGCTCGTGAAGGGATTCCATCACCAGCGACACGTTGCCCTGTTTCAAATAGCGGAAGCCGCCATGAATCAGTTTCGTGCTCCGGCTGGAGGTGCCCTTGGCGAAGTCGTCCTGTTCCACCAGCGCGGTCCGATAGCCGCGCGCCGCGGCGTCAACGGCGGTCGATAGCCCCGTCGCGCCGCCGCCAATGACGAGGACATCCCAGACGGTCGAGGCGTCTTCAAGCGCCTGGATGGAATCTTCGCGTTTCATGACAAATCACGAATCTGAAATCTCATATTTCAAATTGGAGATCGCCTCAGCTTTCTTCCCAGCCCTTGGCGCGATCCAGGGCCTTGTTCCAGCCGACGAGCAGACCTTTGCGAACGGCCGGCTTCATCTTTGGCTTGAAGGTCTGGTCGGCGCGCCATTGTTTGGCGATCACTGCGCGACTCTTCCAGAAGCCAACCGCGAGCCCGGCGAGATAAGCGGCGCCCAGCGCGGTGGTTTCCTGAACCTTGGACCTCACGACGGGCACATTCAACAAGTCGGCCTGGAATTGCATGAGCAAGTTGTTGGCGCAGGCGCCGCCGTCCACGCGCAGTTCCTTGAGGTTGATGCCGGCGTCGGCATGCATCGAGTCGAGGACATCGTTGACCTGATAGGCAATCCCCTCGAGCGCGGCGCGGGCGATGTGGGCCGCCGTCGAGCCGCGGGTGAGGCCGGAGATGGAGCCCCGGGCGTATTGATCCCAATGCGGCGCGCCCAAGCCCGTAAAGGCCGGCACGAGATAGACGCCGCCATTGTCCTTCACGCTCTTGGCCAAAGCTTCGACCTGGGGCGCGGACTTGATGATGCCGAGCCCGTCGCGCAGCCATTGAATCGCCGCGCCGGCGATGAACACGCTGCCTTCAAGCGCGTATTCCGTGCGGCCGTCGATCTTCCAGGCGACCGTTGTAAGCAAATTGTTCTTCGATGGAATCGGCTTCTCGCCCGTGTTCATGAGCATGAAGCAGCCGGTGCCGTAGGTGTTCTTCACCATGCCCGGATTGGCGCACATTTGACCGAAGAGCGCGGCCTGCTGATCGCCGGCGATGCCCGCGATGGGAATGCTGCCGCCGAACAAGCCGGTCTCGCCGTAGACTTCACTGGAGGAGCAGACCTCGGGCAGCACGGATTCGGGAACATCGAGAATCTCCAGCAGCTTCTTGTCCCAACGGCCAGTCTTGATGTCGTAGAGCATGGTGCGCGAGGCGTTGCTGACGTCGGTGACGTGGCGTCGGCCATTGGTCAGCTTCCAGATCAACCACGAATCAATCGTCCCGAAGGCGAGCTTGCCCTTCTTCTCCAAAGCGCGCGCGCCTTTGACGTGGTCCAGAATCCACTGAACTTTGGTCCCGGAGAAATAGGCGTCGACGACCAGCCCCGTCTTGCGGCGAATGAGCGGCGCGTGCTTTTCCTTCTTCAACCGATCGCAAGTCGCGGCGGTGCGTCGATCCTGCCAGACGATGGCGTTGCAAATGGGTTTACCGGTGTCGCGATTCCAGACGACGACGGTCTCGCGCTGGTTGGTGATGCCGATGCCGGCGATTTCATCTGGCGTGGCGCCGACCTTCTTGATGGCTCGCCTGGCGACCGCGAGCTGGCTCGCCCAGATGGCCTCGGCGTCATGCTCCACCCAGCCCGGTTTGGGGAAAATCTGGGGAAACTCCTTTTGCGCGACGGAGATAATGGCGCCGCGCTTGTCGAACAGTATAGCGCGTGAACTGGTGGTCCCCTGATCGAGGGCGAGTATGTATTTTTTCATGGAATGCTCCTTCGGATGATTAGGCGAGTGGTTGAAAAACGGCCTGCATGCTCGCGGAGTGTAGCGGGCGACAGTGAGCGTCGCAAGGCGCGGAGTGGGGGCAGAAACTCCCATTTGAGTAGGGTCGGGCTGCGACTTTATTTCAAAAGCGGCAGAGGACAGCCGCACTCCAAGACGCTACCGCGAAATCCCAGGTCCGTTCGTGTTCCGA
This sequence comes from Limisphaerales bacterium, assembly GCA_047618185.1. Classification (GTDB taxonomy): domain Bacteria; phylum Verrucomicrobiota; class Verrucomicrobiia; order Limisphaerales; family JAYPEY01; genus JAYPEY01. The sequence continues at coordinate 18,787 of JBLHKZ010000079.1, forward strand.
CAGGTCCTGGAGTGCGGCTGTCCTCTGCCGCTTTCTTCGCCGATACCCCCACAACATACCCCGACGAATGGAACAGATCGGTAAAAGCCAGCCCCTTTGCCTTGAGTTGACGCCAATGCGCAGTCGCACGACGATCCCTGCCGCGCGCCTGCGAACTCCCGCGCCGCCTACGCCGGCTCAGCGATGAGGTCGTAGTCGGTGTGGCCGATGATCTTAACCTCGGCGAAGTCTCCGACGGTCAATTCGCCGCGGACATAGACTCGGCCGTCAATATCAGGCGCGTCGGCCTCGCCGCGGGCTACGAGGTAGTCGCCCTCCAACTGCGAAGTCGATTCATCGTCGTCGGCTCCCGCGCGCATGAGGCCGTGCTCCCAGGAGGACACATTGGCTCCCTGCAATTCCTCGGCCGAGGCGGAGCCTTCGACCAAGACCTTAATTGTCCGGCCGACGTAGGCTTCGGCGATTTCACGAGCGACCCCAAGCTGGGCTTCCATGGCGCGATTGCGGCGTTCGTCCTTCAGCTCCTTGTCCAACTGCTGCTCCATGTTTCCGGCGCGCGTGCCGTCTTCCTTGGAATAGGTAAACACACCCATCCGCTCAAACTTCGCGTCGCGAATGAAATCCAACAAGGTCTCGAAATACTCCTCCGTTTCGCCGGGGAAACCCACGATGAAGGTCGTGCGAAGGGCGATGCCCGGAACGCCCGCGCGAATGCGGCGAACGAGATCGACGATGTATTCCTGCGAGGTTTCGCGACGCATGCGCTCCAGCATCGCGCCGTGAATGTGCTGCAAGGGCATGTCGACATAGCGAGCGACCTTCGGGCAATCGGCGATGGTCTGGATGAGCTCGTCCGTCCAGTGCGCGGGGTGGGTGTAGAGCAGGCGAATCCAGAAATTGCCGGGCAGGTCGTTCAAGGCGCGGAGCAATGTGCTGAGCGAGGGGATGTCTTCGGGCAGTTCCCGGTTCGCGGCGAGGAATTTCTCGGGCGAGGAAATGGAGGGCCGGTGATTCGGACGCAGATCCATGCCGTAGTAGGTGGAATCCTGCGAAATGAGGTTCAGTTCCTTGACGCCCTCGGCAATGAGCTGTTTCGCCTCGTTGACGATGTCGTCGAGCTTGCGGCTGCGATGGGAGCCGCGCATTCGGGGAATGATGCAGAAGGAGCAGGGATGATTGCAGCCCTCGGCGATCTTGACGTAGGCGAAGTGCCCCGGCGTCAGCCGAAAACGCGGCGTCTCGTAATCGGGGATGTAGACCGGTCGGGCGTGCACCTCGATGGACGGAGCGTCCTCGGGAGCTGAGGGTTGATCGCCGCGGTCGCGGGACAGGGAGCTTTCTTGAGTGGAGAGTTCGGCGAGGGTGTCGAGGACTTCGGCTTTATCAGCCTGCGCCTCCGCTGCTTCTATTTCCGAATCCTGCCGCTTCAGCTTCGCCTGACGACGCTTCAGAGCCTCCTGGACTTTCTCGGTCACTTGCGCGACCTGATCGATGCCCATGAACACGTCGACCTCGGGAATCAGGTTGGGCAGTTCGTCGCGAAAGCGTTGCGGCAGGCAGCCGGAAACGATCAGCCCCTGGCCGCGGTTGTTGGCCTCGCGAATCTCGTTTGACTCCAGAATCGTGTCGACGCTCTCCTCCTGAGCGGTGTCGATGAAGGAACAGGTGTTGACGATGACGACATCGGCGGTCTCAGCCTCGTTGGTGATCTCAACGCCGTCCTTGATGAGGGCGCCGAGCATGATCTCGGCGTCGACGAGATTCTTGGCGCAGCCAAGGGAGATCATACCCACGCGGACGGGGCGCTGGGTTGTGTCGTTCTGATTCACGGGGGGCGGAGACTACGTGATCGCGATGTTGCGTGGCAACACAGTATCGATCCTCCGCAGGACGTCACACCTCGCCGGGACGTTTAAGCGAGAGCCGATCCCTGTTCTTCTCGGCGCTCTCAGTCTGAAAAATGTTCCAGGCGACCTTCCAGGCTCCTCTCACGGTGTAGTGAAAGAGTGTTTCGCCGGAATCGATCGATTTCATAAACCCCGCGCGCGCCATGCCACGGAATCGGGATTGCAGTGAATGCTCCAGAAACTCCAAGGCTTCATCGGCGTTGATGCAACGCGGTGTTTTGCCACTGTCGCGTATTAGTTGTTTGTGCGAGTCGTAGAGTTCCTTGGGATTGGCTTTGAGGAGGATATTCTCCAGGACCGTATTGCCGAAATCAGGATGGTGCGTCTCACGTTAAACTTTGCCATTTTTCTGCCCCGGACCAGTAGTTGTCAGCGCCGGA
>JBLHKZ010000080.1:0-20990 GCA_047618185.1 Limisphaerales bacterium
TTGGACCCCGCAGACACTCCTTCTCGGAAACGAAGCCAACGGAGGTCGCGCGTGGCGAGGAAGCATCCACGGCGTCGCCATCCACAATCGACACATGCCAGAACGAGAAGCCGAAGCCCGCTACAAGGCGGCGAGCCGGTGATGAGGCGCTCTATTCGAGAACGGAGCGCCACACCCGACCTCTCTCAGAAGCTGGTGGGGCGAGAGTCCCCGCGAGCCCATATCGAAGTCCTGCAAGGACGCCAGAGTCTCTATAATCCCTGCGGGATACTGAAGTGGGCTCGCGGGGACTCTCGCCCCACCGACTTTGGATCGCTGCCGCTATTTGAGGTGGCCGCTTCAAATTGTTAGGCGCCAGTCGGAAGCGTCCATCAGCCCTCAAAGACTGAATGCCGACGTTCTCGCCTCTTTGAATAAATCCAGGGTTTATTCCGCAACAAACTTCCCATATTCTCACAACTCGTATGAAATGGATAATGCTCTCCCTCGTTTCCCTTTTCGTTGTGTCGGCATGCTCAGCCGCTCCCGTCGCCTTCGAAAAACGCGTCCTGGCGGATCGCTATCTTTGCGACGGCATTAACTACGGCGACTTCAATCGCGACGGCAAGCGCGATATTATCGCCGGACCTTTCTGGTATGCGGGGCCGACGTTTGAGAAGAAGCACGCGATCTATCCGGCGGTTGCCCTGCCCCCCGCAGCCAGCCCGTCGAACAGCATGTTCTCCTTCGTTCACGATTTTGACGGCGACGGTTGGGACGACATCCTCGTCCTCGGACGTGTCCATAAGCACAACGCCATCTGGTATCAGAACCCCGCCGGCAAGCCCAAGCGCTGGAAGCGCCATTTTGCTTTCGAACGCATCAAGGGCGAATCACCGCCATTCCTCGACATCGACGGCGATGGAACGCCCGAGCTTCTGACACACAACGAAAAACACTGGGGACGAGTCGCGCCCGACAAATCCGATCCCACCAAACCCTGGAAGTTTCATCCAATTTCTGAAGCCGGCGAGTGGCCGCAGTTCTATCACGGCACGGGAATCGGCGACGTGAATGGCGATGGCCGCCTCGACCTGATTCTCACCGAAGGCTGGTATGAGCAACCCGCCAAACCGACCGCCAACGGTCAATGGATCAAGCATGAGTTCCGCTTCTCGCCCGAACGCGGCGGCGCGCAAATGTTCGCCTACGACATCGACGGCGATGGCGACAACGACATCATCACCAGCCTCGAAGGCCATCTGTGGGGCCTCGCATGGTGGGAGCAAATCAAAGGCGCCGGCGGAAAGATCGATTTCAAGATGCACCAACTCATGGGCGATCGTTCCGAGGAAAAGAAGTATGGCGTGGCCTTTTCACAACCCCACGCAATCGACCTCGCCGACATCGACGGCGATGGCTTGAAAGACATCGTGATCGGCAAACGCCGCTGGGCTCACGGCCCGACCGGCGATGTGGAGCCCGGCGCCGATCCGGTCGTCTATTGGTTTCAATTGATTCGCAAACCCAACGGAACCGCCGCCTTCAAACCGCGCCTCATCGACAACAACTCCGGCGTCGGTGTGCAGGTCACTGCGGCTGACGTCAACGGGGATGGGAAGACGGATGTACTGACCGCTTCGAAGCTGGGAACGTTCCTGTTTCTGAATCAGGGGAACCCTTCAAAGTAGCTCATTCATCGACGCCCTGGCTCTTCATCAAACCTTTTTCAACACTTAGGCAGCTCACATTCCAATGAAACTCCGAATTCTCACTCTTAGTCTTTCCCTCATCGCATCCGTTGCTCAGGCGGCCTCCATCCTCCCCAAGGGCATCGGAGATACTCAGCCGCCAGGCGAGCGTCCCCTCGCCCCGCTGGAATCGCTCAAGAAAATCACGCTCCCCGCTGGCTTCAACGCGACCCTCTTCGCCGGCGAGCCGGATGTCTTCCAGCCGATCGCCTTCACCTTCGACGATCGCGGCCGGCTTTGGGTGGTCGAGAATTTCAGCTATCCAAAGCGCGAGCACGACGGTGGCGACCGCGTCGTCATTTTTGAAGACACCGACAACGACGGTCAATTCGACAAGCGAAAAGTCTTTTGGGACGAGGGCTCCTGGGTGTTTGGCATCGAAGTCGGCTTCGGCGGCGTCTGGCTGACCGCCGCGCCCAATCTGCTGTTCATCCCCGATCGCGACGGCGACGACACGCCCGATGGCAAACCTGAAATCGCCCTCGACGGATTCGGCCTCAAGGCCCGGCACAACTCAGTCAACGGTCTCAAGTGGGGCCCCGACGGCTGGCTCTACGGCCGGCACGGAATTCTGGACACTTCAAAGATGGGTCAGCCCGGCACGCCGGACTCCGAACGAGTCCAGATCAACGTCGGCATTTGGAAGTTTCACCCGGTCACCAAAGCCGTCGTGGCCGTCGCTCACGGCACAACCAATCCATGGGGGCATGATTGGGACGAGCACGGGCAGCTCTTCTTTTCCAACAACGTCATCGGCCACCTGTGGCACGTCGTGCCGGGCGCGCGCTTCAAGCGAATGTACGGCGAACATTTCAATCCTCACACCTACGAGGACATCCAGGCCTGTTCGGATCACCTGCATTGGACCGGCGAGAAATGGCAGGAGACGCGTTCGGGAGGAGAGCAAATCGCCCTCGGAGGCGGACATTCTCACTGCGGCGGCATGATTTACCTCGGCGGGAACTGGCCCGAGAAATATCGCGGCCAATTCTTTACGAGCAACACCCACGGCCGCCGCATCCTCTTCGACCGTCTCGAACGCAACGGCTCGGGCTACGTCGGCAAGCACGTCAAAGATCCCTTCATGCTGGCCAACGATCAGTGGTTTCGTGGTGTGGACCTCGCCTACGGACCCGACGGAGCCGTTTACGTGTCCGACTGGAATGACCTGGGCGAATGCCACGATCACGACGGAACTCTTCGCAGCAGCGGCCGCATCTACAAGGTCGCCTACGGAAAGTCGAAAGCGTCCCCCGCATTCGACCTGCAAAAGAATTCCGACGCAGAACTCGTCGCCCTGCTCAGCCATGCCAATGAATGGCAACGTCGCCATGCGCAGCGAATCCTCCACGAACGAGCCGCTTCCGGGACGCTTCTCGAGGGCACGCCCAGCTCCATTCGCGAGCTTTGGAAGCAGGAAACCGATGTCCCGCAAAAGCTTCGATATCTCTGGGCGGGCTACATCGTCGCTGACGCCCTGGGCAAACCGACAGCCAAACAACTCGGGCAGCTGCTGGAGGACGACAGCGAACATGTCCGTTGGTGGGCGGTGCAACTGCTGATGAATCATGGGGCCCCGCCGCAAAAGGCAATCGAAGGATTTGCCGAAATGGCTCGAACGGACACCTCGCCCCTCGTACGACTGGCGGTCGCCTCCACCCTTCATCGCCTGCCAATCGATTCCCGTTGGGAGATCGCGGAAGCCCTGCTCTCCCACGCCGACGACTCCGAGGACCCGAACCTGCCGCTGATCATCTGGCACGGAATTGAACCCGCCATCGCGAAGGATCGAACCAAAGCCGTGCAATTGCTCGCAAAATGCAAGATCCAGAAAGTGCGCCAATTCATCACCCGACGCATGACCGCGCCGTAAGCGAAACGCTTGCTTCGCAATCGGATCCGGAGCGCGGCTGTGTCGTCCCGACCAGCCGCAGCATCCCAGACATGGCTTCTCCCCAAGGCATTTGAACAGGAGCAAACAGAGAGAACGGCCCGTCCGGCAGTCCTCTAAAAACAAGCCGCTATTCCCCAAAATAGCATCACCGCGCTTGCCAAATTGACCGAAAGCCATAAATCTCCTCGCTCGTTTGTTAACTTGAACCGAAATTTGAAAGAAAGACCGATTTATGCCGATTGCCGATTTTGATCAATATTGCCAGATGCTGACTTCCGCGCGCGCAGGCAAATACGCCTACCCCGCCATCAACGTCAGCAACCTGGAAACGCTCACCGGCGCGATCGAAGCATTCGCCGAGGCTGAGAGCGACGGCATCATCCAGGCATCCACCGGCGCCGGCCAACACGCCTCCGGCGGACTCAAGGACATGGTCCTCGGTTCCAAGATTCTCGCTGAAGCGGCCCACCAGATCGCGGACAAATACAACGTCCTGATCGCGCTGCACACCGATCATTGCCATCCGAAGAATCTCGCGCCGTTCATGGACCCGCTGATTCAGATCAGCAAGGACCGCGTCGCCGCCGGACAGAAGCCGCTTTTCAACAGCCACATGTTTGACGGCTCGGAACTCGACCTCGCAGAGAACCTTGAAGTCTCCGTGAAGTACATGAAGGAACTGGCCGCGCTGAACATGATCCTCGAAGTTGAGATCGGCGTTGTTGGCGGCGAGGAAGACGGACACGACACCTCCGGCGTCGCCAAGGAAAAACTCTACACCACACCCGGCGACATGGTCGCCACCTACGAGGCATTGCAACCCCTCGGCAAGTACATGCTCGCCGCGACCTTTGGCAACGTTCACGGCGTCTACAAACCCGGCAACGTTCAGCTCACGCCCGAGATTCTCAAGAACGGTCAGACCGCCGTGCAAGAGAAGCACAGTACGGAAGACAATCCCCTGTTCCTCGTTTTCCACGGTGGCTCCGGTTCGCCCAAGGACCAGATCGCTGAGACCCTCGACTACGGCGTCATCAAGATGAACGTCGACACCGACACGCAATACGCATTCACCGTCCCGGTCGCGAAGCACATCCTCGAACACAAGGACGTCCTCTTCCACACCGAGGATCAGGTCGCAGAGAAAAAACGCTACGACCCCCGCAAGTATCTCGCGCTGGGCCGTATCGGCATCAAGGACCGCGTCATCGAAGCGGTCAAGGATCTGAATGGCGAAGGCAAGACGCTCTTGAAGTAGACGCTCGTCTCCACACTCTCAAACGCCGCGTTCCAACCGAACGCGGCGTTTTTCGTTTCCTCCGGCGGCTCCCATTCCTTACTTGCCTCGACGCCAAGCAGCCATAGAATCTCCGCCTGATTCCAACCCAGTAAAAACAGTAAAATTATTATGAGCCAGAAGATCGGATTTGTCGGACTCGGACGCATGGGAGCCAATATGGCCCGCCGCCTGAATGATGAAGGACTTAATGTCAGCGTCGTGTTCGACATTCAGAAGAAGATTGCCAACGCGCTGGCCAAAGAGATCGGCGCCACCGCGACCGCAAGCCTCGCCAAGGTCACCGAGCTCGCCGATGTGATCATCACGGTCGTCACCGACGACAAGGCGATGGACGCCATCTTCTCCGAGAAAGGCAAAAGCCTCCTCACCGGAGCCGAGGGCAAGATCTTCGTCAACTGCGCGACCGTAGCTCCCGCCACTCACATTAAGATTGAGAAGCGCGCGAACAAAGTCGGAGCCAGCACGCTCGAAGGCTGCATGGCCTCCAGCATCACTCAGGCTCGCGAAGGCACACTCTACCTCATGCTCGGCGGCGACGAAGCGGTCTTCAAGAAGGTCAGCCCCGTCCTCCGCAAGCTTTCCAAGAAGATGAGCTACATCGGCGCGACCGGTGAAGCCGCCAAGGTCAAGGCGCTCGTCAACATGGTGATGAACATCAACACCGCCGGCCTCGCCGAAGGCCTTGGTCTGGCCGACGCCCTCGGCCTCGATCTCGGCATGGTGCAGAAGGTCTTCAGCGAAACCGGCGCCAATTCCCGCGTGCTCGTCACCGATGGCGAAGACATGGAGAAGCGCGACCACGAATGCTACTTCTCCTCAGCCCACGCCGCCAAGGATTCCGGCATCGCTCTGAAGCTCGGCAAGAAGGCGGGCATCGATCTGCCGCTCGCCACCGCCACCAAGGCCCAATACGATCTGATGATCAAAAAAGGCCTCGGCGAACTCGACAAGTCCGGCGTCGCCGAACTCACCTTCAAAGGCCGCGGCGGGAAATAAGACGCGCTAACGCCACAATCTTCTTCAGCAAAACGGCGGTCACAAAGGTCGCCGTTTTTTGCGGACAGACAAGACCGCCCCGTAACGCGATCTCCTTGCGGGGCGCGCGAATGCACGGTTAAATGCCCGCCATGTCGTTGATCTCAATAAATTCTGTCTACCCCCCCGCCTCTTCGGACGCAGCTCAGCAAATCGCTCCCCAATTACCCAGGCCATTCCCACATGACTGACGCCGATCGGGAACCCCGCAATCTCGCGACAGCAACCGTCAACCTCTGGCGCTGGAGCGCCGACGAATCGGCGAAGCCGGACACCGACATACTGGCTGGCGAGGAACCACTGGAGATTCGAGTCCGGGGGAAAAGCGTTGCCGTCACGATGCGCACTCCCGGCAATGATGCCGAACTGGCGGTCGGCTTCCTGCTCTCCGAAGGCGTCATCCGATCACGGAGCGACATTCTGGAGATTGCGCCATGCCAACAGGGTGAGGCCGCCGATCGCGGAAACATTCTTAATGTCTTCCTCTCATCGTCGGTCGAGTTTGATTTCGAAAAGCTGACACGACACGTTTTCGCCTCATCCAGCTGCGGGCTCTGCGGCAAGGCCTCGATCGAATCAGTGCATCAACATTTTGCTCCCGTCGAATCCGAGATCCGCCTCAGTCCTGACACGATCCGCGGGCTTCCCGACAAGCTCCGGGCACGACAGGACACGTTCAGTCAAACCGGCGGCCTTCATGCCGCAGCCCTGTTCGACATCGAAGGGACATTGCTATCGGCCCACGAAGACATCGGCCGCCACAACGCGGTGGACAAAGTTCTTGGCACCCAATTTCTTGCCGGAGCCTGCATGTCGGGCGCGATTCTCATGGTCAGTGGACGCTCGTCGTTCGAAATCATGCAGAAGGCGCTGAGCGCGCGCATCCCGATCATCGCGGCAGTTTCCGCGCCCTCCAGCCTGGCCGTGGAATTTGCCGAGGAAAGCCGACAAACCCTGATCGGTTTTCTGCGGGGCGAGTCGTTCAATGTCTATTCCCACCCTGAGCGAGTGACGGCCGGCTGATCGGATTGCGCGAAATTTTACGCAAGATCTGAACAGCCTTTTCCCTTGTCTTGGCGAATGCCCCCAAGTAAGTCTTTCTCCCACAATGGCAACCGCCGCTAACGATGAATTGATTGCGCACTGGAAGGACGCCGAGGCGCCCTTGCTCCCGCTGCTCCACGCCTTTCACGATCGCGACGGCCATCTCAGCGAGGAGGCCTTGCGGGACATCTCCGCGGGGATGAAGATCCCCCTGGCTGAGCTCTTCGGAACGGTCACTTTTTATCACCATTTCGCGAGAACCGCGCCCGGCCAGAGCGCGCCGCGCGTCTGCACCGGCCCCGTCTGTTGCCTTCAGGGCGGCAAGGAATTGCTCGAATCTCTCCGATCCGAAGGCGCCACCGGAATGGCCTGCTCCGGCCGCTGCGATCAAACCGTCCCCGTGCTCAAGGGACATCAAACTTTCGTCGGAAAAAGCGCCGACAGCCTGGAACCTGCGCCCTCCCCTCTGCCGCCGGTCAATCCAGGCCGCATTGAAGAATGCGTCTTCTCAGACATTCGCGAACCCGGCCGCGCAACCATCGGCGGCTATCGGCGGACCGGCGGTTACGAAGGACTCACAAAGGCTGTCTCCGAATTGCAGCCCGCCGATGTTCTGCAAATCGTCACGGACAGCAAGCTCGCCGGTCGCGGCGGCGCGGGCTTTCCCACCGGAGTGAAGTGGAAGGCCGTCGCCGATGAAGATCGCCAACCCAAATCCATTGTCTGCAACGCCGACGAAGGAGAGCCCGGATGCTTCAAGGATCGCGCCATCATGGATTACGATCCGCACGCAGTGATCGAGGGCATGATCATCGCGGCCTACGCGACAGGCGCGCCTCGTGGATTCATTTATCTCCGTTACGAATATCCCGAAACATTTAAGACGCTTAAAACCGCGATTACCGAAGCCGAGGAAGCCGGCCTGCTCGGCGACAACATTCTGGGCAAGGATTTCTCGTTTCGACTCTATCTGCGACGTGGAGGAGGAGCTTACATTTGCGGCGAAGAAGGCTCCCTGCTAAACAGCCTGGAGGGCAAACATCCCTACCCCCGCAATCGGCCGCCTTACCCCGTGACTCACGGCTTCGAAGATCTGCCAACGGTCGTCAACAACGTCGAGACGCTCGCGTCCGTGCCGCCCATTCTTCGCAAGGGCGCTGAGTGGTATCAGGGCCTCGGACTGGGCGAACATGCAGGCACGAAACTGGTCAGCCTTTCCGGCGATATTCAAAGACCGGGCAATTACGAAGTTCCCATCGGCCTCCCGCTTCAAACTCTGCTTCACGACTGGGCTGGCGGTCCCGCCGATGGACGTTCGATCCAGGCCGTGACCATGGCTGGCCTCTCGGGCGGTTTTCTGGCCGGCGACGATCTCGACGTCACACTAGACGAACCGTGCATCCGAGGCAAAGGCTCCTTTCTCGGCGCAGCCGGCATTATCGTATTTGACGACACACGCGACATGGTCGAGATGGCTCACAACGCCATGGAATTTTTCGCGCACGAATCCTGCGGCAAGTGCTTCCCCTGCCGCATCGGAACTCAGCGGCTCACCGAACGTCTGGACGGCGCCGCAGGGCCAACCAACTACGAACAATGGGAGGCGGAAGTGCGAGACATTGGAAGTGTTATGAAGGCAACCAGCGCCTGCGGCCTCGGCATGGCGGCGCCCCACGTCACCGAAAGCCTGCTAAAGTATTTTCCCGAAGCCGTTGAGAACGACTTGAAAACCAGAGCCTGATTGGCCAAGAATCCTAGAGATGTCAGCAGCCGAAACAGCAACCGCCCCAAAGACCGTCACCCTTGACGGACGTGAGGTTGCGTTCACGGATGGTGAGACGCTGTACGACGTCATTGCCCGTTGCCAGGAAGCTGTGCCAACGCTTTGCTACGATCCACGGCTCGAACCATTCGGCAGCTGCAGGTTGTGCGTGGTCGAACTCGAAGGCGCGCGAAATCCGGTCGCCTCGTGCACGACAAGGGCGACTGCCGGAATGGTCGTCAAGACCGCCACCGAGCCAATCGAGAAACACCGCAAGACACTGCTCGAATTGGTCGTTTCCGAGAATCGTGAGGTGGATGTCGATCCACTGCGCGGCTACGCCTCGCAGGAACTGAAGACGCTCGTCGATCGCTACGACGCGCGCGGCGGAAGATTTCAGGGCAAGAAATCGGGAACGACCAATACCACGGACGACAATCCGTTTATTCTCCGCGACTACGATCTCTGCATTTCCTGCAATCGTTGCGTCCGGGTCTGCGCCGAACAGGAGGGCGATCATGCGATCAACATCATGAATCGCGGCTTCGACACACAGATAATCACCGAGTTCAACGGCCGCCTCAAGGAGTCCTCGTGCACCTTTTGCGGACAGTGCGTGCAGACCTGTCCGACCGGCGCCCTGGCCGACAAGAAAGCCCTGCGCGCCGCCGACGATGAAGCCCCGCTCGAGAAAACGCGCAGCGTCTGCCCCTACTGCGGCGTCGGTTGCTCGGTCGATCTTCTGACCAAGGGCGACAAGCTGGTGGGCATTCAGCCGGCCATGGACGGCCCGGCCAACGAGGGCGCGCTCTGCGTGAAAGGCCAGTTCGCCTTCGATTTCGTCCAACACGACGACCGGCTCAAGACTCCGCTCGTGCGGGGAGACGACGGAGAATTTCACGAAGCAACGTGGGACGATGCCCTCGACAAAGCCGCTGCTGGCTTCATCAAGGCGCGCGACGAACATGGCCGTGAAAGCGTTTATGGGATCGCCTCTGGCCGCGCCCCGCACGAAGCCGCCTATTCCATGCAGAAGTTTATCCGCGCTGGCTTCGGCACGCATCAGATTGACAACTGCAGCCGTGCTTGACACGCGCCCACGGTTGCCGGTCTGGCAGCCACGATCGGCCGCGGCGCCATGTCGAACCCGCTTGTCGACATGGAAAAGCCCGATGTCATTTTCTGCATCGGCACGAACATGACCGAATGTCATCCGGTCGCCGCGACGCGCCTTAAGAAAGCCATCGCGCGCGGCGCGAAGATGATCGTCGCGGATCCGCGAAAAATCCCGCTGGCGGAAATGGCTCATCTTCATCTCCCGATTCGGGTCGGCTCCGATGTCGCCCTTTTGTTGGCCATGGCGCATGTCATTCAGCGCGAAGGGCTGATCGATCAAGAATTCATCGATACCCGCACGAAGGACGTCGACGCTTTCCTCGAGCACATCAAGGAATTCACGCCGGAATGGGCATCCGAGATCACGGAGATTCCCGCCGAAGACATCGAGCAAGCGGGACGTTGGTTTGGAGCCGCTGACAAAGGCGCGATCTACTACACACTCGGGATTACCGAGCACATCTGCGGCGTCGACAACGTCCAAAGCCTCTGCAACCTGGCGTTGATGACCGGCAACATCGGCCGCGAAGGCACGGGCATCAATCCCATGCGCGGCCAGAACAACATTCAAGGCGCCGGCGATTGCGGCGCCGTTCCCGCGAATTATCCCGGATTCCAGGCAGTCGGAGATCCGGCCAATCGCGAGAAATTCGAGAAGCTCTACGGCCGTGAAATGGATCCCAACAAAGGGATCACCAAAGTCACCGCGCTGAATCGATGCGGCGACCAGATCAAGGCCATTCTCATCGACGGCGAGAACACCGTTGTCACCGATCCCGACCGCAAACATTGCGAGCATGCGCTCAAGAGTCTCGACCACCTGGTCGTCATCGATATCTTTCTGACCGAGACCGGCCGACTGGCCGACATCGTCCTGCCGGCGACCGCCTTCGGCGAGACGGACGGAGTGCAGACCAACACCGAACGCCGTGTGCAACGCCTCCGCGCCGCCGTCCCGCCCGCCGGCCAGGCCAAACCTGACTGGTGGATCGTTTCACAAATTGCGCGCCGCATCGGCATTCCCGGCTTTGAATTCGAATCCGCGAAAGAGGTGTTCAATGAACTTTGCAGCCTGTCTCCCATCTACGCCGGTCTCGACTGGGATCGCATCGACAAGAGCGAATACATCTGGCCCGTTCCGCACAAGGATCATCCCGGGACTCCGATTCTGCACCAGGGTGAGTTCAAGAACGGTCGGGGAATTTTTAAAGTGATCGGTTATCGCGATCCCGCCGAAACCATCTCCGACAGCTTTCCCGTCTGGCTCACGACGGGACGCCGACTGGAGTCCTACCACAGCCGCACACAGACCGGGCGTTCGGGCGGCATCGACTACCTTCTTTCCCGGGAAACGCTCGAAGTGCATCCAGGCGACGTGTCGGAATGGGGACTGAAAGATGGGGAGCCCTGCCGCATGTCCAGCGCGCGCGGCTCCATTGAGATCATCATCGAGGCGACGACGCAATCCCCCCGAGGCACGGTCTTCGCCAGTTTCAGCTTCGACGATGTGCCGGTAAATATTCTCACCGGCTCCGGCTACGATCCGGTCACCGAAACCGCGGAATTGAAGGTCTGCCCGGTGCGCATCGAGGCGATCTGATCCGCAGACCGCACTGCGGTTTCCTTCTCCCTCGATTCCTGCTCACCGTTGGCCGTTGAGAAATTTCACGACCGCTTCGGTTCGCGAGCTCACCTGCAGCTTTTCGTAGATGTTGCGCAAGTGGCTGCGCACGGTGTCGAAGCTGATGCCAAGATCGCTCGCGATCTCCTTGTAGCGAAACCCCTTGGCGAGCAACTCCAAAATCTCAAGTTCGCGCTTGGATAGATTGAACTTCTCCGAAGTCGCCGGGGGTTTCTCCTGAAAATACTGAACCACAATTCGGGCGATGCGCGGCGAAAACGGCGCGCCTCCGTCCTTGACCAGTTCATTGATGGAATCCAGCACCTTGCTGGGCGGGTCGCGTTTAAGCAGATAGCCATTGGCCCCCGCCGTCAGCGCCTCAAAAATCTGATCGGCGTCTTCATACATGGTCCACATCAACACCTGCAGATCCGGCATGATCTCCTTCAACTTGCTGACGCATTCGATCCCAGACATCGCCGGAAGATTGATGTCCATCAGGACGACATCGGGCTCGTGCTCCGGGAGATCCTTGATGGCCTCCTCGGCGCTGCCATGACTGCTGACACAGGAGAATCCCGGAGCTCCATTGACGAGCAAAGTAAGATGTTCACGCGTTTCGTCCTGGTCTTCTACGATGGAAACATTGATAGGCATGGCGGCTGTTGGCTCAGGTTTCGTCGGAGTGTAATGGCAAAATCGTTCGGCAACAATAGGCAGTTTGGCCAATGACCGCGGCCGTTCACAATGCGCAGGCCGCCAGCCGATCGACGTGCTCTCAATTCAGCTTGAACACACTGGCGATCTTCGTCCCTTTTCCAGGTTGGCTGCAGATTTCGAACTCTCCGCCGTTCTCCTCGACCCGTTGCCGCATATTGCCCAGCCCATCGGATCCTTCATCGACACTACTATCCGGATCGAATCCCTTCCCATTGTCCTCGACAGATATTCGCAGTCGGGATTCATCGCACGAAATTCGAAGCCAAATTTCCGTCGCGGCCGAGTGCTTCACGGCATTGTTCATCGATTCCTTGACGGTCATGAAAACGTTGTGACGCATTTCAGAATCGATCGCCCAATCGGGCAATCTCGCGGGCACATCCAGACGACAGGCGATCTCCGCGGGTTCGAGGAACTCCTCGGCAAAATGAACCAGATACGAAGCCAGCTTGTCGACGGAGTCGTTCTTCGGATTTACCGCCCAGACAATTTCATCAAGTTTTATCGAAACCAGTCGAGAACGTTCAGCAATGCGCCCAGCGGTCTTCTCGACCTCCGCGGGATCGCCGGGATTCCGCCGTAGCAGTTCCCCCATCAGGCTGATCTGCGTGAGATTCGCGCCCAGATCGTCGTGCATATCCTTGGCAATGCGGACGCGCTCGCTTTCCAACGCCCGTTGGCGCAAGAGATACTTTAGCCGCGCGCGAATCTTTTTCAGTGAAATGTAGCGAACGCACAGGAATGCCGCGCAGATCATGAGAAAAAAGAAGACCTTCGTTCGCCAGAACGGCGGCAGTATTTTGAAACTCATCGACTTTCCGCGCGGGGTCTTTACTCCGTCCTTGTTGGCGGCCTTCAGATGGAATGTGAATTCGCCCGGGGGCAAGTCCCGGTAGATCACCCTGGGCGCTCCCCGCCGCTCAATCCAGTCCGAGTCGTAACCCTCCAGACGATAACTATAGGTCACACGGTGCGGATCAGCGAAGCTGATGCCGGTAAATCCGATCGTAAATTCATCCGCGCCCGGCAGAACCACAATGGGTTCCGAGACATCATGAGGAACATCGTCCGCGCTAAACTCTTCGATCACGACGATTGGCGCGCGATCGTTTTGCTTCATGTTCAACGGATCCAGAATCGCCACCCATCCCCCCGTGGGAATCCAGAGTTTTCCATCTCTTGATTGGAACCCCATGGGCTGGGATCCGGTGTTTGAAGGGATGTCTTTCATTCCGTCGGTTTCGTCAAAGACGGCGCACCGCACACTGTCCAAGGTTCCTTCGAAGAATCCTTCCAGAACCGGCTTTTCAATACGCAAGATGCCACGGTCGGCAACCAGCCAAAGACGCCCATGACCATCTTCAAAGATCTGATAAACCGGCGTATTGCCCAACCCATCAGCCAATGGCACGCTGCGAAACCTATCTCCGTCGAACCGACTCAACCCTTTGGACGTGCCCACCCAAAGATTCCCTTCCTCGTCTGTGTGCAGGGCAAAGATGTAATTGATCGGCAGGCTCTCGGCGTCCCCATCTTGTCGGTAAAAATGACGAATACCGTCCTTGTCCACTCGCTTGAGTCCGCCGCCGTGAGTGCCCACCCACAAAGCGCCGTCGCGATCGCGCGCCAGGCAAGTGACGCTTTGCTCCTCAAATGCACCATCCTCTCGCGCGATCTTGACGGGGACAAACTTGTCGCCCTCACGGCGAAACAATCCCTGATCATAGGTCCCTGCCCAAAGGACATTATCCGCATCCAGAAAAAGCGCCCGCACATCGCGGCTGCCGCCGATATTAACCCGGGTAAACTCACCGTTACTCTCCCTGAAAATCCCCTCTTTGCTCACCGCCACCCATAGAGTTCCATCCGCGTCCTCGCAAACGCTTTGAATCTTCTCCCCAAAGAGCCCGCTTTCGATTCCAAAGCGAACGCTGCCGCCATCCTGAAGCCGATAAAGCCCGCCCCCATCCGTGCCGAACCACATGGCTCCGTCGCGAGCTTCACAAATCGTCCGCACCTGATAAGCCTCGCCCGTTCCGCCGGGGCGAAAAACGTCGAGGATTCTCTCCCGGACTCGATGAACTGTTCCGCTCCCGTCGGCGATCCAAATATGGTCTTCGCGGTCCATGTAGATCGCCGCAATTTGCCGATTATCGAATTCAAATCCCAGATCGACGGGGCGATAAACCCGATCCTGAGTGGGAGAATAAATCATCAATCCCTGGGCTCGCGACCCGATCCAGACCAAGCCGTTGTCGCTCTCCAGAATCGCGGTCACCTCGGAACCCGAATCGGTGAACGGCAGCTCATCCGTCAGAAGCTCCTTTTTTTCATCTTCATAGCGCCACAGCTTCTGCCCTGAAACGAAGAGCAGCCCTCTCGTCTTTGAGGGTTCAAATTTTGACGAGTCGGGAATGGCCGCGCCGATCGGCGCGGCCAAATTTCCTGCGAGCAAGTAGAGCGTCGCAAATCCGTCCTTGATGGCGACCAGCCATCGTCGATCCAATGAATCCGAAAAAATTCTACGAATACGAACATTTGCCGCCAGACCTTCGATGTCCACAGGCTCCCAAGTTTCACCCGGTTTATACCGATAAAGTTTTTTCGTGACGGTCACCGCCCAGAGTCTTCCCGCTCGATCCGTGGCGATTGCCGCAACGCCCTGCTCCGGCATGCCCTCAGCTCTGCCTACGCGTCGCACTTTACCGCTCCGGTAAAACGCCAGACTTCCACGCTCGGTAAGAATCCAAAGCCCTTCGACGGGATCGCGCAACAACTGGTCAATCGAGTAGTCCCGCAACTCCGGAGTGTTGTTCGGATCGTAGATTTGATTGTTTCGCCCGTCGAAACGAATCACCCCCTGCCCCGTGCCCAACCAAAGATATCCGCTCGTAGTTTGGGTAATGGATGCAATTGGACCGCTTCTCGGGAGCTGGGAGTATTCGGGGCTCCAGATGTCGTAGCGCAGCGGCGCGACTTGTGAGGCAGCGCGCACTGGCGCTTCTGAGAGAGCGATTCCCGCGACAAACAGCGCGAGCAGGTGAAATCTGGCGGCCATGGAAGGGCCTATTCTTGGCTTTCGAGGATTCGAACGACAAGCAAAACACGTCTTGCCGCTCTCACGACATCGTCAATCCGCAACCGGGCGGTTGAGGCCGGGAATTAAAGTCCAACCTGAAAGTCGACTCGCACGTCGCGGCGTCAGGATCCAGGCACCACGACCGCGCTCTCGTTGTAGGCGTTCGGGCTTGCCTTGGGCTTCTCGCCCTTGTGCCAATAGAGAACAATCGCGGACGCAATGTAGATGCTGGAATAAGTTCCCGTGACTACCCCAACAAGGAAGGTGAACGCAAAATCATTAATCACGCCGCCGCCGAAGACGAATAGCGCGCCAGCGGACAACAATGTCGTTCCGGAAGTTATCACCGTCCGCGCCAAAGTCTGATTCACCGCGCGATTGATGATGTCCTTGAAGGATCCCCGCAAGCCCATCTTCAAATCCTCCCGAATACGATCGAAGATGACGATAGTGTCGTTGATCGAGAAACCGATGATCGTCAACACAGCCGCGACCATCGGGGCGCTCAATTCTCGTCCGCTCAGGAAAAACCAGCCCAGAGTCATGAAAACATCGTGGAAAATGGCCATCACAGCGGCGACCGCAAACGAGAATTCATAACGGAACGCGACATAAATCAAGATGCAGAACATCGCCAGCAAGATCGCAATGATCGCCGATTTCTGAATCTCCCTGCCCACGGTGGCGCCCACTGAGTCGTTCTTGATCGACTTCAGCTTCGCGTCTGGAAAAGCCTCGATCAACGCCTTGGTCACAAGCTTGCCATTATCAACCGTGACGAGAACTGTAAGAAACTCACTTTGATCCAGTTTACTGTTCCGCTGCTGGTATTGAATCTGAGCTCCCCCGATATCCAGCCCGGTAATCGTCGCGCGCAATTGGTCCACTTCCACTTTGTTCTCGAAAGTGTAGGTGATTTGATCGCCGCCCTTGAAGTCCACGCCCACCGCATCGGAGCCGCGTGAAACGCCATAGGCGATTCCCGAGAAAACCAAAACCCAGGACAGGATGAACGCCGGCTTGGCGTATTTGAGAAAATCGAAATTCGTGTCCCGCAGAAACCCGAACTGCAACATCGGCAATTTCTTGATGAATCCCTTGGCAACCAGGACGTCAAAAATAATGCGCGTCACGACCAGCGAGGTAAACATGCTGACCGCGATGCCGATGGAGAGCGTGATGCCAAACCCCTTCACGGAACCGGTGCCCAGGAAGATGAGAATGCCCGACGCGATCAACGTCGTGGAGTTCGCATCAAAAATAGTGCCGAAGGCCTTGTCGTAGCCGGCGTTGATCGCCGATCTAAGCCCCTTTCCGCTGCGAGATTCCTCCCGTATTCGCTCAAAAATAAGCACATTGGCGTCAACAGCCATGCCGATGGTGAGAAGAATGCCGGCGATTCCGGGGAGAGTCAGCGTGGCGTTGATCGAGCACATCACGCCCAGCAAAACGATCAGATTCAGGGCCAGCGCCACATTGGCGACCACACCGCTGCTCGTATAGTAGATCAACATGAACACCACGACCAAGCCGAGTCCGATCATGGTGGAAGTGAAACCGGACCGAATCGAATCCGCGCCCAGCGACGGATCGGTTGTCCGCTTTTCCTCAATGAAAACTGGAACTTCCAGTGGATTCTCCAGAACGTTCGCCAGCTCATTGGCTTCATCGATCGTGAAGTCTCCAGTAATTATGCAAGTGCCGCCGGTAATCGGCCCAAGAATCGTAGCCGCTGAGTAGAGCTCGCCATCGAGCACGACCGCCAGCAGTCGATCGACATTGGCCGTGGTGATTTCACCAAACAATTCGCCGCCTTCGGCATTAAAATTAATAATGACGTAAGGCCTGTTCGTCATCTGATCGCGATCCACCCTCGCGTTTCGAACGTATTTTCCCGTCATGCCGCGCTCCGGGTTTTTGCTGACCACATAGCGCCTGAGAAACTTCTGCCCCTTCACGCCGCCGTTCTTTTCAGCGCGCTCCTCAATCGTCATGAGTTCGTAACCCGGCGGAATGATGCCATCATCCACCAGCTGTTCGCTACGCTCGTGAACCAGGCGAAATTCAAGGAAGGCGGCTTTCAGAATCAGCGCTTCGGCGCGATCCAGATCCTCCTGCCCCAGCCCCGGCAACTGAATCACAATCCGGTCATCTCCAGTCATCGGTTGAATGATGGGCTCCGCGACGCCCAGTGAATCGACTCGCTTGCGCATCACTTCGGCGGCCTGCCCCAAGATGCGGCCCTTGTCATTGGCTGCCTCCAACTCGTTTTCAAGTGAGGCGCGCAATGTGTCATTCGTGCCCGCCCGTTCGATTTCCTTCTGCAGACGCACGATGTTCGTCTGCATATTGAGCGCCACGACAAAATACGTGCCGCCCTGCAGATCGATCCCCAACTGAATTTGCCCCGACGCCTGTTTCTGAATTCGTTGCAGAATCGCGCGAGTGGGATCTTTCTTATTGCTGACGTCAAACGACGGGAAGTAATTGGTGATGACGGTATTGGCGCCAACCGCGTCGACCAAATTGCCGTAGGAGCGCGCCTTGTGCGTTTTTTCCAACTCCCTGGCTTTGGCTAAGATCTCGTCGAACGCCGCGTCTTTGTTCTGCGCTGTTTTCTCGAAATGTCCGATCAAGTCGCGCCCTATCGGCGGATTCATCTCGCTGATGGACCACGCAACAACGAGTACGACAAAGGCAAGTTTCCAAAAGATGTTCGAATTCATGAAAAGGGGAAGCGGCTACTTATCGGATGCAGTATCTCCGGTTCGTTCGGTGATTTCAGAGATCGCGTTTTTCAGCATGTCCAATTTCGAATCGGCTGAACGCAACGAAACGGTATTTTCGTTGACGGAAATAACGACGCCGGTGATGCCGCTATTGGTCACGACCTTGTCGCCACGACGCAGCGTGGTCAGCAACTTCGCATGGTCTTTGGCGCGCTTCTGCTGAGGCCGAATCATGATGACCCACATCATCACCATGAAGATGACCATGTAGCCAATTCCGATCATCGGGCTTGGCGCAGCTTCTCCGGGTCGGCTGCCGCCGCCGCCCAACGCTAGTAAATTGATAATTTGTAGTTCCATTTCAGTAAAAATCAGGCGAATCAATCTATGGACGCTGTTGCTTTTGGCAAGCCTTCATTCGAGAAACCGGAGGCAATTCTTTCACTCTTTTTGTGCGCCGTCCGGAAGTCATTTCTTGTCAGTTCCGAGTTTCGCCTCTTCGCGGGCCAGGAGAACTTTGTCCGACGGAACATAGTTCGCCACGATCTCATCGCGAAACGCCGCCAGCGTTCCCGCCGCGATGTGCGTCCGCACATCCTCCATCAATTTCAAATACATTCGGCAGTTGTGAATTGAAAGCAGTCGTAACGCGAGAATCTCACCAACATTGAACAAATGCCGGATGTAGGCGCGGGTAAAATTGCGGCAGGCATAGCAGTCACAGCCCTCTTCGATCGGCTCCTCCGAGGCTTTGTTGTAGCTCGCCTTGATGCTCAGCGCGCCTTTGCGGGTGAACGCCGTTCCGTTGCGGGCGATGCGGGTCGGCAGCACGCAATCGAACATATCCACACCGCGCGCCGCCAATTCGACCAATTGCGGCGGCGTGCCCAATCCCATGGCGTAACGTGGTTTGTCAGCCGGCAGGAAGGGCTCGGTGTAGTCAACAGCCTCGTACATTTCGGCCTCGGTCTCGCCAACGCTGACGCCGCCAATCGCGTAGCCCTCAAAATTCAACTCGACCAATCGCCTGGCGCATTCCTCCCGCAACGCGGCGTTGGTTCCGCCCTGAACGATGCCAAAACACTTCTGACCCTCGGCCCGCGGCTGCTCAAGACACACTTTCGCCCAGCGGACACTTCGGTCGACGGCCGCCCGGAGTTGCGCCTCCGAGCTGGCATGCGGCGGACACTCATCCAAAACCATGGCGATGTCCGAGCCAATAATGCGCTGGATCTCCATCGCTTCCTTGGGGCCCAGAAACAAAGGACTGCCATCGATGTGCGATTGAAACGCAACGCCGTGCTCCTGGATTTTTCGAATCTTCGCGAGACTAAAGACCTGAAAGCCGCCGCTGTCCGTGAGAATCGGCCCGTCCCAGCCCATGAATCGATGGAGCCCGCCCAGCTTCTCCATAATTTCCATGCCCGGCCGCAGGGATAGATGATACGTGTTGCCGAGAATGATCTGTGCCTCGATCTCGCGAAGTTCGCGGGGATCCAGAGACTTCACGCTTCCTTGTGTGCCCACCGGCATGAAGATCGGCGTTTCGATGACGCCGTGCGAAGTGTGCAGCCGTCCCAGGCGTCCCCGGGTCTCCGAATCGGTTTTCAGCAGCTCAAACATGCGATGAGGTCGCGCAGTAAAATCAATCGCCGGCTCAGGCCTCGAGTCCGTTTGCCCGCAACCACTCCATCGCTCGATCAACCGCGTCTTCCACCTTGATCTTCTCAAGCTCGCCCCCATGACGGGGTTTCAGCTCGACTTCCCCCGTCTTCAACGAACGTTCGCCGATGCCAATCCTCAATGGGAATCCCACGAGCTCAGAGTCCTTAAATTTTCCGCCGGGACGAATATCGCGGTCGTCGAGAACCACATCCACTCCCAAAGCCTCCAACTCATCATGAATTCGCACCGCTTCCTTCATCACCGCGCCGTCGGCTTCGACGTCCAACGCGGTGATGCAAACCTGGAACGGAGCCACGCTGACCGGCCAGAAAATGCCGTCCTTGTCATTGTTCTGCTCGATGACAGCCTGGACCGTGCGCGTAATGCCGATGCCGTAGCAACCCATGACCATCGGCTGCTGCGTGCCGCCCTCGTTCAGGAACAAAGCGCCGAGAGCCACGCTGTATTTTGTGCCCAGCTTGAAAACGTGGCCGACCTCGATGGCTCGTCGAATATTGAGCGGCTGCCCGGTGACGGGACAGGGTTCGCCCGCCTGCACGGTGCGGAAGTCCCCCCATTCCTTGACTTCAATGTCGCGGTCAATCGCGACGTTTCGGAGATGAAAACCATCTTCGTTTGCGCCAGTGGTCATACCCTTGCACCCTCGAAGAACTTCATCGGCGTAAACCGGAACGTCCTTCACTCCGACCGCGCCGAGACTGCCAGGATGAGCCCCGAGCGTTTTAAGAATTTCACCGTCCCCAGCGGGGCGAATAGAGTTGGAGCCGAGGAAGGCCTTCACCTTGTTTTCGTTAAACTGATGATCGCCGCGAAGCAGGACTAACGCGGGCTTCTCATCGACAATGAAAACCAGGGTCTTAATCTGACAGTTCCCGGCGACGCTGAACGGCTCCGCGGCAAGATCCTCGATCGTCTTCACGCCTGGCGTGGGAAATTTCTCAACCTCGGCGTTGGCCGCCGCGTCGCCATCGCTCACACCAGTGGAATCGTCGTCCGACAACTTGCTGGTGGCTTTTTCGATATTGGCCGCGTATTCGCCGGTTTCACAGTAGACGACATCGTTCTCGCCGGTTTCGGCGGGCACCATGAATTCGGACGACAGGCTGCCTCCGATGATGCCGGAATCGGCCTCGACCGGTATGGCTTTCAGGCCGCAACGGGCAAAAATGCGTTTGTAGGCTTCGGCCATCCTCTGGTAGCTCAAGGTCGCGGCCTCGTCCGAAACATCGAAGCTGTAGGCGTCCTTCATGATGAACTCCTTGGCCCGCATCAAT
>JBLHKZ010000081.1:0-20888 GCA_047618185.1 Limisphaerales bacterium
CGCGAGGGCGCGTATGCTCCCCGGAAGCATGCTCAAAGCCCCAGTTTGTCCAACGCCGATCGGCTGTTTCACCGACAACGTCGAAGAACGGTTTTTCATCCTGCTCATCCCTCCCGCAATCACGCCCCCGACGAACTCATCGGCGACTTTGTCGTTGTGATTTGGGAGGAAAAGCTATTTCCTGTTCCGATCCAAATGGCGATCCGCACAGCGTTCACGCGTCCCTGACACCGATACTATGGAAACTGACGACGACAAGAAAACGGAAATCTCTGATACTCAATCCGACGCTCCAAACAGCGGAGGTGAGACTGTTGCTCCCGCAAAGAAACCGTTCTGGAAGCAGCTCGGTCCCGGGCTGATCACGGCGGCTGTGGTGATCGGACCGGGCACGATCGTGGTGTCGTCCAAAGTGGGGGCAGGCGCCGGGCCGGACTTGATTTGGGCGCTGATGATCGCGGGCAGTTTCATGATGCTGTTCACCTCGATGGCCGCGCGAATCGGCGTGATGAACAAGGTGTCGGCTTTGACGCTGATGGCGAAATATTACGGGCGTTGGCTGGCGATTATCGTGGGCGGACTTTCGTTTACGGTGGCGGCGGCTTTTCAATCGGGGAACTACGTGGCCTGCGCCACGGCATTGGAATCGCTGACCTCGATTTCCGTCGGCCTTTGGATGGCCCTGGTGGGCGTCATCGCGCTGGTCTTTGTCTTCGCCGCCAAACACCTCTACAAAGTCCTGGAGAAATTCATGACCGCGCTGGTTGGCGTGATGCTGCTTTGTTTCGTCATCAATCTGATGGTGGCGATTCCCGAGTTCGGACCTGCGTTGTTGTTGCTGGTGTGCTTCATCGGTGGCTGGCGCATTAAATGCCGACGAACGGCAACCATCGTCAAAGGGCTCTCCGGCATCGGTCTGGTGGCGGTGATTGCAATGACTCCGAATCTCGCGCAATTCGCGGGCGGCTTGATTCCAAAAATGTGGCCCTTCAAAATGACGGGGCTGGTCGTCGCCATGTTCGCGACTACGTTCTCGGTGATCGCGGCGCTGTATCAATCGACGCTGGCGCAGCAGAAAGGCTGGAAGGCGGAAGATGTGGGCACGGCCCAACGGGAGGCAATCACGGGCGTCTGTGTCCTGGTCGGAGTTTCAGCCATGATCATGATGACCTCGGCGACAGTATTGCTTGGAAAGGATATCAAGGACGCCGCCGGTTTGGCGGAGCAGCTGTCCCCGTTAATGGGCGGCGCCGGCACGATCATCTTCAGCCTTGGTTTCCTGGCTGCTGCGTTTTCCTCCACAGTGATCAACGCCATGATCGGCGGCGGTCTGTTGGCCGACGGATTCGGGCTGGGCTCCGACATCAATTCGGCGAAGAATCGTTGGTTTACCGTGCTGGCGATGGCGGTTGGAATTTCGGTGGGATTCTACTCCTTGAGTCACTCCGATTCGCTGGCGGCGATTGTCTGGGCCCAGAGAATGACCGTGCTGGCCGTGCCACTGGTGGCGATTGTGCTGATCGTCATGGTGAACGATCCGCGCATCGTTGGGAAAGAGCGCAACCGGCCATGGCAGAATATCTGGGCGGGAATTGCGGTGGCCGTCCTGCTCTTGTTCAGCGTGCACAAGGTGATTGGGATAATCGAGACAATGAAAAAAGCCGCCCTTACATAAGGACGGCTTTCGAATGAATCGATTTCCCGCGACGCTCAGACTTCCCAGCCCTTGCGATATTCGCGCTTGATGAACTGATCGGCCTCGGGGCAGTTTTTCGCTTTGAGGTTGGCCGCGTCCCAGTTGATCTTCTTGCCGACTTTGAGGGCGACGTTTCCGAGCAGCATCGTTTCCGTGAAGGTCGCGGCGTAGTCGAAGTTGGAGTAGGCCTTTTTGACGTCGCCACTGCGCATGGCTTCGGCCCATTCATTCTTCATGCCCTGATCGTTGCTCTTCGAGGGATTGCGCGGGAACCAGGGTTGGGGGCCGCCGTAGTCCTTGAATTTCTTTTCCGGGAACAGCTTGAAATCGGCGCCGTAGTCGTTGGGCGAATAGAGCACGCCTTTGTCGCCGACCATGATGGATCCGCTGCCGACCGGCTTCTCGCCATGGAAGAGATCGTAGGGAGGCAGATTCCTTTTGCCGTATTCGGTCTTGCCCTCGTACCAGACCATTTTGCAGGGGGGCATGTTGCCGCGCGTCGGGAAGTTGTAGGTAAAGGTCGCCCAACGCGGATAGGTCTCGTCGTTGAGTCGGCCGCTCTTGGCCGAGACTGAACTGGGCGCGCCAAACTTCAGCGCCATGAAGGCCATGTTGACGGTGTGGCAGGCCATGTCGCCGAGCGCGCCCGTGCCAAAGTCCCACCAGCCGCGCCAGGTGAATGGGTGATAGATGCCGCGACCGCTGGCGGTCTTCCCATGGTGGAACGGTCGCCACGGAGCCGGGCCGAGAAACTGTTCCCAATGAATGTGCGAAGGAACCGGATGCGAGCCGGTCGGGCGATCGACGATCATCGGCGCCTGCGGCCAGACCGGACGGTTCGTCCAGGCGTGAACTTCGCGCACGTGCCCGATGACGCCGTCGCGGACGATCTCGACTCCGCGGCGCAATCCGTCGAGCGCGGTGCCCTGGTTGCCCATCTGCGTTGCGACTTTCATCTCTCGCGCGACGTTCTTCATCTCGCGCGCCTCCCAGACGTCGTGGGTCAGCGGCTTCTGACAGTAGACGTGCTTGCCGAGCTTCATCGCGGTGAGCGAGGCGATGGCATGGGTGTTGTCGGGCGTGCTGACGGTGACGGCGTCGATCTGATCGGCCATCCGATCGAACATGACCCGGAAATCGTTAAACTTGTTGGCGTTGGGGAACTTCTTGGCCTTGGCCGCCAGGTGCCTGTCGTCGATATCGCAGAGGGCGACGATCTCGCCGACGTTTCCGGCCTGGTCAATGTCGCTCGAGCCCTTGCCGCCAATGCCGATGCCGGCGATGCGAATGCGGTCGTTGGCGCCGAAGACGGACTTGGGCAGAAACGCGAAGCCAAAGGTGGACGCAGCGGACGCCGAGATGAAATTTCGGCGGGTGTAATGAAACGTTTTTTTCTGTGCCATGATGAAATCGAGTTCGATGACTTTCGTTGAGATTGCCGCTTGATGGACGTTGTTTCAAGCGGGGAAACTAAATCTGCGAAAAGGAGGCCGGCTTTAGATACATCGCGTCGATGTGGGAAACCGTTCCTTTGTATTTCTCGACGTTCTTCAGCTCATTCCAATCGGGATGTTTTGAGAAGGCTCCAAAGTTTTTCGCCCGTTCCTCCATGGAATCGTAGCCGAGCATGTAGGTGAGATTGGGCATGTTGGCGCCGATGAGCATTTCGCCGTAGAACACGCCGTCGAGCCCGACTTTCTTGAAGATCTCCAGTTCGCCGTTGTTGAACATGTCGATCTTGACCTTCGCCATGACCTCGTTGCGGCTCTCGTAGCGGCGGAGCTCGAAAATGCGGTCCTTACTTTTGCGCGGCTTCTTGAGTCCGGGGTAGCCTTCAAAGGCGATCATCAGCGAGCTGTCTATGCGTTCGTAGGCGGGATTCTTCTGCTCGGTCATCAGATAGTCGCTCCCGGCCTCCAGAAACTCCCCATCATTGGCGAAGTGATCGCCCAGGCTTTGCCACTGCTCGAGGGAATCGAAGGCCGCGACGGTGTAGACGTCATGGGATTGCTCGGGATATTTCTTGTCCGGGAGATGATTAAACACGCCGAGCCGGCCGATGCCGGCGCGCTTGAGCGAGGGAATGGCAGCGTTCTTGAGGAAGTTTAGAACGACTTTGTTCTTCTCGGGCGTCTTGATCGACCAATGGCGAAGTTCGATGTATTGGCGTTCCCCATTGCCGCCGTCGGCGGCGTGAGCGGCGGATGCGCCAGCGAGGGCGGCGGCGGAAGCAGTGACGGCGGATTTAACGAAGGATCTTCGGTTCATGATTTTGATGAATGAATTGCGTGTGTGAAAAGAATTGGGGATCGACATCGGAATGCAAAGTCTCAAGTTTCCGCGAAGGCGATTTGGCGCCGTGGACGAAACGAGCTATGCTGGCGCTCAACCGCGCGACGGAATCGCAAAATGAGCGAATTGCGCCCGCTCGCAGTCATAAGTGAACTAGACGAAAGACATCATGGAATCGATTTGGAATTTATTGAAGGAGCCCTTCTTTTGGGGGCTGGCCATGGGAGCGGCTCTGGCCGTGATCGTATGGCGCGCGGCGTTCATGAAACAACGCCTGCTCAAAAAAGAGATCAAGACCCTGAAGGGCGAGATTGATGATTTGAACAAGCACCTGAATCGCCAGATGAAGATTACCGCCAAGGGCGCCGACGAATTGGAGAAGGAACTCGCGTCGCTCAAGGAGCAGAATGAGAATCTACGAGTCAATCTCGCGGCGCTGGATCAAAAGGCGGGACGAGCGGAGATGCGCACGTTGCAGGTCTACGACCGGGCCATCTCGACCATGAACGAGCAGGCGCCCGGTTTCGGATCCGCCTGGGAGCGAGCCGTCAAAGACGCCGAGGCGAATATCGAGCAGGCCGAAGGCGGCTTCGTGAAGTTTATCAAGAAGGTGGTCCGTCCGGCGCTGCCATTTTCCAGCTCCAGGCGCAAGGACGACAAAGCTCCCACAGAGGACGCGGAGATTGTCGTGGACGAACCGGCGAAGCAGGAGGGTTGAGGTCCCGGGGTTTGATCGAATCCAGGGCGACAACGATCTCTACGTCGCGAAGCTGGACGCGAAAGGAAAACCTGAGTGGGCCTATGCCGTAGGCGGCCCCAAGACGGATTACGGCCTCGGTCTCGCCGTCGATGCCAAAGGCAGCGTGGTCCTCACCGGAGAAACGACCGGCGACGTAAACTTCGCGGGCAGGGAATTGAAAGCCATCGGCAAGCGCGACATCTACGTGGCGAAGTTTTCTTCGACAGGAAAACTCAACTGGGTGAAGCAATGCGGCGGAACGCTAAACGGGCTCAGCTACGCCGCCGCCTGCGGCCCTGACGGAACAACCCATTTCGCAGGCGCATTCTCCGGCGAGTTGAAAGCAGGGGACAAGACGCTGATCAGCGCCGGCAGCAATGACATCATCGTCGGAGCGTTGAAGGACGTTCGTTGAGTTTAGCTGGATAACTAAACGCCATATATGACGTGTTAAGTTGACATAACAATTGTAACCGTCATATTTGGCGTGTTATGCAGCTCGATGATCAATTAACGGACGAGAGTATTTTGTTGGAGCTTGGCGGACGGCTCGCCCGTCTCCGGCTGGAAAAGAACCTGACGCAATCAGAGCTCGCCCGACAGGCGGGCATTGGGGTGAGAACTGTGCAGCGTCTGGAAACAGGGGCAGCCGCCATTCAACTTTCCGGTTTTCTGCGCGTCTGCCGGACGCTCGGACTTGTCAGGCGCTTCGATCTGCTCATTCCGGAACCCGTCGCCAGCCCGATCCTTCAGCTCAAACAAAAAGGAAAAACCCGGCGCCGGGCCGCCCGGACGCCGGCGGTTCCCGGAGGGCCGAAGCCCTGGAAATGGGGAGATGAATCATGATCGCCGAGATTCGATTATGGGGGAGAACGATTGGCGCCGTGTCGCTGGAGGACGGCCAGGCCCATGCGACATTTCAATACGATCCCGAGTTTGCCCACAGCGGAATTCAGCTTTCCCCGGTCGCCATGCCGCTGAGCGACGACGTCTATGCCTTTCCCCAGCTTCCCAGAAACACCTTTCACGGCCTGCCCGGTTTGTTGGCCGATTCGCTGCCGGACAAATTTGGCAATGCGCTGATCGACGCGTGGTTGGCGACCCAGGGACGCGCGCCTGAAAATTTCAGCTCAGTCGAGCGGCTTTGCTACACCGGCGCTCGCGGTATGGGGGCTCTGGAATTCGCGCCCGCGCTGGGACCCAAACCGCGCAAGGCGGCCAAGATCGAAATTGACGCTCTGGTCCGGCTGGCGTCCGAAGTCCTGACCCAGCGCGGCGATCTGAAAGGCAGCCTCGGCAGAACGGAGCGGGCCAAAGCGCTGAACGAAATTCTTCGCGTGGGAACCTCCGCCGGAGGCGCCCGGGCCAAGGCCGTGATCGCCTGGAATCGTGAAACCAATGAAGTTCGTTCGGGACAGATTACGGCAGGCGATGGATTCGAATACTGGCTGCTCAAGTTCGACGGCGTCGCCCAGAACAAGGACAAGGAACTGGCGGACCCGAAAGGCTACGGCGCGATCGAATACGCCTATCACCTGATGGCCCAGGCAGCCGGCGTTGAGATGAATGAATGCCGCCTGCTGGAGGAAAATGGGCGGCGACACTTCATGACCCGACGCTTTGACCGTCTTGCCGACGGCAAGAAGCTGCACCTGCAATCCCTGTGCGCGCTGTGCGCGCTCGGACATTTCGATTTCAATCAGGCCGGCGCCCATTCCTACGAGCAAGCGTTGATGACCGTCCGCCAACTCGGATTGCCCATGGAGTCGGTGGAGGAGCAATTCCGGCGCATGGCGTTTAACATTGTCGCCCGAAATCAGGACGACCACGTGAAGAACATCGCGTTCCTGATGAACAAAGCGGGCGCGTGGAAATTGTCGCCGGCATTCGACGTCACCTACAGCCACAATCCCGACGGAGCCTGGACATCGACCCACCAAATGACGTTGAACGGAAAGCGCGATGGTTTCACGATCGCGGACTTCCGCGCGGTCGCCAAAGCCGCCTCGATGAAACGCGGCCGGGCCGAAGCCATTTTGGAGGAGGTCCAGGCGGCCGCACGGCGCTGGCCCGAATTCGCCGACCAGGCGAAGGCGCCCGAAGAGTGGGTGGAGCAGATCGGAGAGAGCCACCGGCTGTCTGTCCTGGTGAATTGAGCTTGGACATGGCGAGACAGCATCGCCGCACAGTTCGGCATCTTTTTTTTCGCGACTCTTATCGTCGTGGGAGTAGCGTAAAGTTAAATCATGAAACCAAAACTGAATCGACGGGAGTTTGGCTGGCGGGCCTCAACGGGAGTCTGCGGCTTGATGGCCGGCGGAACGCTGCTCGGCGTCGAACAACGTGGAGGACCGGAGCGCGATCCGGCTGAAATGCGTTTGGTTCTGCTCGGGCTGAACGCACTGGCCCGGGCGCACTCGATGAAATACTTCGCCGATGGGCACCGGGGCGCCAGCCTGGTTTCCGCGCACCTGCTGTGCGAGGAGAACAAGTTGGACGAGCCGACCCGAGCGAGGATTGAGCAATTGTTTGATCTGAATTGGGCGAAATCGCCGTTGTGCAAATCCTTCCCGGAAGAGGAACCCGACCCGGCGCAGATCAGGAAGATTGGCGAGGCGCTGATCGAGAGTGAAGGCTCGCTGCGCGAGGTGGGTCACAATGCTATTTTTGCGACGTTGGCGATCAGGGGATTCCGAATGGCGCCGGACGCCGCCACGCCGCGGCGAATCGAGGGAGTGTGCAAGCTCATTCGCGCGATCAAGCCGTGGCGCGACATTGATCCCGACCCGGAGGTGGACCCGCCGCCTTTCGAGGACACAGCGGCGGCATCGGCGTTTGTCCTGCGCGAGGCCAGCGACGCGGTGGATCGGTGGCGCGGTTTTGGTCAGGGCTTTGCGGGACACATGCTGACTTTCGGGCAGGCGCTCGTTGAATTGGCGGGGATGGGGGATGTCGAATGGGCTGAGAGTTGCCGCATTGCTTTCCGCAAATACGTGACCGTGACCCGCAAGGGACCGGATTCGGACGCAAAGCGTCGTAAGGAGAAGCAGCCGAGCAAGATTCGACCGAACAGCGCAGAGTATTGGAGGAAGCGCGGGGACCGGACGGTGGGCATTGGGCATGTTTTTAAATATCCGTACAGCTACTATGACCTGCTGCGTAGCGTGGATGATCCCGCGTTGAAGAGCGAATGGGAGGCGAAGGCGTATCGGGTGTTTTAGGAACCGCTGGCGGGACCGTCGGTAATACCCTGAATATCATAGCGGACGACGAAAGGCGGGAAATGGGACGCCGAGGACGGCATCCCTCTCATCGCTGGAGACGGACGCCGTCCTCGGCGTCCCATTTGTTTAGATCACACATCATTCCACCGGGACGAACTTCATGGGCCAGGTGTTGTTGGAGGCGTCCTGGACGACGTAGAGGCTTCCGTCTTTTGACAGCAAAATTCCGTGGGGGTGGTGGAAGGCGTGTTGATCGTGATGCATGCGCTCCAACTTGCCGGCCTTGTAACTCGCTGAGTAGGCGCCGAGGTTTGCCACGACTTTAAAGTCGTAATCCACGACTGAAATGTAGCCGGGATTGTTGCGCTCTTTGGGCCAGTTGTCGCCGAGGTGCGGGATGTAGATGTGGCCGCGATGGAAGTAGATGTCGCGTGGATTGGCTCCCGGCATCGGGATGGTGTCGATGTGCGTTCCGTTGAGCTTGAAGCGCTTGACCTTTTCCTGGTCGCTGAGCCCGATGATGAGGACGGGGTTTTTCGGATCGCGGTAATCTATGTTGGCGCCGTGGGGGCCCCAGTGTTTGAGCTGGGCTTCGCCTTCACCGAGATTGCCGCCAAAGGCGCTGAGGTATTTGCCCGCTTTATTGAAGCGCAGGATGTAGTCGCTGCCGTAGCCATCGAGGGCGAAGAAGTCGCCGTTGGGCAGCAGGACGACTTCGGCGGGGCGGAATTTCCCGGGATCAGGGTAGAGTCCGGATTCGGTCGGGCAGGAGACGGTCAGGAGGATTTCTCCGTCGAGGGTAGTCTTGAAGATTTTGCCGTTGGCGCGGTTCTCGGAGATGAAGAGAACTTCGCGATTGCCTTCCTTGAGAATGTTGAGGCCGTGCGCGCCGGGCGCGAAGTCGCCCCAGGCCTTGAGGACGTCGCCTTTCCTGTTCAGGACGATGACGCAGTTTTTGGCGCTGCCATTGAGGTGGTAGATGCGGCCTTTCGCGTCCTCGACGATGGCCTTGCCGTTGCCAATTTTGTATTTTGCGGTGTTGTGCTGCGACCAACCGGGCACGAGTTGGTATTTGAATTTGCCTTCCCCGATGACGATGGGTTCATCAGGGATTTTGTAGTTGAGGCGGTCGGGATGGGTGTCGTGGGCGGGGGAGACAAGGCAGGACGCCAGTAGTATGGCGACAGCAGCGTGGCGGTGAGATTTGGTGGCCATGAATGTGACGATGGATTGCGGCGCGGCGCGGGTCAATGTTGTGGGTGGGCAAGGCCGGATAGGATGGGACACCGAGGACGGCGTCCGTCTCCACAATTGAGAGGGACGCCGTCCTCGGTGTCCCAATGCACTCCTGTCCATGTCAGATCTACTGTCCTTCGCTCCAGATGGCGCCTCGGATGGTTCCGTGGCGTTCGTTGCCGGAACGGTCGACCGCCCGCAAA
The DNA here is from genome assembly GCA_047618185.1 of Limisphaerales bacterium. Classification (GTDB taxonomy): domain Bacteria; phylum Verrucomicrobiota; class Verrucomicrobiia; order Limisphaerales; family JAYPEY01; genus JAYPEY01. The sequence continues at coordinate 9,391 of JBLHKZ010000081.1, forward strand.
CCTGGATCGATGGAGAAATCGTAGAGCAGCACGGTTCGGCGATCGGCTTTGAGAATCGGATCAGGAACGAAATCGCCTCGGTAGCGCAGGGTTCGGGAAACCCGGAGATTGCGAAGAAAGCCCGTTCCAAAGGTGAGCCGGTCCGTCCACTCATGCGCGCCGATTATGAGCGATCGGTTTTTCTGTAGCGGTCCGGGTATGGGAGCGTCTGTGGAGTGTCGCAATTTGCCGTTGAGGTAGATTGAAAGTTGGTGTCCGTCGAAGGTGAGGGCGAGATGTTGCCAGGCGCTGGGATGGTCGGCGGAGACGGGATAATCCCAATTCTTTCCAGCGCCAGATCGCCAACCGCAGGTCCACCGGGGATTCTCGGAGCCCGCGGCGCCGAGGGTGAGCCAGATCCCGTTTTCTTCGGGGTCGAAAACGCCCTGGCTCACGACGTGATTTCGCCATTGTTGCACCCAGGCTTCGATGGTGAAGGTTTCGTATTCGTCAAAGGGAATATTGGAGGCGGAGATGCGGCTGGTTCGGCCGTCGAAGTAGAGAGCGGCCGCTGAATCAGGCGTCCGAGCCGTCGCTGTGTTTGGCGGTTGGGCTACTGAAGCTGTTGGAGTCGAGTCGCTGGCGGCGGAGGTAGAGACATGCTGGGCAGGGCCGGAGTCGGCGACGCCTCCCAACTGCCTAGCTCGTTGGCGACAGAATGCGGCGACTAGGGCATTGGCGGCGCGAGCGGTTTCATCACCTTCGGGCGCGGAAAGAAGTTCCGCGATTCGATTCCAGACACGCGGCTCGGAGGGGTTGCGGAGAGCGAACTGCCGTAGCCGCGAGGGATCGTCGAGAGCCAGCCAACCTGAGATTTCGTCGCGGACCGAGCGTTGGGAATCGGGACGCGCGGCGCGGGTGAGCGAATCGGCGAAGAGCCAGTTTGAAAGGCTGGTAAAGACGTTTTTGCCCGGCTCCGGGCTTGTTTGCGCCTGCTTATGGAGACCGGCGAGAACGTCGGTCGGGGCAGTCTCAAGAAGATTTCTCTCGTTCAACTTCTTGCCGCCAATGGCCTCGGCCAGTTCCGGTAACCACGCGGGCGCGGGAGCGACAACGTCAGGAATCGACCAGTCCCTCAGCGTCGGGCTGCCTCCGCCGACGATTGCGACGTTGCGGCTGGGGTGAAAGCGAACAATTTCAACGGGCTCTCCGTGGGACAACGATGCGCTTAACGCCTGACCGCTTTTCACATCCCAAGCACGTATGCGGCCTCCGACGGTTCCAGTGAAAAGGAGAGATCCGTCGGCGTTGAAGTCGAATGACCATGGGAGGGTCTCGTGTATCAACGGACTCGTGATGGGGAGCGCGGTTGCAGTGTCCCAGATGCGAACGGTGCGATCGTCTGACGAGGTGGCTGCCATGCGTCCATCGCGACTCACTCGAATTCTCCAGACCGCTTCGTTGTGGAGCATGATCGGGCCAACTTGCTTTCCGGTCGCGACCTCGTAAATGCCCGCGGAGCCATCGTCCAGTCCAACGACAATTCGTTCCCCCGCGCCTGCGTATTCGATCGCGTTGATAATCCCCGCAAAATCGAGGGTTGGGCCGATCCGCACGTCGTTCGACAGATTCCACAATTGGACCTGGTTCTCGTTTGCCGTCGCCAGTCCGGCGCCGTCCGGGGAGAAGCGCGCGTGAAAGATTTCCATGTTTTCACTTTCGGGCAACCCGGGCGTCAATTTACCTGACTCCAAGCTCCAGATCTTTAAAACGCCACTGGGTGACAACGCGGCAATCCTCCAGCCGTTCGGGCCGAAGAAGGCGTGCGTTGTGGGAGCGCCAAGTGACATGAGCGGCGTACTCAATTCGCCCGTTTCGGTGTCCAGGTCTGCGACCGATCCGTCTGCACCTACCGTGATCAGGTGTTTGTCCTCCGTGGGAAAATGGATCGAAACGATCGGCTGCTCGTGGTGACGCTTCGTCCAGATCTCTCGGCCCGTGGAAAAGTCCCAGAGTCGAACCTCGCCATCGGAAGTCGCGGTAGCGAGTCGATCACCGGTGGAGTTGAATGCCGAAGCTGAAATGATCGCGTCATGGGTGAATTCCAGCGGCAGCGCTCCGGAGAGTCTTACGTCCCAGATTTGGGGCGAGGATTGGGATGCGGTTTGGAGTAGTCGCGCGCCATCGGGACTGAATTGCAGATTGCCTATCGGGGCGTTGAAAAGAAGCGGTTCGTTGAGAGGGAGCAGTTCGAGGCCGTCCCAGATCTGAATTGCCCCGCTGGTTGAGGCCGAGGCAAGGCGAAGGCCGCCCGGGCTGAATTGGAGGATTTGAGCCGTGCCCAGAGCGGTGACAGGTCCGGAAACGAGGGAGCCGTCCGTCGAGTCGAACAGTTGAATCTTGCCGTCGCCCTTTGAGGCCGTGGCCAGGGTCAGCCCGTCCGGAGAGTAGGCGAGAGCGACCACGGAGTTGGCGTGTTGAATGGGCGCGCAGTGAAGGAGCCCGGTGAGTGTTTCCAGGATTTGAACCGTGCCGTCGGAGAGCGCCAGGGCGAGACTCGCGCCGTCCGGGCTGAACCGTCCTTCGTTGACAGATCCGGGAAATGTCATCGGTCCGGTTTCGACTTCGCCGGATTCGACGTTCCAGATAAAGGAGACGCCATTTGCGTCGCCGGTGAGGATGCGCTTTCCATCGGGGCTGAATCGGGCGAAGCGAAGCGCGCCTTCGTGTTGGGCCAGTTTCGCGATGGGTTCGCCGTTTGTTGCGTTCCAAATTGCGATGGTGTTGTCCCGTGATGCCGTGAGGGCCAGGAGTCCGGTTGAATTGAACTCAACATGAAATACAGGCTTTTGGCTGAGACGCAGGGGCTTCGGCTCGCCGGGGCCATCGACATCAATCAACCACGCGGAGCCGTCACTGGTTCCGGCCACGATGCGCGTTCCTGAGGGATCGAAATCCGCCCAAAGCACGGGGGAGCCGAGTTTGACTGGAAGCCCTTTGAGAGTTGAGTTCGCGGCGTTCCACACACGAACTACGCCGTCACTCGATGCGGTGACGATGTGTGTGCCGTCGGAGCTGTAGCGCGCGCAGGACACTGCGGCATCGTGTTCAAGTGGCGGCCGCGCGGGCAGCGCCAGACTCCGGTAGGTGAGTGCAAAAAGCAGGCGTCTGACGGCCATTCGATTGTGGGGATCGCGCCGGATGACACGGGCGAGATAGGCAAACGCCGTCGAGGTGTCACCATTCGCGAACGCATTCTCGGCCTTGTCGATCTCAAGCCTCGCGAGCCTGGCGTGGAGCAGCTTAACGGTTGTGGCGGCGGGTTGGCCGTCGTCAGTCGGAGAGGCTTGCGCTGTGTTCGTCGATCCGGGCGGGGGGGCAGGAGAGGTTTCGTTGTCGTTCGGAAGTTTGAGATAGACGGCAGCCACCACGAATGCGGCGATCGCAAATGTCACCAGCAAAGGCAGGCGATTCGACGATGAAGGTTCGAGTTCCATTTGTGCGGTCTTCCAGCTGGCGATTGGACGATGCCCCTGGCGCCGCCGTCGCTTTGAAAAGGAAGTTAGGGAAGTTGAGCGTGTTTGCCAACCCATCCGGCGGCTGTGGGTGTGTTCAAAAGCGAGGGGCAGTATCGAGACGCCGCAGCCTCGCTTTCGGATCTCGGGCGGGGTAAACATGATTCCACCTTCGAATGAGCCTGGACACCCCGACGCCCCTATCCAACGCGAACTTCTCTGCCACGCATTGGAGCCTGGTCCTGCGGGCGGCGGACGAAGCGCGGCCGGGCGCGGAGGAGGCTTTGACGGAGCTTTGCCAGCGATATTGGTATCCGCTCTACGCCTACGTGCGGCGTCGCGGGAACTCCTCACACGACGCGCAGGATCTGACGCAGTCGTTCTTTGCGCGCTTGCTGGAGAAAAAGCTGCTGGAGCGCGTTGATCCCGCGAAGGGGAAGTTTCGCTCATTTCTGCTGGCTTCTTTAAAACACTTTCTGTCGGACGAATGGGACAAGGCGCGGGCGCAAAAGCGGGGCGGGGCGGCGGTGACCATTTCCATTGATGAGGCGGTCGCGGAGAATCTGTATGGCCAGGAGCCAAAGGAGGGTCTCTCGCCCGATCAGCTCTACGAGCGTCGTTGGGCGATGACCCTGCTCGATCGAACGATGGCGCGCATTGAGATGGAGTATCGCAATGGCGGCAAGGGGGAGTTGTTCGAGCGACTGCATGGTTCGCTGTTGGGAGTGAAGGAGGCCTCTTACGCCGAGATTGGGCGTGGCCTGGGCATGGGGGAAGGCGCGGTCAAGGTTGCGGCGCATCGGATCCGTAAGCGCTTCCGGCGCCACCTGCGCGCGGAGATCGCCCTGACCGTGGGTGAGCAGGCGGATATCGACGCGGAAATTCAGGAATTGTTCGCGGCTTTGCGCGCATGAGCGGAGACTCAGGGCGTGCGACGGGAGGGTGTTTGGAGCCGGGCTGTAACTTTTTCTTTGTATTTCCTTTGTAAGCACTGAGATGAAACACGAGAGCAACATGACGGGATCTGTAAGCGGCGGAATGACCTGCGGACAATGCGGAGCGCCGCTGCCGGTCGATGCGCCCAAAGGCATTTGTCCGCAATGCCTGTTGAAGGTCGGGTTGGAATCATCCAACGAGCTGTCGGCCAACGAAGACGGGCAGGTCGTCATGAAGGCTCCGGTTGGAGATGAAAGCTCCGCGGTTTGCGACGCCGGAGCCGAGTTGGGCCGAATACGGTACTTTGGCGATTACGAGATCGAGGAGGAGATTGCGCGCGGAGGGATGGGAGTCGTTTATAAGGCCAGACAGACCAGTCTGAATCGCACAGTCGCCATCAAGATGATCCTGTCGGGCCAGTTGGCCGATGACGAAGAGGTTCGGCGATTTCGCACCGAAGCGGAAGCCGCAGCCAATTTACAGCACCCGAATATTGTCGCGATTCATGAGGTTGGCGAGCACGAGGGGCAGCAATATTTCTCGATGGATTACGTCGCGGGCAAAGGCCTTTCAGATCAGATCCGGGAGGGGCCGTTATCGCCTTCCAAGGCGGCCGCCTATGTGAAAACCATCGCGGAGGCGATCCAGTATGCGCATCAACGAGGCATTCTGCATCGCGATCTAAAACCGTCCAACATTCTGATCGACGATCAGGATCGGCCGCGCATCACGGACTTCGGCCTGGCGAAGAATTTGGAGAAAGACAGCGCTTTGACCCAAACCGGCGCGATTTTAGGGAGTCCCGCCTACATGCCGCCAGAGCAGGCCAACGGCGACGTTGACCAGTTGGGGACGCACAGCGACGTCTATTCATTGGGCGCGGTTCTCTATGAGTTGATCACCGGCCGCCCGCCCTTTCGCGGCAAGACTCCGATCGAGACCCTGATTCAGGTTAGGGATCAAATACCGAAGGCGCCGAGCGCACTGAATCCGCATGTGCCGCAGGATCTTGAAGCGGTCTGTCTCAAGTGCCTCGAGAAGGAGCCGCTTCGGCGATACGCCACGGCCCGGCAATTGGGCCAGGATCTCGAGCGATTTCTCGATCGCAAACCCGTCGAGGCTCAACCCATGAGTCGGGTTCGGCGTGTGTGGGGTTGGTTGACGGCTCATCCGTGGGCGCTGACCGCGGCCACCTCTCTGCTCGCGCTGGTTTTGTTCGCCGCGATGTATCGGCTTTGGGCGGAAAATCGGTTTCTGCGCTGGGAGAACGCGCATCCGGAACTACGAGCCTCGGAGTATCAGGCATTCACCGACCATCTGTGGTTCAGCCTGACGGCGTTTTTTACGGCGCCCTTGTTTTGGATTATGTTTTTCGCCCGTCCGCTGAACCGCAAGGCGTTTGCCCGGAAAAGGCTCTCCGGCAGGCCCGTTGATCCGGGCAAGATCAAACGCTGCCTGTTTGCCGGATTAACGCTCTTTGTTCTGGGTTGTTTATGGCTGTTGAAAGCGCTGGATCAGAGCATTGGGCAAAGCTTTGACTTAGTGATGATCACCATGCTTGGAAATGCTCCGATAGCGTTTGGGGCGATCTGGGTCGCCAGTCGCTACGTGTGGGATGCCTGGAGAGAGTATCATTTCGCCTGGAACAGCTCGGTGGCCGATCGGATCAATGACGCCAAGCTCGTGATCGCGGAGGAGAGGGGGAAGAAGATCCTGGCAATGGCGGAAGGCACGCCGAACTCGCCGCGTCTGCTTCTGCTTGGGGCATTCGAGCTGATCGCGTTCCTCGCCATCGGATATTATCTCGATCGGTGGTTGAGCAGGGAGAATCCTTATGAGTTGCACGTGATCGCGTACGCCTGCGCGGGCATCTGCGCCTGGTTCGTCGGTGTCTCGGGGCTGCATTTCCAAGGCGCCGCTCGAACGGGCAAGCGTGTCTTCCATGGCGGCGTTCTGGCGGCCGCCGGCCTTGGCCTCGTTTTGATTGGAATTCAACGCGCCAATTTGCCTTTCTCGATCGGTATGACGATGGGTTTGATCGGCGGCGGGCTTTTTGGATGGTTGACGTTGTGGGAAAGGAAACAAAGTGAATATCGCCTGTTCAGCGGCGAAGCAAATGCAGAGACCTATCTGCGACTGGCGCGGGCTTTCGCAACGGGGGACGGCGTGTCGAAGGACGCCGTGGAAGCCTTCAAGTGGCTGTGCCTGGCGGAGACCTTGATTCCGACGGATCATCGAATGTCCGAGGAGTTGAAGCACCAGAAACAGGAACTCGAGTCGGGACTGAAGTCCGGGCAGCTTGCCGAGGCGAGGCGCCGGGCTTCAGATTTTCAGAAACGGGACGGTTGAGAGCTCGCTCACCCGGCCAAAGGGATCTGCCCACAGTGCCTGATGAATGTCGGTCTCGAGTCCGTTGGCGATTCGGAGGAAACCCCGACAGTGATGTCATAACCAGGCACGCGCGTCGTTACCCATTCGAAGCCGCACCCCCGCGACGAGGGGAACAATTTGCAATTGGGGCAGCACTTTGGCGACTACTGCATCGGTCAACTGCTGGGCAAGGGCGGCCTGGGCGACTTTGGTTTGTCGGTTTTCTCGATTTCCCGGGAGGATACGCAGTTGACGATGACCGGAACGGTGATGGGCACGCCGGCCTTCGCGTCGCCCGAGTAGTTGCGCGGGGATTCACTCGACGTGGGATCGGACATCTATTCGGTCGGCGCCTATGCCATTATTGCGATGCAGTCAGGCAAAGCCTCGGATCGCGAACCCTTGAGTCACAGTCTTAACCTCGCCGGCGAGGGGCCTGCAGGATCGAATGGCTGGAACGCATAAGGTTCCGCAATAGACGCGGGCCGGGGATGGATCAGTCCGCGAAACGGCGCAGCGCTTCCTGATAGTCAGCGGGTGTGTCGAGATCGAAGTCGAGGCCCGGATCGCTGGCGGGTTGGAGCGAGATGGACGCGGCGCGGTTGGTCAGAAATTCCTTGAGATTCGCTTCGCTGGCATCGCCCAATTCCCGGAATATGCTTTTAGGGAAGAACGCCGGATGTTTCGGGCGCTCATCGAGGGCGGGCTGGCAGATGCGATCGGGATTGATGATCGCGCACTCGACGAGGGATTTCAGGGTTTCCCAGCGAAGGTGGGGCTGGTCGCCCAGGGTCAACAGCCAATGAGTGAGATCGGGATCCCAGCCCTTCCAGAGCGCCGCACACTGAATGGAGCCGAACATGCCGGTTTCGGGTTGGGGATTGGAAATGCGGTCGCCTTTGGGGTGGCCGAGTCGATCGAGTTCGGCCTGGACGGTCGCGTCACTCGCGGAATGGACGACGCAGATTTGTGCAGCCTCCAGCGCGCCCCAGGTATTTCGAAGGTGACCCAGCACGGAGGTGTCGCGCCAACGGAGTAACATCTTCGCGCGCCCCATTCGTTGCGAGGCTCCCGCGGCCAGGATGACGACGCCGAATCTCATCTAAATTCCAGCCCGAGCTTCGGGCGTTGCTTCCGGTCCTCGGGCGGCCGACGAACGATTTATCCCGGTTGCGCGTTGAAGCACATTCTCAGCCCGGACCTGCGCCAGTTGAGCCGCGATGCTAATGCCAATTTCGGCGACGCTGACCGCGTTGATGTCGAGCCCCACCGGACAGGCGACCCGTTCCAGTTGCTCCTCCGTGGCGAGTTCATCGGTGACGAATTTTTCAAAGATGATCCGCTTTTTGCGTCGGCTGCCAATCATGCCGAGAAAGGCGAAGGGGCGCTGAATCCAATCGCGCAAGACCAACGCGTCGTGATTATGGCCGCGAGTGACAATCAATCCAAAGGTCGGCCGGTCGGACAGAGCTTCCTTGAGGATCGCCTCCCAGGATCCGACCCGGAATTGCGTGTCCGACGGAAAGTAGCGGGTGTTTGCGAGGCTTGGACGATCGTCAAAAAGGGTCACCTGAAAATCCAACGTGCGCGCGATCGGCGCCACGGCCTGGGCGATATGGCCGGAACCGGCAATCCAAAGAGAGCAGGGCGGGGAAACCGTTTCCCGATAGAGCCAGTCGCGGGAATCGTCGGCGGCCCATTCGATGACGTAGTCGGTATTGACTCCCCAGGTTAGCGAAGTCGTGGGGCTGGCCAGCTCGCGCCAGATGTCGGCGGCGTTTTGCGCGTTGGGAATGATCAATCCTGAAACCCGGCCTCCGCAGATCAGGCCGTCGTCCCAGCCAAAATCGTGATCGAGAACCAGGTCGAAGGTGGCGGGCTTGCCGGTTTGAAGGGAGAGTCGGGCGCGCTCCTGAATCTCCGCTTCGAGGCAACCGCCGCCCATGGTTCCGACGATGGCGCCGTCCATGAAGAAGAGCGCCTTGGCGCCCTGCTTCTGCGGACTGGAGCCCTTCACTCCGCCGATGACGCCGAGGGCGAAGGGTTCGCCGTGTTTGAGCAACTCGGGCAATTGATCATAAAACGAAGGCATGGGTAGGCCAGTTATCGGCCGAGAGCCGTTTGAGGAAAACAAAAAAAGCGCGGCGGCTTGGTCATGGGCGCGGTCATTAAGCCCGATGTCACGGGGACCCGATTTAACCGTTCCGTGGCTTAGCCAATTCGATCGGGATGAGCTTGCGGTAGCGTAAGAAGTCCTTGTCCTTCGATAGAATCGGGAGTTTCCAAAGCATCGAGCACGCGCAGAGAATGAAATCGTTGCTCGAACCCTGGATTCCCTTGCTTCTGCAGAGGTTGAAAAACCTTGCTGCCGTGATAAAAACCTCCGAATCCAGATCTCTATCTGAAAATGCCCGGAGCCTTTGCTGCACTCGATCGAATTCCTGCTTGGCGCGGATTCCGCAGAGGATCTCCATTCGGATAATGCCAATCATCTGAACTCGACCCTCCTCCAGCAGTTTCCTGAGCTCATCTACGTATGCTGATTTTTCTCCCCGTTTTCGGAAAGCTTCAGACCAAACATCCGTATCGACGATCACATTCACGTAACCTTCCTTTGCTGCTTGTAGTCGAAGGTTTCATCGAGATCAATTTTTCCAAACAATTCGATTACTGATTGCTGCTCCCTTCGCTGGACATACTCCGCAAGAGCCTCATTTACAGCAGCCTTCTTTGTTCGGGAACCTCCAAGCTTCATAGCCTTCGCCAAGAGGTCTTCGTTCAACTCGATGTTGGTGGACATGTGCGCAATGCTGCACAAAGCAGTGTGCGCGTCAATGTCGATCTATACCCTTCTTGAGAAAGTTCGGGAGGTGAGGCGGATGAAGCATTACACCGAATGCCAGAAGTCGATTTCGGATACGCGAAGCGGGTGGGGCGAAGCTCCCACGCTCTGGCGAGCGCAGCTACTCCTTAAAGCTGCGTGTCCACGCCGCGCCTCTCCGTTACCTCACTGCGGCAGTCGCGCGGGGCAAAGTCTTCGCCAGCGCGGCGACGGCCCAGCTCGCGCCGCTGATCGAAATGAACTGATCCTTCCCGTGCGGGTAGCCGGATTCGAAATAGGTCTGGATGGGTTTCGAACGCGTTTTAACCAGCCAGGAACCATCTTCGAGTTGCGTGTCCAACAGGAATCGCACGCCGCGCTCGTAGGCTGGATCGTCGGTTGAAAATCCAGATTCACTCAACATCCAAAGCGCCTGTCCAGTGGCGTAGGAGTCGCTTTCCATATTCGGCAGCTGAGACCAGCCGCCATCTTCGCGCTGCAGTTTCAGCACGGCCTTGCGCGCGTCGGCGATTTGCGCCTCGTCGTCGTCAAGTAGATGAAGCCCCCAAAGCCTGGCATTCCAATCTTCCTGCCTTTCAGGTTTGGATTCGATCAGCCATTTCTTTGCTCTGGCAACGCTGGCGTCGGCATCGGCGTCCTGTTTATCGCTGGCGAATTCCCTCAGGTAGTAGGCCGCAAGAGTCACGCTGGCGGCCGGCGAGTCCTCAAGGGGCGGACGGGTCGGACTGACGTAGAATCGGCCGTTTTTCTTCTGGGTCTTAAGCAGGTAGGCGACCATTGCTTCCGTAGTCTCATCCGGTTTCCATTTTGCGATGTCCAGGGCCCAGAGCGCGTAGGCGACCGTCATGCTTTGGCCGCCGACGCCTTTGCCTGAGCGTAGTTTGTCATGGCGGTTCTTAAAGCCGTCGTGAGTAATTTTCGTTTGTTGGCGGAATAACTCCTCGTTGATCTTGAAGCCGTGTTGCCTGGCCGTTGCCTGGGCGAGCATTGGCAGCGTCTGATGATGGCAGGTAAAACAACTTCGCTGGTCTTCGTAGTTGATCGTTCCTTTGTCGAGCGCGCGAAGGCCGGTGTTGACGGCCCGGGACACCTCAGCCGCCGATCTAGTCGGCGCAGCAGCGAGAAGCGAGGGAGCACTGGCCGCCACGATAAGAATTACCAGGCACGATGAGACTGTCCAGGCGGGTTGAATCGATGCTCGAATCATGCATTGGAGCATAGGCTGCCAAACGTGAAGGAAGGAAGCGCAATTCGACATGGGCAAGAAGTTCGGACGCTGGATCGATGTGGCGTATTGGGAGCGGGTTCTGAATCGGGATTGAACTTGCCGGAACTTCGCGCGAACCAGACCATGCGAGCATGACTGCGAAAGAATTTCGGGCGAAACTCCTCGAATGCCTTGGTGGCCCCTGGCCCGAGCCTTGCGAGCTGAACGTCAGACATCGTGAGACCATTCCAAAGGACGGCTATCGGATCGAATCGGTCTACTATCACACGGAGCCGAACGACGCCGTGCCCGCGATGCTGCTGATTCCCGACGGGGTGACAGCTGACAACCCCGCGCCGGCGGTCGCTGTCTGGCATCAACACGCGGGACAATGGAATTTGGGCAAGACCGAACCGGCCGGGCTGGCCGGCAATCCGATGCATCACACGGGCGCGGCATTGGCCAAGGAGGGATACGTCGTTTTGTGTCCGGACGCGCTGTGCTTTGAAGAGCGCGCGGACGAGAAACTCAGTGGCCGGAATTTCGAACGCTTTGAATTTCTGCGTTATGTCGTCGATGGGAAATGCATGGCCTGGAAGAATATTCTCGATATGCGAAGGGCGATTGACTTTCTCGTGAGTCGACCGGA
>JBLHKZ010000082.1:0-20564 GCA_047618185.1 Limisphaerales bacterium
ACCCAACCCAATGACGATGACGCGCGTCTTCTTTTCGGAAATGCGTTCGAATTGAATGACCGACCAGAGCTTACCGGCTTTCTCCGTATCGAAGGGATAGGTGGGAGGAAACTGCGCAACCTGGAGGGACAGCATGGATTCGGGAACGTAGCTGATAATACGATTCTTGATGTTGGCAGGATCGCCGATCTTTGCTTTGGGATTGTAGCTTGCCTCCATGATGCCGCCTACTTTCAGATCGGTCGCGGCGACAGGCGCCATCCATGAACGTAGTCCCTCGGCGGTGGTGAACGCGGACCAAACCTCGCTGATGGGCGCGGGGATCTCGATTTCGAGGCGGACGACGCGTTGCTTGTCCGCCGTCGTGTAGGATTTGTTCGCGACTTCCTGTCCGCGCGCGTGGTTGTGCAGGGTGAGTGAAATAACCGCCAGGGGAATCAAAGTCAGGAACCGTCGCGGCCACGTGATATTCATGGAGGGGAGAGTGCAGCATGGTTTGCGGGCCTGCAACCGTGGAACTGATTCGCGGAACTGTCGGGGCGTGCGAAAGCGGGGCACGAGATTTCTCCGCTTCTGATTGAATTATCGGGTTTTTTCTTGTCTTGAATGCGGAGCGGTTCCGGCGCAATGATCACGCCACAATCCGATGAAATTTCACTGTGTCCATTGCAATCAGAAGCTGAACGTCGAAGACGACATGGCCGGGAGTGAGATTCACTGTCCGTCCTGCAAACGCAAACTCCAGATCCCAGTGGCTTTTGAGGAGGAGGGGAATCAGGAGGACGCCGAGTCCGAGGCCGTGGCCAAGCGGCCGCGCCTCCGTAGCGCCGCGTTGCGAGGCAGCGGCAAGGCGGAGTTCACTAATGTCAGCGCGGTTTGGTCCGGCCTGATCGCGCTGGGTCTGACGGTGGTTTTCTACCTCATCATGCTCATGATCAGGGAAAGCTACATGGGTAACCTCTTTACGGATCGCGGCCCCATTCCCTACGTTGAAACGCTGCTCATGTGGTGGGCGGCGACGATCCTGTTCTGGAAATGGCGCAAGTTGGTGAAACAGCATCGGGGTATGCTTTTCGATCTGCTCCCCGATGAAATTGCCCCCAAGATCAACCAAGGCAACGTGGATCAGTTCATCAATCGGGTGACGGAGTTGCCGATTCGGCCGACGGAAAGTTTTCTGATTATGCGGGTCCTGCGCGTGCTAGAGCATTTTCGCGCGCGCAATAACAATAACGAAGCTGCGGGATTGTTAACCACGCAGTCGGATATCGACGCGAACGCGGTGTCATCGAGCTACAGCCTGGTAAAGGTGTTTATTTGGGCGATTCCGATTCTTGGCTTTATCGGGACGGTGAAAGGATTGGGCGAGGCAGTCGGGGGTTTCGGCGGAAGTTTGGACGGGGCCACCGACATAAGCGTAATCAAGGAATCCCTGACGAGCATTACGGGCGGCCTTTCGGAGGCTTTCGACACCACGTTTATCGCGCTGATCATGAGTCTGTTGTTGATGATTCCCATGAGCTCGCTGCAGAAGGGCGAGGATGAGTTGCTGAACGCCATCGATGAGTATTGCAATGAATACGTGCTTCGCCGATTGAGCGATTCCAGCGGCTTGACGTTGGAGGAGCAGCAGTCGGAGTCGGGCGCGACGGCGGTCTTGCTGAAGCAGCTGGAAAGCATCGAGCGAACACTGTCAAAACTGAACGAAACTCTCGTGGGCATGGGGGGGGCGGGCTCCGGAGGAGGCGGGCATGGCCAGACGTAACCGCGGCGATGAGGAAACGGTTTCACTGTTTCCCTTTCTTAGCATTCTGACCTGCGTCATCGGCATTTTAACGATGATGATTGCGGCGCTCGTGTTGGCCCAGGTGAGCAACTCTGTCGACCCTCAGGACGCGGAGGCCGTCCGGCAGGCGGATGATCGGCAGAAACGCTACGAAGCGGCGCGAAAGGAAGTTGCGGTGAAGGATAAACAACTGGCGGTGTTGCGAAAGCAAATTGCGGAAGCGGAGGCATTGAAGAAAGACCCGGCGCGCCTGGCGAAATTGAAACAGCAGCGCGCGGCCAGCGAGCGCGATCCGGCCGATATCAAGGCGGCAAAGGAGATTCTGGCGCAGGTCGACAATCTCGAGAAGAAGATCCCCGAGCTCGACGCGGATCTCAAGCTGCAGGAGCAGTCCGTGATGGATCTTACCGTCGAGATTCAGGAAAAGAAGGATCCCAAGCCGGTGAACAAGATTATCTCCGGAGGCACGGGCAAGGATTTGATTCCGGCGTTTATCGAGTGCGAAACCAATCATGTCATTTTGCACACGAGTAATCCGCCAGTGAAGATTCCTCGCACTGAGCTGGCCAAGAGCGATCCCTTCAAGCAGGTCGTGAAGCGAGTTGCCGCGCAGGAGAAGGCGACAATCGTATTTCTGGTTCGCAACGGGGGGGCGGACGCGTTTAATGCCGCGCGGCGGTTGGCAGACGATGAGGGCGCCCGAAGCGGCAAGCTCCCGCTCGTGGGCAGCGGCGAGGTCGATCTGAGCTTTTTCAACAAGTAGTCAAGGTCATGGCCAGACGCAAAAGCACGGAAGTTGGACTGAATCTGGATTCGTTGCTGGATACGCTGACGAACGTGATCGGCTTCCTTCTGATCATGCTGGTGCTGCTGCAATTGGGCATGAGCCAGGCGATCGAGCGCATTCGCGAGATTGATCCGACGGCCTTCTCGATTTCGGAAGCCGACGTTGAAAAGTCCGAGGAGCGGGCGAAACAGCGTTCTGAGGAGATCGTGGAATCGCAGCAGGAGGCCGAGGCGCTTTCAGAGGAAATGGCGCTGTTGAAGGATCCTTCCAAAGCGACCGATGCGGATGTCATTCCGCTGGATCAGGCGAAGCAGCAGCTGACTGACGTCAAAAGTAAAGTCGATGAGAAGGAGAAGGAGCAGAAAATCAAACAGGCTGAGGTGGCGCGTCTGAAGGAGCGGATGGGGCGCACGCCGCGTAAGGCCGCGCCTCCGCCCAATGAAATCCGTATGCCGGACCCTCGCGGCGCGCCTGCCGGCTCTTCGGCGATGTGGGTGATGTGCAAGGACGACGGCGTGACCATGATCGACGTCGATTTGGTTCGGGCCGAGATCAAGAAGCGGCTGAAGGATCCGCGCGCGCGGGCGGCGTTGATGAAAAAATCATTGGGAGGCGCCGCGCAGGGCGTCTATGACCCGGATAAAGTAAGGGATCTTTTTCGGCAGAAACCGTATAAGACTCGCGATTATGCCGCCCAGGTCAAAACCTTCGACAATCGGGCCTCGGCGAATATCGAGATTGCAATGCTCCCGGGCGGCGGTGAAGACATTAAGCAGATGAAGCGCGCAACGTCCAAGTTCCGTCGGACGTTGAAGACGGCGAAGGAGAAAAATAAATATATTCGATTTCTGGTTTATCCCGACAGCTTTGAAGCCTATTTGACGGCGCGATCGATCACGGATCAGGCCAACGTCGCGGCAGGCTGGGAGATCTTTCGCCGCAACACCTGGGAGATGAGCCTGGGAGGCGACATCAAGATCTTCCAGAAAAAGAAGCCGCCGCCACGGCCGAAGACCACAGCCAAGCCCGCGCCCAAGAAAAAAGCCCCGCCGCCGAGGGTGATCGACTGACGGGGCTCTTACTAAATGGCAAGTTCGACGTCAAAGCTGACGCCGACTCATGAGCGGGAAGACTACAGATACTTCTCGAGAATCGGCTGCAGATCGGCGGTCGTCTTGGCGGGCCAGAACTTGCGGTCGGTCATGATCGCGCTCTTCAGCGCGCTGTGGCAGCGCCAGTCCGCTTCATCGGGGATTCCCTTAATCGCGTGCGCGATGATTTTCTTGGCCAACGTGGCGTTGTTTTTCAGGTTTTCCATCACGATTTCGACCGTGACGTGAGCTTCGTCCTTCTTCCAGCAGTCGTAGTCGGTGATCATCGCCAGTGTGGCGTAGGCGATCTCGGCCTCGCGGGCGCACTTGGCCTCGCCGAGGTTGGTCATGCCGATCACGTCGAAGCCGAGTTTGCGGTTGGTGAACGATTCCGCGCGGGAGCTGAAGGCCGGGCCCTCCATGTTCACGTAGGTGCCGCCGTCATGGATGGTGGCCTTGCAGGCTTTGCAGCTGCGCAGCAGTTCCTGGCGCAGGTCTTCGCAGATGGGCTCGGCGAAGGAGACATGGCCGACAATCCCATTGCCGAAAAAGGTGTGCTCGTGACAGCTCTTCGTGCGGTCGAAAAACTGTTCGATCAGGACGATGTTACAGGGTTTGTATTTGGGCTGGAGCGAGCCAACGGCGCTGACGCTGATGATCCAGTCCACTCCGAGTTTCTTCATGCCCCAGATATTGGCGCGATGCGGAATCTCGTTGGGCAGGAGTTTGTGCCCGCGTCCGTGTCGGGGGAGGAACACGACTTCCCGTCCTGAAAGTTTGCCGGTCAGGAAACTGTCCGAGGCTTCACCAAAGGGCGTCTTGACCTTGACCCATTTCTGATTGGTGAACCCCTCGATATCGTAGAGTCCGCTGCCGCCGATGATCCCGATTTTTCCGGGCCGTTTTGCTGATGTCTTCTTCTTCACTGCCATAAGGTGGCGGGGAGTATCTCGTATTCGGCCCTCAGTAGCAAACGAGAATCGAGCCAAAGGCAAAAGAGAATTTCCTGTTCATTGAATCGGAGTTTTTAAACAATCGTCGAAACCGCCATTATCGGGCTTAATCCACGTTTTTTTATGAAAAATCCATTCCTCTTCCTCGTCGCGGTCTTTTTTTTATTAGTCTGTTCGTCGGCCCACGGCGCGGCAAAAAAGCCCAATATTGTCTTCATGCTCGTCGATGACATGGGTTATGGCGATCTTTCGGGGTATGGCGCGCCGGACGCGCAAACGCCGAATATCGACCGGCTTGGGACCCAGGGGGTGAAGTTTATTCAGTTTTATGCGATGGGCGCCGAGTGTTCGCCGTCTCGAACGGCGATCCTGACCGGACGATATCCCCAGCGCGCGGGCGGGCTGGAGTGCGCGATCGGCACTGGCAACGTGGGGCGGTATGACGAAGCGATTCGACTGGCGGGGAAGCACGCCCTCGGCCTGCCGGCCAGTCAGGCAGTTTTGGCGCCGGCCCTGGCCAAAGCGGGCTATGTCAACGGCGCCTTTGGAAAGTGGCATATGGGCTACGAGCCTAAATTCAACCCCCTGCGCCAGGGTTTCGATGAATTCACAGGATTTCTGGGAGGAAACGTCGACTACTTCACGCACACCGAGCTTTCGGATCTGCCGGTTTACCTGAAGGGGGAGAAGCCGATCGAGCGCAAGGGCTACATGACGGATTTGATTACGGACGATTCGGTGAGTTTTATTCAACGTCACAAAGAGGAGTCGTTCTTCCTGTATGTCCCATTCAGCGTTCCGCATTTTCCGTTTCAAGGACCGCACGACGACACGGGCAAGATGCATCCAGAGGACCAGTTCATGATCGGAACCCGGGAGAAATACGTGGAGATGTTGGAAGATATGGATCGGGGGGTGGGGCGGATTCTGGCGGCTCTGGACAAGAATGAGCTGTCCGACGAGACGCTTGTGGTTTTCGCGAGCGATCATGGCGCAATGAAACCAGGGCGCAATTTGCCGTTCAATGGCTGGAAGGGCGGACTTATGGAAGGCGGCATTCGCGTGCCCTGCATGGTTCGCTGGCCGGGTGAAATCAAGCCGGGCACGGTGTCGAACCAGCAGGGATCTTTGATGGACCTGACGGCTTCCTTCCTGCGCGTCGCGGGAGTGAAATCTCCGAAGCGCAAGAAACTCGACGGCATCGATATTCTTCAGCACGTGCAATCGGGCAAGGCGGACTTCGATCGCACCCACTTCTGGCGGGCGCGGCGCGGAGATCGGACCTGGAAGGCGGTCCGCGACGGCGACATGAAGTACGTCTACAAGATTGAAGACGGCAAGATGGAAGAATGGCTGTTCGATCTGTCTCGCGACATGGGTGAGAAAAACGACTTGAAGGCAAGCGAGGCGAAGGAGTTGAAGCGCTTGCGCAAGCTGCTCGCGAAATGGGAGCGGAACGTTAAACCAGTCCGATAAATACAGGAGAAAGAAACCAACGATGAACAGAAAACGAATTGGGAAATGGACGCGTTCGGCCGTGATGGTTGCGCTTCTCGCGTTGATCGCCGGTTGCGCGACGGGCGAAAAGGCGCTGAAGCAGGGGAATTACGACAAGGCGGTTTTTCAGGCGACCAAGCGACTGAAGAGCGACACGGACAATGTGGACGCCCTGTTGACGCTTCGCAACGCCTATCCTACGGCGCAGCGGACGCACCTGCAGAATATCGACTTCGCCAAACGCTCGTCGGACCGCTTCAAATGGGAAGGCGTCGCGCGCGGCTATAACGACTTGAATGAACTTGCCGACGCGATTCGCTCGACGCCGGCCGCGCAGTCGGTCGTTCCCAATGCGGTTTTCTATGTCGACGAGTTGAACGACGCGCGTGAACAGGCGGCCGCCAAACGCTACGAAGTGGGGGAGTCTTTGTTGGCGCGCGGAGATCACGCCAGCGGGCGCGAGGCGGTGGATCATTTTTCCATGGCGGAACGGATGATGCCTGGATATCGCGACGTCCGGGCAAAGCTTGCCGTGGCGCGCGAGCAGGCGACGGTGAAAGTGGTGATCAATCCCATCGCCTGCGCGACTCGCGATATCGACGTTGTGTTTATCGAAAACAGTATGCGGACTTTTCTGAACGACTACCGCCCCGGCGAATTCGTTCGATTCTACTCGGCGGCCGAGGCGCAAGCGTCTGGCATCGCAACGCCGGATCAGATTGTGGACATGAAGTTTGACGGTTTTGCCATCGGCCAGAACAAGGTGATTGAGAAGTCGCAGGAAGTTCGAAAGGACAATGTGGTGATTGGCCAGACGCGAAGTATCCCGCCACTGGACGTCGTCGGCTCGGTCAAGGCGACCGTGATCACCTACAAGAAGACGGTGAGCTCGAATGCCCAGTTGGATTTTCAGATTCGCGATGGCAGGACCGGGCGGGTCTTGCGTCATAAGAAACTCCCTGGCTCCTATGTTTGGGAACATGAGTGGGGAACCTTCCGCGGCGATGAGCGAGCTGTCCCGGGAAATCTCAAGCGAATCGTGAATCAAAATGACGCTCAACCGCCCGGAAGACAGGAGCTTTTCGTCGGTTTTGCCGAACCGATCTTTCAGCAGGCATGCGGCGAGATGAGGGACTTCTACCAGCGGTATCGCTAACTTTCAGAAAAGACCTATGAAAACGCTTTTGCGATCCATGCGTTGGATTCCGGCGGCGGCGATGTTGGCCTGTGTTTACTCGACGGACGCGCAGCCTGCGGAGCCGCGAGACTCGCTTGAGGGTCCTCCATTTGTCTCCTGCAAGGCATGGGCTCTCGCCGACGGCAGAACGGGCGAAATAATCGAAGGCTTCAACTCTGACAAAGGTCTGAAGGCGGCGAGCACGACGAAGATCATGTGCGCCTATGTGATTCTTCAATTGGCGAAGGAGAATAGAGGCGTCCTTCGTGAGAAAGTGACCTTTTCAAAAACGGCGGATGAAACCGTCGGCTCCACCTCCGCCATACGCGAGGGCGAGAGCCTGACCGTCGGCAAGTGCCTTTATGCCTTGATGCTTCCATCGGGCAATGACGCAGGCAACGCACTGGCTGAGCATTTCAATGAACGGTTGGAGCCGCCGGGGTCGAACGACGCGCCATTGGATAAGATGTATCGCAACGCGCCCACGGCGCCGCGTCGAAATTTCATCGCGGAGATGAATCGGCTTGCGCGGCGGTTGGGGATGACCAACACGGTCTACCGAACGCCCTTTGGCGACGGCGGGGGCGATGACGCGCACACAACCAGCGCCCGGGATCTGATCCGGCTGGCGGCCCTGGCGATGAAGGAGCCGTTGTTTCGAAAAGTAGTGGGAACCCGCCGATATGAGTGTGAAGTGACCGATGGAAACGGCGGACGTCGCACGCTGGTTTGGGAGAACACGAACGAATTGCTCAAGATCGAAGGCTACGACGGCGTGAAGACCGGAACCAACACCGGAGCCGGCGCTTGCCTGGTGGCCAGCGTGCGGCGTGGAGGGCGACATCTGCTTTGCGTTGTGCTGCATTCTTCATCGCGTTCGGGAAGATACGTCGACGCACGAAACTTATTGCGGTGGGGATTGGTCCAACGCGGTCGATGATGGCGGGGGCGGTGAGAGCTTTTGCTCTAACGCCGCTGCGTCAAGAACGTCAGCAGATCGCGCAATTCTTCATCGGTTAGTCCAACCTGCAATCCGTCCGGCATGATCGAAGTCGTCTTTTCGCGTTTCGAACGGATCTTTGATTTGGCGACGCGGAATTCCTTGCCCTGAGCGTTGAGGTAGGTCTCGGCCCTGTCGCCGCCTTTGCGCAGGGCGAATCCAGTGTGGGACTCGCCGTCGGACATCTCGATCTCCCAGGGGAAGTATTGCGGAGCGACTTCCTTGCTGGGTTGGAGAATGGATTCGAGAATCTTCTCCCGAGGCATCTGCCATGCGCGCGTGAGATCCGGGCCGACGCGCGTTCCCTGTTCCTCGATTTGATGACAGGTGAAACAGGCGCCAGCTTTGCTGTGGAAAAAGATGCGACGACCCGCGGCGGGATCGGGCTTTGAGAGGAGCGAGTTCAGACGCGTGAGCCAGGCCTGTGTGTCGGTTGACGGGGGATGGTTGTCGGAAGTGGGCGGAGCTCCGATTCGCACGATGGTTTCTGCCAGGCTCGGTTGACTCCGAGAAAGTTCGCGAAGCTGAGCATGGGCGACGTTGGGCAATTCCGCGCCGCGCAATGCCCTGAGCGCTTCGATCTGCAGGTCGGCGTCCGTTCCCGTAGCAAGCCGCAGGAGCAGCGCTGATTCACTCTTTGCGTAGTGCGCCAGACCGACGACAGCCTCGAGTCGAACTTCTCGCGGAAACTCGTTGGAGTTCACGAGCTTGATGAGCAATTTCTTGCGGCCGCCTGCGGGATGGAGCGCGAGCTTTCTTGCGACTTCCAGTTGTAATGATGCGTTGCCCGAGGCCAGCAGATCGGTGAGTAGCTTGACTGAGAGTTTTGGGTCGTCGGCCCGCAGCAGTCTGAGGCACATCGTTCGGAGAGACGTGGGTGAGCTTTCATCCTTCAGACGTTCCAGGACATATTTGTAGTCCCGCGAATCCTGACGCTTCTTTTCGTTAAGGCTTTCCAGAGCGGCAAGGCACGCGTGGAAATATCGAAAGTCCAGATCACGGCGGTAGAGTTGCCGCTCCACGTCCCGCTTGAATTGCTTGAGGCTATGATCGGAGATCCAACGGAGCGCTTCGAAACGCACATTGGCGTCGGCGTCATGGAGGAATTGCGTCGCAAGTTTGTCGGCCGCTTCGCCGCCGCTCAACTTCAGAGCCAGCAGGACGGCGATGCGTTGCTTTGGTGATTTGAGCTTTTCCCAATCAAACGCCAGGAGGTCGGCCGCGACGTTTCGCAGGCCCAGAATTGCTGCGCGACTGATGAATGGGTCGTCGTCGTCGGATCTGTCGAGGAGGTAGTCGATGACGCCGGTCGACTGGTGGTTCGCCAATTCCTGACGATCGACTGGGGCGGGCGCCGCGACGGCGAAGGCTGAGAATTCTGTGTTTCCCGACTTAAGCAGCAGGCGGTGGGCGAGCGCCTGGATCTCGGGATGGGTTCCTTTTTCAACGGCGCGGATGAGTTCCTTCTCCGCGCCGGGCGCGAGGGAAAGCGCCTGCAACGCCGTGGCTTGAAGACGCGGGTCCTTGGACGTTCGCAGCAATTTCCTGAGCGGGTTGAGTTGGCCGGCCGCGACCAGGTTTTTGGCGGCCTTCCTCCTGGTCGTGCGGTCGATGGACTCGATGTCGGTCGTCAAATGGATCGAGCGTAGTTGACGCTCGGAGCGGATCTGTTTCGGCGCGTCTTTCATTCGAATGCGCCACACCCGGCCGTGTCCGTGGAGGGTGTAGCTCTTGTTCGCCCAGTCGCTGACGAAGATCGATCCGTCCGGCGCGACGTCCATGCTGACGGGACGAAAAAGCTGGCCGCCCTGGATCAGCGTTTCGCGCGTCGAGGTGTAGGACGCGCCTTTGGGCGTGAGCCGGTAGCGTTCGATGCGATGGTCGGCCCAGGAGGTGGAGAGGAGGTTGCCGCGGTATTCGGCGGGGAGGCCGTCGGATTCGTAGTCGAGGACCTCACAAGGTCCGTCGCCCGTTCCGGCGACCATGGGAAGCGTTCCCGGCAATTCCGCGAACCAGGCGACGAAGGGATGGATGCCGCTGCGGCCATAGCGAAACTTGTAGCCGTAGTCGCCGCCGTCGACGATATGAAGCAGTCGGCAGGGCGGACTCCCGCCGGGATCGTTATCGACGGCGAAGACATTGCCGAAGCTGTCGACGCACATGCCGAAGGGATTCCAGAACCCGGTCGCCGTGTGGGTGAGCCCCGTTCCATCGGGATTGCAGCGGTAGGTGTTTCCGCCTTCGGCCTCGCCGGAGAATGTTTTGCCGTCTTTGCCGATGAGCTTGTAGGGGTGGCCGAGATTCTCGCCGAAGCCAAAATTCAGATTGCCGAAGAAATCGAAGGCGAGTCCGGAGAGCCCGTCATGGGGATACGTTCCGGTGGTGTCGAGAGTGACGATGTCTTCGCTTTTGTCGGCCTTGCCGTCGTTGTCGGTGTCTCGCAGGCGCAGGATGCGGCTGCGTTCCGCGACGTAAAGCCAGCCGTCGTCGCTCAAGGCAAGATCCATAGTGGCGATCGTTCCTTCGTGAAAGACGTCGATTTTGTCTGCCTTGCCGTCACCGGTGGTGTCAGACATACGGAGAATGCGATCGGCGGCCGGGCCTTTGTAGTTGTCCGGGCGAAAGTGGGTGTTGCTCTCGATGACAAAGACGTGGCCGGCGCGGTCGACGGCGAGACCGGTGGGCGTGACGATCTGTGGATGCTCGGCGAAGAGTTCGATGACGATGCGCGGGTCGGTGGACTGGGGCGGAGGCGCGTCGTCCCGGGCTGGTTGCGCAATGGCGGAACAGGCGCAGGCGGCCATTGAGGCAATAAAGAATAGAAGTTTGTTCATGGTCATTCGCTTCCGCGGCGATTGCCTGATCTGATTGGAGGAGGATTTCAGATTGAGGGCAGATGTGCCGGTTGGTTTTCAATTTGAGCGGGCCTTAAAGTGATTTGGCGCGCGCCGAGTCGGGCGTAGTCGGCGGGGTTGCAGGAGAGGACGATGATCTGGAGTCCGCGAGCGGCGCCGAGATCGAGCATGCGTTGAAGCTGATTGACGCGCTCGGGATCGGAATAGGCAAAGGCATCGTCAAAGACGACGGGGAGGCAGCCGTCGTGGTCTTCGGCCAGAACTTCGGCCATGGCGAGGCGCACGGCTCCGGCGCATTGTTCGCGGGCGCCGCCGCTGAGGGAGCTGAAGGCGAAGGCGCCGCCGGCGGCGCCAGGGCGGGCCAACGTGAGTCCGGAGAACTGGTTATTTTCCAACTCGATCCGGGCGGAAGCGCCCGGCCCGAAGAGGCGCTGTAGATAGCCGGAGATTTTTTCTGCCAACGGCCGGGTGAACTGCTCGGCCAGATCGCGGCGCTCCTCGCGAAAGAGTCGATCCAACATGGCAAGAGCGTCGGCTTTGCGTTTGACTGCGTCGCGTTGGATGGTTGTTGAGCGGACCCGTTCACGTGTCAGAGCCGCGGCCGCCTGCGGGTCGTCATTGCCGTCGGAGCGCAGGAGCGCCCGGGCGGTTGTCATCCGTTCGCGCAGATCGCCAAGTTCCGTCGTTTTTGTTTCAAGGGAACGCTGAATTCGATCTCGATCGGCGTCGAGCAAATCTGGCTGCAAGGCCGCGATGGCAGTTTTAGTTTGCTGAAGCGTCGCGGTCGCCCCTTTGGCCGCGGCGGCGGCGGCGATGAGGGCTTGTGTGCGGGCTTCATCGCCTCCATGAGTCTGGACGAGGAGTTTCTCCTGAGCCTTCTTCTCATCGAATGCCCGGGCGTCGCTGTCAAGCGCCTCGCGTTTGTCGGCCAAAGTTGATTCGAGGGTTGCCTGCTCCGCGGCGGTGTTATCGCGGCGAGCCTTTGTCTGCGACTCCGATTCTTCCGCGTCGCCGAGGCGTCGGCGGGAGTCGTTTTCGAATTCGCGAGCGATGTCGATGTCGGCGGGGGGCTCGAGATCGGGAACGAGTTTCTGAAGCCGGCTGGCATCCGCTTTGGCGCTGGCGAAATCTTGAGTTGCCCGGGCGATTTCGGCATCGAGTTTGTCGGCGTCCATGCCGTCGAGCCCGGCATTGACTGCCTTGATTCGGGAATCGAGCTCTTCACGACGGGCCAACGCACTGGCGGCTTCCTGGACGGAATTCAATCCAAGACCATCAAGGGATTCTCGCAGGCATTCGGTTGCGGTCTCGACTGACTGGCGCGCCTGAGCCAAAGAAGATCCGCCGCCGGGCGTGATCCGGATGCGTGAGGTTTCGCCAATTTGTATTTCGGTGTCCTCGGTGAGAATGAGTCGCTCGCCAACCGACGCCAGTTTGTCGCCTGCGTTGACAGGGGCATCGCCGGCAAGAACTTCCAGTCCGGCGGCCATGGCGTTCAAAGCGGCGCCGGCTTCGGCGACGGAAGACTCATGTTTACGAATCTTCTTCAGTTTGGCGGGCGACAACTCCGGCGTTTCGGCGCGCTCGGTTTCGAGCTGGGTCAGCTCCTCGCGCAACTTGACGACCCGCTTTAATCGCTCGGTCAATCTCCGCTTGTCGCTTTCGCTATTGAAGCGGCGGATGTGAGCGTCGGCGAGGTCAACGGCAAGCCGGCCCAGGCGGACCGTTTCGTTCGCGCCTCGATATTCGGTCTCCGCTTTTTCGGCCGCGAGACGCGCGTTGGTCCGGGTTGATTCGAGTTCGGCGATTTCTTGTCGCCGCGGGGTCAAAGCGTCTTCCAATTGAGCGATCTCGGCGCGCATCTTGATAATGCCTTTGTTCGTGGCCTTGATCTTTGCCTGGTCGGCGTCGGCGAGTTCGGCCGCATGGAATTGCTCGGTTTCGGTTTGACGTAAACCGATCAACTTCCGATCGCGGGCTTCGAGTTCTTCCTTGTTCTTCGCCAGCTCGGCGAGGCTGGATTTGATGTCTTTGCTTTGTCGTTCGGCGGACTCGAGGTCGGATGCCGCGTCGACCAGGCGTTGGAAGCGCGCCTCGGCGTCGGTAAGTTGGTCGCCTGCGGCGGCGAGTTCGCGCTCGAGACGTTCGAGGTCGGATCCCGCTTTGGGGTTGCCTTTCGTGGTGTAGACCTCGGAGAGAGTATCGCTGATTTGGGCCGCGACGCGGGCATCGAGTTCCGATTGCAGGGCGCCTGCCGCGCCCTGATCTTGCAGGCGTCGCAGAAGATCGGCCTGACGATTCGTCGCGTGTTCGGCGGGGTCGCGGCCGGCTTCTCCCTGCCAGACCCAGAGATGGGCCCATTGGGCCAGGACGGCTTTCCCGGACGCCCCGTGTTCGACGCCGAGCAGGCGGGCGAGTTCCGCTTCAGCCGGATCGGCGGATAGCGGAGTTCCGCCGGAGGAGGAAAGAGTGGTTGTGCCGGAGCCTCCAAAACGTTTGAGCAGATGGTGGGTCTGGCCTTCCGCCTCAAAGGTCAGTTCCACTTCAGCGTTCCCGGGGAAGAGAGTGGAGGCCATTTCGCGATGGATCTCGGTATTGCCTTTGGCCTTGAGAAAAAGGGCCCTGTGAATTGCTTCGACCAAAGAGCTTTTTCCGGATTCGTTGGGCCCGCCGATGAGTGTGCGGGCTGAATCGAATTCGACTTTCAATTCGCGATGAAGTCGGTAGCAGCGGAGCGTGGCGGAAATTAGGCGCATGAGCGGGTCGGGTCAGTTCGCGTTGCAGGCGGCGTGAAGTTCGCGAAGGGCGACGCGGGCGACGGCTCCGTCTTCGCCCTCCGTTGACGCCATCTCCGTGAGGCGGGCGGCGACCCGCGAGACCAGGGGGTCTTGCGCCCGTTGGGTCAGGCTTTCGAGTTCCTCCGGAGTCGGCTCGATGGTCGTGTGGTTCTCGAGTTTCAGGCGAATCAGTCGGGCGATCCAGGAATCGAGCGCGTTTTCAAGTCGGGTAAAGGCTTCGATGCCAAGAGCCCCGTCGAGCGTCAGCCGCAGCAGGTCCTCGTTGGCCCGAGCCTCGATCAGCTCCGATACTTGCTGTTCAAGGGCGTCGAGTCCGGTGTCGTCGGCGAAGCTGAAAGCCAATTCATGCCAGCCCAGTCGGGCGCTGGTGTGGCGCGCGACCTTGGGTGGTTGCCCGCGTTCGGCTTCCACGATCAGGATGTTTCCGGGATCGTGCTGGCCGCCCTTGATGAATCGGTCCAGCTCCGGTGTGCCGGAATACCAGGCTTTGGCGCCGACCTGCTTCGTTCCGTGCCAGTCGCCCAGCGCGAGGTAGTCGAGCTCCGTTTCCGGCAAGCGGTCCAGGTCGATGTGATTGACGGCGTCGGCGCCGGACTCATCGTCGTCGTCATCGGAAAGAGAGCCAAAGGTCGCAATGCTGCCGTGGGCCAGGATAATCCGGGGTTTATTCCCGAAACGTTTGGCATCGGCCAAACCTTCTCTTATCCAGGTTGTGGGATCGTCGAGATCGTGCCGACGGAGAAGCGGGCAGGGGAGCAAAACGGCGTTGTCCAGCTCGACGGGTTCGGGTTTGAGGAGGATGTGGAAATTGGGCGCGAGTTGTTCGCGCTCCCGTAGAAAAAACTCCTGCTCCCAAAGGCCGCCAGCGCCGCCGTGATCGTGGTTGCCGGGGATGGCGTAGACGGGAATGCCGAGGGCGCCAATCGCGCTGCAGGCGGCGGAAACCGTCGACTTGATCGCTCCGGGTGAATCGAAGAGATCGCCGGCGATCAGCACGAACTCCGCCTTGTGTTCGCGCGCGGTCTCGGCGATGCGATTGATGACCGCGATGCGCTCGGCTTGAAGCAGTGAGCGTTTGTGGGGATCGTTCACGCTGGCGAAGGGCTTCCCCAATTGCCAGTCGGCGGTGTGGATGAAGGTGGTTTTCACGAGGGCATGTAGGCGCGGATTTGAGAGAGGCTATTCTGTTTCAAAAATGACGGACTCGCGAGCCGTTTCCTCCGTTTCTTCCAAGGCCATGCCCGGTTTTGATTGGCCGGCGGTTTCGATGTCGCTTCCGGGAACGTGAAGCCATCGGCCGGTCGCCCTACGCCAGAATTTCCTTCACCACTCGTGCTTCTTCCACCACGCCGGTGAGGCGGTGATCAAGGCCTTGGTGTTTGTGGGTGAGCTTCCTGTGGTCGATGCCGAGGCTGTGGAGGATGGTGGCGTTGAGGTCGCGAATATGCACGGGGTCGCGAACAATGTTGTAGCTGAAATCGTCGGTCTCACCGTATTCCATGCCTCCTTTGACGCCGCCGCCGGCAAGCCAGGTGGCGAAGCAGCGGCCGTGGTGATCGCGGCCGTGATTGGTCTCGGTGAGTTTGCCCTGACTGTAAATGGTGCGTCCGAATTCGCCGCCACAGACGACGAGGGTGTCGTCGAGCAGGCCGCGGCGTTTGAGATCGGTGAGCAGGCCGGCGCAGGGTTGATCGATGTCCTCACACTGTTGCGCGAGTTTCTTGGGCAGTTCGCCGTGTTGATCCCAGCCCCGATGGAAAAGCTGCACGAAGCGGACACCGCGCTCGACCATGCGGCGGGCGCGCAGGCAGTTGGCGGCGAAGGTTCCCGGCTTGCTGGCCTGAGGGCCGTAAAGTTCGACGGTCTCTTTGGATTCAGCCGATGTGTCCATGACCTCCGGAACTTCGGCCTGCATGCGGAAGGCCATTTCGTATTGGGCGATGCGGGTCTGCGTTTCGGGATCGCCGAACTCATTGAAATTTTCCTCATTCAATTGATTGAGAACGTTGAGGACGTTGCGGCGGTTTTGCCGATCTATGCCAGGAGGATTGGGCAGGTAGAGCACGGGATCGCCGGAGCTGCGAAAGTTCACTCCCTGATAGCGAGAGGGCAGAAAGCCGCTTCCCCACAGACGCGCGTAGAGAGCCTGGCTCTGGCCTCGGCCCTTGGAAATCATCACCACGTAGGCGGGCATGTTTGCGTTCTCGCTGCCGAGGCCGTAGCTGAGCCAGGAGCCGAGGCAGGGATGGCCGGGTTGCTGCGTCCCGGTCGCGATATAGGTGATGGCTGGGTCGTGATTGATGGCCTCGGTGTTGACGGTCTTGATCAGGGCGATGTCGTCGATGACGGACGCGGTGTGCGGGAGCAGTTCGGAAACGTAAGTCCCGGCCTGGCCATGCTTTTTGAAATCGAACATCGGCGCGACGCAGGGAAAGGATTTCTGGCCGGAGGTCATTCCTGTGATGCGCTGGCCGCCGCGTACGGAGTCCGGCAACTCGATGCCGTGGATCTTTCGCATGGCGGGCTTGAAGTCGAACATGTCGATGTGCGACGGGCCGCCAGAGAAGAAAAGGTAGATGATGTTCTTGGCTTTGGGCGCGTAATTGGGAAAGCCGGGAAGACCGCCGTTGGGGCCGGTGTTTGCCTGGCCTGCAGGCGATGCGGCGGCGCTGCCGATAAGGTCGGGGTTTAGCAGCGTCGCGGCGGCTGCGGCGCCAAGACCATTGCCCATCCGTGAAAGGAAGTTGCGCCGGTTGTGCCGGTCGATCTGGGTGACGAGGGGATCGTTCATGTGAAGAATGAGTAAGCAGGAGCGTAACCACGAATGGACACGAATAAACACGAATCGAAACCAGCGAGGGGGCTGGATTTGGGCCGGCAAAGTAGAACGGAATTTATTCCGTTTGCATGCCTTCGAGGAAACCGCTTTGCGGTCAACGGAATGAATTCCGTTCTACATTTGGCGCGCCTCCGTTTTGGTGGCGCAGCATCCCATTCGTGTGAATTCGTGTTCATTCGTGGTTGCTTAACCGCGGGTCAGGGCTTCGTCCATGTTCAGGAGCAGATTCGCGATGACTGTCCAGGCGGCGTGGCGGGCGGGATCGAGATTCGCGGATCGTTCGGAGTCGCCGACGGCGAGAAGCTCCTTCGCCTTGTCGGGCTGTTTCTTGAAGAGGGAAAGCTCCTCCTGAAAAAGATTTTGCAGGGCTTGGGACCTGGACATAGACGGCGATCGAGCCGTAACAAGCTTCCAGGCGAATTCGATCTTGTCCGCGTCGGTCTTGCCGCCCTCGAGCATGACGCGTTCGGCGATCGCGCGGGAGGCTTCGATGAATTGCGGGTCGTTGAGTGTGACGAGCGCCTGGAGGGGGGTGTTGGTGCGTTGGCGTTTGACGACGCATTTTTCACGGGAAGGCGCATCGAAGATGATCATCGAAGGAGCGGGTGAGGATCGCTTCCAGTAAGTGTACATACTGCGGCGATAAAGCTTTCGCCCCTTGTCGGCGACGAAGCGGACATTGCCGCCCAGCGAAACTTCGTTCCAAAGCCCGGGCGGTTGGTAGGGTTTGACGCCGGGGCCGCCAACCGTGTCGATGAGTAGGCCGGCGAGCGCGAGCGCGTTGTCGCGAATGAACTCGCCCTGGAGGCGGAAGCGCGGGCCTCGGGCGAGTAGGCGGTTCCCGGGATCGCGTTGCTGAAGTTCGGGTGTGATGCGGGAGGATTGCCGATACGTCGCGGACATGAGCATCTGCTTGATCATGCGTTTGACGTCCCAGTCGCTGTCCGTGAAATCGACTGCGAGCCAATCGAGCAGGGCGGGGTGGCTAGGCCATTCTCCCTGAGAGCCAAAGTCGTCTACTGTGGTGACGAGGCCATTGCCGAAGAACATTTGCCAATAGCGATTCACGGCGACGCGGGCGGTGAGGGGGTTGGCGGGATTGACGACCCAGCGCGCAAGTCCAAGGCGATTTTGCGGCGCGTCTTTGGGCAGCGGGTTGAGGGCGGCCGGCACGCCAGTCGGAATTGCTTTGTCCTTCATGGGCGCATCGTAGCTTCCGCGATTGAGTAAATAAGTCGGCCGCATGGGCATGGCTTCACCCATGATCATGGTCGTCATTTTGGCGGCTTCAACCTTCTGCTTTTGCCCGAGAAGCGTTTTTCGTTTCGCGGTCAAAGCGGCATAGGTTTTGTCTTCCGCCAAAAGAAAATGGTTCTGCAGCAGCGCGACTTGATCCTTCGTTCGCGTTTTCGGGGCGAGGGCGAGAATCTGTTTGATGGGATCCTGGTCGAGATTCTTGAGTTCGGCCTGGCTGAGCGCGCGATGGAATATCTTGATGTCGTCGACGTCGAGTTTCGTGCCTCCGCCGTTGGATCGGGCGGCGAGTTGAAATGGAACCGTGGTGATGGTGGTCTTGCTCAGGCTGTTTTGCTCGATCTTGTTCTTCGAGAGCTTGCCATCGATGTAGATCTTGAGCCCGGCGGCCTTGTGCTTGCCGTCGTAGGTTACGGCGATGTGCTGCCACTTCTCGGTTTTCAGCTTGTCCAGGGAAACGACCTTCAACGCGTTGGCCGGCCATGAGCTGATGAAGTGGACGCCGACGGCGTTGCTCTGGATCCAGAGATCGTATCCGCGATGGGCGTTGGCCACGTTCATGCGCGCGAACACCGGGCCGCCGGTCTGGCCCTTGGGCAGGCGCACCCAGGTGGAAAAAGTAAAGGGGGTGTCGTGATCGATGTCCTTCAATCCTTCAAATTGAACCACTGTCTTTCCGTTGAGCTTGAGCGCCGGTTTGCCCGGGGCGCGTTCGGTTGCCGCGATCTTGCCTTTCGATACTTTGCCCACGGAGCCGCTGACGCTGTCGACGAGTTCGCCGTCGCCGGCAGTGTCGAGGGGGAAGTAGTGGATCAGGTTTGGCGGCGGCGGAAGGGCGTCTCCCTTGGACTGACTCAGCTGCTTGTCCCACGCGGCGAAGTTCTTCAGCGCGATCGGCCGATGATCGTTCAACGCCGCATCCGAACCCGCGATGCTTTGCGAAAGTTCCTTGATCTGGATCTCCTGGTCTTCCGTGAAGAACGACACCAGGGGCGGCTCATTGCCTTTGCGGGTCTGCATGCCTTTGTCGGCGGACTGATTGAAATAGGCGAAGAAGCCGTAGTACTCCTTTTGGGAAATCGGATCGTATTTGTGGTCGTGGCATTGCGCGCATTCCATGGTCAACGCCATCCAGATGGTGGCGGTGGTCTTGACGCGATCGACGGCGTATTCCACGCGGTATTCCTCGGCAATGGCGCCGCCTTCGTCGGTGGTGCCGTTGTTGCGATT
Source organism: Limisphaerales bacterium (assembly GCA_047618185.1). Taxonomy (GTDB): domain Bacteria; phylum Verrucomicrobiota; class Verrucomicrobiia; order Limisphaerales; family JAYPEY01; genus JAYPEY01. Next base: position 19,268 of record JBLHKZ010000082.1, read on the forward strand.
AAAGGCCGATGCGACCTGTTGGTCGACGGTCGCGCCGGGCAGGAGATCGCCTGCGAGTTGTTCGACGGTGAACCGGTCGAAGGGCATGTTGGCGTTGTAGGCGTTGATGACCCAGTCACGCCAGGGCCACATGTCGCGGGGGCCGTCAGCGTGAAAGACGCTGGTGTCCCCGTAGCGCGCGGCGTCCAACCACATCACAGTCATGCGCTCGCCATAGCGTTCGGAGGCGAGGAGACGATCGATGACTTTTTCGTAGGCGTTGGGGTTCGGGTCGTTGACGAAGTCGTTTACTTCGCTCGGAGTGGGCGGGAGGCCGGTGAGATCGAAGGTCGCCCGCCGGATGAGAATTTCCCGTTGCGCCTCTTCGGAAGGCTGCAGGTCTTCTTGTTCCAATCGACGAGCGACGAACGCGTCGATGGGATTGACCAAGCGCTCTGATTCGCGCGTGGCCGGAACGGCTGGACGCGTTGGTTGCACGAAGGCCCAGTGGTCCTGCCATTCCGCTCCTTGTTGAATCCATTCGCGAAGCAATTCAATCTCCTCGGGGGACAGCGTCTTGTTGCTGTCGGGCGGCGGCATCAAGTCCTCGGAATCGCTGGTCGTGATGCGGTCGATTACCGCGCTGGATTCAGGATGTCCGGGATGGATGCCGCGCGAGCCTTTATGCACCCGAATGGCGGCTTCGCGGATATCCAGACGCAAGCCGGCCTTGCGGCGTTTCTCATCCGGCCCGTGGCAGGCGTAACAGTTGTCCGAGAGGATGGGGCGAATGTCGCGGTTGAAGCTGATCTCGGCGGCGGGGGCGTCCGGGGCCGCCGCGGTCAATGCCAGGCAGGCCAGGGGCAGTAAGAATTTGCCGATCAACATCGCACGAGGCGCATGGTGGCGGGCGGAACTGAAGGGCGCTTTGTTCATGTCGGTTACTCTGACGCGCGAGACTTAGGCTTCACTCAAACTGATGGTTTCAGCGGCAGTCTACTACCGCGAATCGCGTTGTAAAACCATGAACAAACGCGGCGGAGACATGTAGTTTTCTGGCGCTGGCCGAGTTCCTGATGAGAGTGGGACACCGCGGACGGCGTCCGTCTCAGAAAAGGAGACGGATGCTGTCCTCGGCGTCCCATTCAACTCGGAATAGCAGAATGGTCAGGGATTTGAGATGCGTCCACCAGGGTCCCGTCCTGCGATAGGTTGTCATCTGCTAAAGCGAAAAGCAGAAAATGAAAGAGACAATCAGGTACAGTGAGGCATACAAAATGGAGGTGGTGCGAGCGATCGAAGAGGGCGCGGTTGGCAG
>JBLHKZ010000083.1:0-19970 GCA_047618185.1 Limisphaerales bacterium
TGCTTCTTGAACGTTGTTCCCAGGGTAGGTCGTGCCTCCCAACCCTGGGCTTTGGGGCGGAATCCCGTTGGGATTCGAAGGCGACCGATTCGAAAACTTATGGGTAATGCACAGCTCCCAGGAGGGGAACTGCCTATGAGGCAGCCTTCGCGCCAATCCGGTTCCCCGCCTCGGAGGGGCCAGGGGTGGGTTTCCCAGGGTCGATTGGCTCGCATTCTAAAACTCGTTTTTAAAGTGGGGAAAATATTTGACGAACAATCTCCTGATTGGTAGCGTCCGCCGTTTTACAGAATGTGATGGCGAATAGAGAAACCAGTCGAAAAAATGCGTTTTATTGTCGTGTACGCAAAAAAGGCTATTTCCGAATTGCGCCGGCACTGTCAACTTAATCACACCAACCAGAGCAAGAATTCAATGAATAAACTAAAACTAGTTACTTTTTCACTTACCGCAGCAGCGATGATCGGTTGCGGCGGCGACGGCGAAGACGTTCTCGAGACCGTCACTGAGGATCAGATCCAGGCGGACCTGACAAAAAACCTTGATGAATCCAAGCTTCCGGATGCTGATGCCGCAATGGCAATGCTGGACAAGGATACTGAGGCCGAAGCGGGGCCCCTGGCCCCAGGAGAGGCGCCGCCTCCGCCGTCTAAGCCGGCAACCTTTGGCGTTGCGCTCGATCAGGCCGAGGAGGGCGGTGTGCCCACCATGAGTCCCCTTGCTTTGATGCAGCAGGCTGTGGAATTTTACCATAGCCCGACAGAGCGAGGCTTTGAGCGAATCGTCGAGGCAGAACTTGCCAAGATGGATTTTAATACCGAGCAGGCGTATGATCGGGCCGAGGCAATCCTGCAAGCAAAGTACATGAAGGTAGCGCCGCTGCCGTCCCTCGATGGTCTGGTTAAAGCCAGAATCATCGCGAAGATCCCGGCAGCTCCGAACGGAAAGAAATGGGCCTACGATGTCGACACTAAAAAAGTTTCACTCCAAGACCTTTGAAGCAGGTTTTCACTCCAATCATTTCCGCAACCCCACGCAGTCAGAAACCCACACACAATCATGAAACATAAAACCACACAGAGAAGCGGCTTTTTCAGTAGACGCGCGTTTACGTTGATCGAGCTATTGGTAGTTATCGCCATCATAGCTATTCTAGCCAGCATGTTGCTGCCCGCATTGGCGAAAGCCAAAACCAAAGCGCAGGCCCAGAAGTGCGCCTCCGCCATGAAGAACATTGGCAACGCCTATTTCATGTATCTGGGCGACAACAAGGATAAAATTAATTACGCTGGCTACAAAGTCTTTCGGTCGGGCACTGGCAATCAGAACACGTACTTTTCGTTCGATAATGTCATGCACAATTACCTCTCGGGAAGCGGCACGGCGGCTCAGTTGCGCTGGGTGAACTTACCGGTTTCCGGCTCCGACCCAAACTCCCTTTGGTGCCCTTCGGACAACATTCCGCGCCCCACCAGAAACCCCATACGCGTTCGTCGTTCCTACGCCATGCCTCGCTACATGGAAAACGGGCAGCGCGGAAACACGGCCGGCATCGCGAACAGCGTGGGAATTAATGATAAGATCAACGCGGACGCGCAAACGGGCGTCGGCATCAATGTCGATGGCGCTCAGCTAAGGCCTGCCTGGTGGAATGCAGCTGCGGAGAATACCGCTCGCGTTGCCGACGGCAAACCGGCGTACCGCGGGCATGTGGACCAGAATAAGATCCGCACCATTCCGAATGTGCGCGCCAGCCTTCTGCTTGATCAGGTCTCGACGCTCACGTTCGTGGAGCACCCCGGCCGCAACAGCGAATGGGGTCACTGGAACAACACGTGGGTCAACTACGCGCAATGGAGAAACGCCGGCGGCAATCGTCGGAATCAATCCGGCGGCAGCCGCGGATTGATCGGCAACCGCAATCCGACCGGCTATGGCACGGATGAATGGCTTCGGCGTGTGCACCATCAGGGCATGATCTTCAACTGGCTCTACGCGGACGGACACGTGGAGGGAAAACTTCGTGAAGCCACGACCGGTCGCATCCAGGCCCAGCTGGGTGACTGGACGATCAGAGTGAACGACATGGAGCCTTGATCCGTTCTTGAGTTTCGCAATCTGCGAGGAGGACACATCGTCTCCTCGCAGATTTTTTTTGCCCGGAGTTGGCGGCGCGTTGAGTGGGGCGGTTCGGCGGAATGGCTTGAGTTTTCTGGTTTTGCGCATGAGGCCAGCGCGTGCGTCCATGAAAGCGGCAGAGGACAGCCGCACTCCAAGACCTTTCGGACAACGGACGAGCATTCGACTTCGCGGCAGCGTCTTGGAGTGCGGCTGTCCTCTGCCGCTTTTTCTGCGGATACTTTACAGATCAAGTCCCGGCCCTATGAAGGATCCGGTTAAAATGCATCGTCATTCGGAAATCGGATTAGAAAAATTATGGACACATCGAACCCCAAATCATCAAAGGGCGCGGAACCTGAATCGCCACAGTCCAGGGCGAAGAATGAATGGATCCCGTATGTCGTCCTGCTGTTGGCGACCTCACTGATCATCTTTTTTATCGGCAAGCGCGGCGAGGACACAGAGGGAAACGCCCTCGACGAGGGCGGCGGAGTTTCCGGCGAAACCCTGCCCACGCCAGGGACACAGGCTCCGGCTTCGCCGACGCCGACGGACATCGCTTCAGTCGCTCGGACGGGCGGGACGATCGACAAGGATCAATTGCAGCGCGGCCGCGATCTCTCGAAAGCGGTATGCGCGTCGTGCCATATGTATCCCGAGCCGGGCATTGAGACAAAATTCTCCTGGGCGTTCGAAGTGCTGCCCCGCATGGCTATGTGGCTCGGTTATAAAAAGCTCAATCTGACCAAGGAAAAAGGCGGAGATCGCATCCTGGCGGCGCGCATTATTCCCGATGCGCCGGCGATGCCCTATGAAGACTGGGTGGCGATTTGCAATTTTTACATCCATTACGCGCCTTCGAAGCCCCTGGCGCAACCCGAACGGCCCGAGATCGTCGTCGGCATGAAGGGATGGAACGCGGTGCTTCCGAAATTTGATCGGCCGCCAAAAACCACGCTGGTAAAGATCGTGGAGAATTTTGGAATGATCTATCTTGGGAACGACGACAAGGACACGCTCGATTTGTTTAAAATCAGTGGCCAGACGCTCGCAACCGTCAATTTGCCTGGGCCGCCGGTGGGGCTGCGGGAAAGCAAGGACGGACTGTATGTCACCGTGATTGGCGATTTCGAGCCTTCGGACGAGTTGAACGGAAGCGTGATGCTGCTGGGCAAGCCGAGCCCGGGAAAAGCCCCATCGGCGTACACTTTGCTGGATAAGTTGGCGCGACCCAGTGACGCGCTCTTTGTCGATTTGAACGAAGACGGCCGGGAAGACATTATCGTTTCGCAATTTGGCTACATTCTTGGACAGTTCGGCTGGTTTGAAAATATGGGGCCGGACGGATATCGCCCGCATGTGCTGATGGAATACCCAGGCGCGATTCGCTCGTTGACCTACGATTTCAACAAGGACGGGAAATTGGATATAGCGCTGTTGGTGGGGCAGGGACGGGAGGGCGTTTACCTCTTTACCAATCTGGGCGGCGGCGAGTTTGACATGGAGCCGCTGCTGCTGAAACACCCCTCATGGGGGCACAGCGACATGGCGTTGGGCGATTTTAACGGGGACGGCGAGATCGATCTTCTGGTCACCAACGGGGACAACGGAGACCGCGGCCAATACCGCCATGAAATGAAGCCTTATCATGGCGCGCGAATCTATCTGAACGACGGAAAGAACAAGTTTACTGAAGCCTACTTCTTTCCCTTGAACGGCGCCTATCGAACCATCCCGCGAGACTATGACGGCGACGGGGATCTGGATATTGCGGTGACGGGCTACTTTCCTGATTACGTGAAATCACCGGGCGAGAGCTTTGTGTATCTGGAAAATCAGGGGGATATGAAATTCTCTCCGTTCACGTTTCCCGAGGCCGTTACGGGCAAGTGGCTGGTCATGGACGCCGGCGATCTGGATGGCGATGGCGATCTCGATATTGTGCTGGGAGCCTACAATCTGGGACCGGGAGTTGTGCCGCCGGCGATTCAGGAGGAATGGGACAAGATGAACGCCTCGTTCCTGATCCTGGAGAATCCGCTGCGTTGAGCGGCGAGTGCGGAGTTCGCCAGAACGGCCTTCGAGAATAGGCCCGGATTATTGACCTGTCCGGTGAGGGCCGTAGTCGCGTATGGGCCAAGCGTTGCAGCCGAAAAAGACGCCGTTGTTTTCTAGTCGAACGGAGCTTCTGTCTCGCGTTTCATGCGAGCGTCATTGTCATTTCAAAGCGGCAGAGGACAGCGGCGCTCCACGACGCTATCGCGTTATCCAATGTCCGTCCGTGAGCCGACAGGTCCTGGAGCGCCGCTGTCCTCTGCCGCTTTCTTATTCGGAAAATGGCCAAATCGTTGGATTCCTGAATTCCCGGCCTTACTCATTCAGAAAGATCGGGCGATTATCTCGTTCCTGCAGCAGGCGATTGAGGGCTGCCTCGTCCGCGCTGCCGTCGCGCTTCATCAACAATTGCGCGCGCGGGGAGTTGGTTGCGCGAGCGGCATGCGCCTGGTCCCACTGGGCGAGGGCGCGTTCGGCGCCTTCCCGCAGTTGTGCGTCGTCGGCGACGTAATCGAAGCTGAAGTCGTGAAAGCCCGGCAGCCGACGCAGTGAACGCAGCGCAATATAACGCACAGTGTCGTAGGGATCGTTCAGCAGGATCGCAAGGTGGCGTGCCATCCACGAATCGCCCGACGCCTTTCGCGCGGGTTCCCAGCCAAGGCTCCAGGCCATGAGGGCGCGTTGGCCGGCGTCGCCTTTGAGCAGCCAGAGAACGGACGCCGCGATGGTGGTGTGCTCGTCGGGAATTTCCGGGATGGGGATCTCATGCCAATCGCGCAGATGCTCCGCCGTCCATTTCAGGGTTTTGTCGAGATGACATTGATTACAGGCGTTGGGGCGGCCTGTCTTCAAGCTCGCGTCGACGGAAGGGGAGGAGATTTCGTGGCTTCGAATGGCGGTCAACAGGCCGTAGGTCGTGTGAGGCATGTGGCAGTTGTAGCAAAGGCTGCCGGTGGATTCGGCCGGGTGATGGGTGTGCTCCTCAATCCGGTCGGCGTATTTCTCATGGCATTGGAGGCAGGCCTGGTTCGAGCGCATGCCGGGTTTGAGCTGGTCGTTGGCCCATTCATGGAGAGCGTCTGGATCCGTTTTCTTCGGATGCATGGCGTGGCAGGAGAAGCAGGAAAGCTTGCGATCTCCGATGCCGTGAACATAGCAGGGCGATTCGATCAGGCCGTTGTGTTCGCGACCGGAGACGCGAATCATGCCGTCGTTCCAGAACCAGTTGAGCTTGGCTTCCTCCGAGGTGCGGGAGGGTTCGCCGACCTGGATGGTTTTCAAGGTGTCGGAAAGCCGATCGCCGGGCTCGAACTGCTTGCCGGTGAGCATCCATTGCTCGTAGGCGGCAACGTGGGATTGCTCCAGCACGGAGTGGCATTGCCCGCAAGTTTGGGAGTCGAGTTCCTGCGCGAGGTCGGTGGGCGTGACGATGGTCGTGTCCGGCGAATTGCCGAGACGCATCGCGTAGCGATTCTTTAAATTCCGATGGTGTTGGACGTGCTCCCGGCCCGGCCCGTGGCAGGCTTCGCAGGCGATGCCAAATTCCGAAACCTTGCTGTCCATGTTGCGATCGGAATGCAGGCCTGGTTGTTCGCCGGTGGTGTGGCACATGATGCAGGTGCGGTTCCAACGTCCGGATTCGAGGTTCATGACCTTGGTCGGCGGCATGAGGAAAATCGACGTGCGGGGAACCCAGCGACGATCGGCGTTGAGCCAGACGATCGGGAGCATGTCCATTTTTCGGGTGTCCCCGCTGGCGAGCCAGTAGATCTGCATGTGGTGCGAGCCGGTCGTCATTTCGATTCGTCGTTTCACCTTCGGCGGTTCGGTGAACTGGTCGGTGTGATTGAAATCCTCCATTTCGACCCAGAAGGAGTCGCCCTCGCGGCTAAGCTGAAAATCGTGACCGCGCAGGGAAACGGCGGTGTCGTCAAAGTCGCCCAGGACGGATTCCGGCGATGCGACCTGGGTCATGCTGCGATGATAGGAGCCGTGCCAGGTGTGATATTCGCCCGGATGGCAGGAACGGCAGGTTTGAGAGGAAACGTAATTTTCTTTGGGAGATTGAATGGGCCGATGGGCGATCTCAGATTCTGGAACGATTGCCGGGCGACGCTGGGTGAGAAATAAGCCGAAGGCGGTGGAGCCCCCAATCCAGACGAGCAGGAACGCCATGCCAAGGCCGCCGCGCCATTTGCGGCGCAGCAGAATGACGGCCGGCAGAAACGCCAGACCGACCAGCCAGACAATGATTACGCCCTCGGCATCCATGGATTTGCCTATTCGTTAAGGACGATCGGCGAGTTGTCGCGCTGGAGCAGCAGGCGGGTGATGGTCTCGGTTTGCAGCGTGCCGTCGGGGTTGATCAAGGAGTCCTCGTAACCGGAAAGACCGCTCTCGATCCGGCGGTCGGTCCAGATCTGCAAGGCCCTTTCGCTGGCTTCGCGCAGCTGCGCTTCGGGCGCCGTGAATTCAAATTCGAACGACTCGTAGCCGGGGAGGCGGCGCAGCGAACGTTGCGCGATATAACGGACGGCGTCGTAGGGATCGGCGATGAGCTGGGCGAGGTAGGGAGCCATCCATTCGGAGCCGGATGTCGCCCGGGCGGAATCCCAGCCGAAGGACCAGGCCATGATCGCCCGTTGACCGGCGTCGCCGCGCAGAGTCCAGAGAACGGAGGCTGCGACGCCGGCCTCGTCCGCGGAAAGTTGAGGAGGCTTGATGTCATGCCATTCGCTCAGGCGCGCGGCGGTCCACTCGAGGGTTTTGTCGAGATGGCATTGGTTGCAGGCGTTGGGCCGTCCGGTGGCAATACTGGCGGCGACTGAGGGGGAGTCGACCTTATGGCTGCGGCTGGCCTTGAGGAGTCCGTAGGTGGTGTGAGGCATATGACAGTTGTAGCAGCGGCTGCCTTCGGAACTCAGCGGATGATGGGTGTGCTCCTCGATGCGATTGGCAAATTGTTGATGGCATTGGAGGCAGGCTTGATCGCCGCGCATTCCGGGCTTGAGCTGGTCGTCGGTCCATTCACTGAGCGGGCGTTTGTCGTCCGCGGCGCGGTGCATCTGATGGCAGGACAGGCAGGAGAGCTTTTGTTCGCCGGCGCCGTGGACGTAACAGGGCGATTCCAGCAAGCCGTTGTACTCGCGGCCGGAAACCCGCACCATGCCATCGCTCCAGAACGAGCCGAGTTCCATCTGCTTGATGCCTCCGAACTGCGCCTGAATGAGCTCTTTGTCGCTGGTGCGAACGGGCCTGAGACTGTTGGTCAGCACGTCCCCCGGACGGAAGCTCTTGCCGATCTCGAGCCAGCGCGCCCTTTCAAAGACGCTGCTCTCCAGCAGGATGGCGTGGCATTGGCCGCAGATTTCGGAGGAGCGGTCGACCGTGAGTTTGGCCGGGTGGGCGATGGTTGAGTCGTCCCGGTCGCGCAGGCGTCGCGCGTACCGGCCAAGGGGCTTGCTGTGCGCCTTGATGTGTTCGTGGCCGGGGCCGTGACAGGCTTCGCAGGCAATGCCAAATTCCCCGACGCGGGTGTCCATATGATCCTCATCCTGCCAATGCGGCTGTTCGTTCGTGGTGTGACAACGCAGGCAGGATTCATTCCAACGGCCGCTTTCGTTGGAGACGTCGACGAAGGGCGGGAGCAGCAGGGAAGCGCTGCGAGGGATCCAGCGATCGGCTTCATTCAGCCAGACGATGGGGAGAATGGAGAGTTTGGGGCCGGCTCCGGCTGAGAGCCAATAGGTCTGCATGTGATGCGAACCGGTGAGCAGTTTGATCTGGCGTTTGATTCGCGGCCGGACCACACCGCTGTCGGTGGCGTTGAGGTCGTCGAGTTCCGCCCAGAATTCATCGCCCCGGCGTTCGAGGTGGTAGGTGTGACCGCGAAACTGCACCGTCACATTGTCGAAGTCGCCGATCACATTGGCGGGCGTCGGCAGTTGTGTCATGGTTCGATGATAGGAGTCATGCCAGGAGTGATAAGCGTCTGGGTGGCAGGATTGGCAAGTCTTGGAGGTGACGTAGCCACCGGAATCGGACTGAATCGGGCGATCCTTGATTTCGGATTCGGGGATGATCGTCGGTCTCTGCTTGACCGCGTAAAATCCCAAAGACGTGGCGCCGCCGATCCAGGCGATCAACACAACCATGCCTGCTCCGGCGCTCAAGCGGCGACGCAGACGAATGATCGCGGGAAGAAAGGCGAGTCCCGCCAGCCAAACGATAATAATGCCCTCAATATCCATGGGTCAGTCTATTCGTTGAGGACGATGGGAGTGTTGTCCCGATTCGTGAGAAGTCGGATCATGGTTTTACGTTGGAGTTCGCCGGTGGCGTCAATCAGCGTGGCGGGGGAATTTGTCCGCCCCGGTGTTTTTTGAATTTGCGCCCAGATTTCGAGGGCCTTCAGGCGACTGAGGCGGCGTTTGCCAGGTGATTCCATGAAGTCATATTCGAAGGTTTCGAAACCTGGAAGCCGGCGGAGGGAACGGCCGGCAATGAGGCGCACAGCATCGTAGGGGTCTGTGATCAGTTCCGCAAGGTAGGGCGCCGTCCAGTCAGTTCCTGAGATTTCGCTGGCGGGTTTCCAGCCAAAAGACCAGGCCATCAAGGCCCGCTGGCCGGCGTCGCCGCGCAAGGCCCAAAGCACGGAGGCCGCGATGTTTTTCTGGTCGGCGGTCAATTCTGGCGGAGTGACGGCATACCATTCGTAAAGCCGGGCGGCGGTCCAGGAGAGGGATTTGTCGAGGTGACATTGATTACAGCCGTTGGGACGGCCGGTCTGGACGCTGGCAGCGACGGACGGAGATTCAACTCTGTGACTTTTGATCGCCTTCAAAAGGCCGTAGGTCGTGTGCGGCATGTGGCAGTTGTAGCAGAGGCTGCCGGTGGAATTGGGCGAATGATGGGTATGGGCCTCAAGCCGATCGGCGAATTCGGTGTGACATTGGAGGCAGGCATGGTTGCCGCGCATGCCGGGTTTGAGCTGATCGTCCGTCCATTCCGTAAGCGGGCGTCGGTCGTCGGCAGCGCCATGCATTTGGTGGCAGGACAGGCAGGTGAGTTTTTCAGGGCCTGAGCCACGAACGTGGCAGGGAGATTCCAGCAGTCCGTTGTACTCGCGTCCTGAAACGCGCACTGTGCCGTCTTTCCAGAAGGACCCGGATTCCTTGTTGGTGTCGTCCTGAAACAGCACGGACATGAACGTCTTGTTGGTGGTCAGGATCGGTGTGAGGCTGTCGGAGAGCACATCGCCCGGACGATAGCTTTTGCCCGTTTCGTGCCAGCGCGCGTATTCGTCCTGATTGGTCTCCAACGAGATGGCGTGGCATTGACCGCAAACTTCGGACGAGCGCTCGACGGTGAGTTTGGCGGGTTGGGCAATGGTGACGTCGGGTTGGTCGCGATTGATGTGTCGGGTGTATCGATCCAGGAGATTGCTGTGCGCCTTGACGTGCTCTTCACCGGGGCCGTGACAGGCCTCGCAGGCGATGCCAAACTCACCGACCCGCGTGTCCATTTTATCGTAGCTCTCCATGCGAGGTTGTTCGTGGGTGGTATGGCATCGGATACAGGCGATATTCCAGCGTCCATTCTCGGGATCCGTTTCCTTGCTGGGCGGCCGGAGGAAAGAGGCGCTTCGCGGGATCCAACGTTGGTCCTCCTGCAGCCAGACGATGGGGAGCATGGAGAGCTTGCGCGTATTTTCCACGGATATCCAATAGACCTGCATGTGGTGCGAGCCGGTGAGGAGCTTGATCTGGCGCTGAATGCGCGTCGCGACGGTGTTGGTGGTGGGGGCGATCAGATCGGGAAGCTCCGCCCAGAATTCGTTGCCGCGGCGTTCGAGATTGTAGGTGTGGCCCTTGAATCTCACGGAGACGTCATTGAAGTTGCCGATGACGTTTTCCGGAGTGGGAAGTTGCGTCATGGTTCGGTGGTAGGAGGCATGCCAGGTGCGATACGCGTCGGGGTGGCACGACTTGCAGGTTTTGGAAGTCACATAACCTTCGGATTCGTGTTGGGTTGGCCGATCCTTGACGGCGGATTCTTCAACGATGACGGGACGCTGTTTTACCGAATAGAGCCCCAGCGCGGTTGAGCCGCCAATCCAAAGGGCCAGGACCGCCATGCCGGTCGTTTTGGCGGTGCGTCGTCGAATCCAGATGACCAGCGGCAGGAAGGCGGCGCCGCACACCCAGATGAGCAGCATGCTTTCGAGATCGAGCATCAGCGAACGAGGGTTGATGGGAGCTGTCGATGGCGTGGTGACGCTTGCATCGTCTCGATTCTATTTCCCGGGGTGAGTTATTAAAGGCAAATAGGGTCGGCAAAATGGGTGGGTTTGCCGCTCGCAGCGCGTTGGGAAAACGTGGATGGGAACAGGGGCGACTGGTGACAGCGAGATCCCGTCAATCCCGGCCGGAGACCTTGCCCGTCCCAAGGGCGGTCAGGACGGTGGCGATTATGATCGCGACCGCGCCGATGGGAACGAGGAATATGCCAAGCCCGGGATCGCCGTCGTAGAACCAGACCCCGCCCAGGAAAAAGCCTCCGGGCATCAGCACGGAGGCGGCCATCAGCAGGGGGGAAGCGATGCGCTGCCAGTTGTCGGCCTTGGCGGGCATGAAGCGCGCGGTCAGCGCGAAGAGAATGTGGATTACGCCGAACAAAGTTCCGTGAACGTGCGCCAGCGTGAACATCAACCGGCGCGTCTCATTGCCGACATCCAGATAATAGCCGACTTTGAAACCGTGGAGATACTCAAGAAAGACACCCAGCGCCATGAACAGGGCAAGCGTCCACCAGCCGAAGACCATGTGCCGGTTGAAGTAGTCGAAATCAGGCTCGTTGGGGGCGGCCGGTTTTGGATCGGTCTGCTTGTCTGTCTGAGAATCGCTCATTGCCAGCGTATTGTCGCGATCGGCGGGGAAAAGACAAGCTGATCGTTGGTTCATGAGCGGCCGTGGGTGCATGTCAAAAATGTCGAAATTAGATTGGCGTAGAAAAAGGGGCGCCTCTCGCACGTAACGCAGGCATCCTGCCCGCCTCCGGCAAGACGCAGGATTTACGAAACAAGGGGTCGCCCGTCGTTTCGAAACGTGTCGTGCGCCCCTTGGCCAGGCCGAAGGCAAGGCAAGGTCGCGTTTCGGAGTCGGGGGCAATCGGTGGTTTTCCGGGCTCCGAGATTGAATTCGACCTCCGGCGCCGTACAACGAGCCGCGCGCTAGAACGGCGCTCCATTATTGTCAAATGTCAGAATTGGAAGAACCTAAATCAGGCCGGCCCGTCTCGGATGATCGTGAGACTCGCGCGCGGCTGCGTCGATTTCGAATCGTTATCACGCTGGCGTCTTTAGGGGGGAGCCTCTTGCTCGCGATGGCGTTGATCCGATTCGGCGTGGTTCCGCCTGGACCGTTCGGCTGGCTGGTTCCCGGGGGAGCGGATGTTGTCGAGTATCCGGTCGAAAAGGGCGCGTTGATCCTGGAGGAGCCGGGGGCGGAGAAGAGTGGGCATCGATACCTTTACGATGAGCAGCTTGGGTGGAGGAATATTCCCAACTGGAAATCGACCACCTTCGGGCGACCGCTCACGATCAATTCCAAGGGGCTGCGCGATCGTGAATATGCCTATGAGAAACCGCTGGGAGTGAAACGGATTCTGGTTCTGGGCGACTCCTACGCCTGGGGTTACGGCGTCGCCGATGCGGATGTTTTTACGGAGAAACTCGAAGCCGCGCTGGAAGGCGAAGCCGTGAAGTGGGAGGTTATCAATACCGGCGTTTCCGGATGGAGCACCGATCAGCAGTATTTATTTTTGCGTGATGAAGGGCTCAAGTATTCACCGGATGTCGTGCTGCTGGCGTTCTGTGTCGCGAATGATTTCAAGGGTTCGTTGGCATCGAGCATCTATGGCTTGAACAAGCCTTTGATCGGTCGGAATTTTGGCGAGTTCGCGGGAGACCCAACGGCGTTGCCATTCGTCAATCAACCGACGCCCAAGCCGGGTGTGACGGTCGGGGAACTTCAAATTCCGGAGGTCGCGCGTCGAAGCGTCATGGAGGCGCTGTTTGGCGGGATTTCCGGCCTGACGACGCGGAGCGGCGCGGTGTTTTCGGTAGCGTCGTTCGGTCGCTTCGTAAATCCGGCGCACCCGATGTTGAAGGAACTGTCGGCGGAGGCCCGGTCGATCGTCGCCGAACTGCCTGGGGCGTTATACATCGATCTCGATTCCGAGTTTTCGGATCGCGGCGTGGCCTTGCCTGACCTCGTGGACAAGAGCATCGCGCATGAGGATCATTGGGATGCTCGGGGCCATCGGCTGGTCGCGGAGATTCTGGAGGGTTTCCTCAGGGAAAAGGGAGTGTTGGGCGCGTCCGCCAATTAAGAGCGCGGCGCGACGTTAGCGATTCAACGCTTCCGTCGGAGCCGAGGCCGAAAGCGCCTTCGACCCTTCGACGAGGGTGTAACGCTCATTCGGCTTCAGGTTTTCGAAAGTCTGTTTTTCCCCAGACGTCGGCCAGGAAACCTCCAGTCGCTTCACCGAATCGGCCGCGCCAAGTCCGATCTCCTGAGTCAGGGGATTGCTGCCAAAGCTGCCTCCGGAGCCAACGACGCGATGGATGGCGCGCTCATTTCCATCGGCATCGACGATTAGTTTCAGACGCGCGCCGATGGCGGAGCGATTGGATGTTTGGCCGACAAGCTGGAGCTTGATCCAGCGGTTGCCGTGGCCGGGATTGGCGAAGAGCGCGTTGAAGAAACGATCGCCGGTATAGGCGCCGCCCATGACGGCGTAGACGTCCTGATCGCCATCGTTGTCGATGTCGCCAAAGGCGACGCCGTGTCCTTTCTGAAGGTGCCCGAAACCGCCTGAAGTGGTGACGTCCTGAAACGATTTTCCGCCGGCGTTGCGAAACATGCGATTGGGAAAAATATCGCCAAAGTCCGGCGTGCCGTTGCCGAGATAGAAATCCAGGAAACCGTCGTTGTCTAAATCGCCAAAATTGACGCCCATCGCGAGAGTCGCTATTTCCAGCCCGGCGGGTTGGGTGACGTTCTGGAAGGCGCCATTGCCCAGATTGCGATAAAGCCGCGCTCCCTGGCCCTTGAGGGGCTGGTCCAGATAGCCGCGCACAATGTCCTCCCGGTTGTCGGGGTCGTAATCGGCGACGAACAGATCCAACCAGCCATCGTTGTCGTAGTCCCAGAACCAACAGGGAAAACTGTGCTCCGGCTCCGTGACGCCCGCCTGGGCGGCGACATCTTGAAAACGCGGCGCTGATTGAGCGGTTTGATTGCCGCGGTTGTGAAACAATCGATTCTTCCCATAGTAATCGGACAGAAAGATATCGATCCATCCATCGTTGTCGTAGTCCCCGGCGGTGACGCCTTTAAAATAGCCAACCACTCCAATCCCGCACGTTGCAGCGACGTTCTTGAAAGTCCCGTCGCCCTGGTTCTTAAACAATTCGCAGGGTCGCGCCGCGGCTTTGGCGTCCAGAGTTTCGTTGACGACGAACAGATCCAGCCATCCGTCGTTGTTGAAATCGAGCCAGGCGGCCGAGGAGCTGGGGTTGAAGCTGAGCATGCCGGCGTCGAAGGTGGCGTCGGTGAACGTCCCATCGCCGTTGTTGCGAATCAACGAATTGGGATGCCTCCCGGCGGCGTCCAGCCAGGCGCCGCGCACGACGAACAGATCCGTGTGTCCGTCGTTGTTGTAGTCGGCCTGGAAAATATTGAGGCCGCCCAAGAGGCCAGTCAGGCCGGCGGCTTCGGTCCGTTCGGTGAAGTGGCCTTTGCCATCGTTGGTGAAGTAGCGCAGTTGATCCTTCTGGCCCCAGGCGGATGTCATCAGATCGAGGTCGCCGTCGTTGTCGAAATCGTCGAGGGCCGCGCCGCCGGCGAGACCGTTGACGGCCAGGCCGGCATCCGCCGCGATGTCGGTGAAGCGTTTGATGTCGTAGTCGGAGGCGAAGAGGTCTTCCGGCAGCAGCCATTGCCGCGCTTCGTCGGAGGGAGGGCCGCCTTTCGCCATGGCCGCGACGGTCAGCAGCCAGCGCGCCTGAAGATCCTCCGGCTTCTCTTTTAAGACCATCTCCAGCAGTTCCATCGCGAGGCGAGCGCCCTCGGGATTGGCGTGGACACCCTCATTCGCGATCGGGAAGAGGCAGGAGGCTGGGTTATGATGGGCGATGCAGTTGGCCTGCTCGCCCTGGCGCAGACGGGCGACGGCAAGATTCATTTGCAGATCGGCGAGGTCGGCCTTCGAATAGTTGGGATCGTGCTTTTGCTGTAATTTGAAGAACTCTTCGAACAGCTCGACCGATTGTTCGAGTTCGTTCGCGTTCAAAGATTCCTGGGCCAGTTCGAACATGAAATACATCCGTTCGTAGACATTGGTCGCCTGATTCATTCGGGCGCGCAACGGCTCGAGGAGAGCGTGATTCCAATAATCGTGGGGGCGGCGGTCGGTCTCGCGGGCCAGCTCCCCAAGGAGCTCCTTCATTTTGGCGGAGCTGTCTTTGGCTGATGCCTTGGGGGCGGCAGGAATGCCGGGGGGAAGGAGCGATCGCTCCGCCGGGGCGGGGGTTTCCTGAGGGCGCCAAATGACGAAGAACAGACCCAGGACAAGAAGAGTCGCCAAGCCACCCCAGATTGCGACTGTGGGTGTTCGCCGGGCTTGCTCCGGAGATTCGGGTTCGATTTGCAAATGTCTTGTCCGAGGGTTATTTCAGCTCAACCGCCATTTTGTCGGTGTTGAGGCTCCATTTCTTGCCGTCCGGTCCATCCGGAATACGGCTGATCAAGCGGACTGTGACGAGGTCTTCAAGCGAGGTCAACTTGGGCCAGACCTTCTGGTTTGGTTCGAGGACCGAGGTGGCGCGTATGCGGTCGTAAATCGTGACGGCATCCTGCAGCGCCTGCAGGCTTGTCTTGGATTCGCCGGTGATCGCATCTGGAGCGCCAAAGCCGCCCAGACCGGTGTCCGCGGGCTTGCTTGCCATCCGCGCGCCAGGAGGGGCATCTTCGGCTTCCTCGCTCTTCGCGAGATTGGGATTAGAGACCCCTTCGCCAGGAACGGAGGCATCAGCTTTCGCCTTGATCGCGGTGTTCTCCGAGGTCTGTTCTTCGGTGACATTCGCTTCGCCGCCGCCACATCCAATGAGGGCTGCGGTCAATGGGAGGATGAGGAGTTCCTTCAGGTTCATCTTAGTTATTAAGCTGGTTAACGCGTTTCGATTGTTGGTTATTTGTCATGAATCCACGTCTTAATACATACCTTATTGAGACGTTTCTTGCCCGGCCACAAACGCTTTTTTGAGTGGAACGCAAATTGGGTTCTATGGACTAAAATCTATGACGACGCGTCGAACAGCGGCTGGCGTGCTGTTTTACGAAAAATCCGGAGCGGACGCTCCTACTTGGTTACGGCGACGGAGCCTCGTTTCGGATAGAGGTCGATATAGTCGATGAGAATCAGGCGGGCCTCTTTCATGCCGGCGTCGATGGCGGGGACTTTATCCTCTTCCTTCTCTTCTTCTTCGTCCTCTTTCTTAATTTTCTCGTCGAGGACATCATCATCTTCTTCTTTCAGGTTTGGCTCGGGCAGGCCGGCCATGTCGATGTTCTTGAGGGAGAATTTGTAGGCCAGCAGATCGGACGCCGGTCGGGCTTTGATTTCCTCCTTGCGGCGCTTGACCTTCGCTTCGACCTCTTCCTTCTCTTTGACGCGAATTTTCTCGTTCAGGGAGACCGTCTTGTCCGCGATCAACTCCTTGTAGCGTTTGATGTCTTCGCGGACATAGGTGAAATCCTGGTCGTTGCCGATCCGTTTTTGATGCTTTGCGGTAAGGGCTTTCACATACGGGGTGGCTCGATCGAGACGAGTATAAACTACCTCCTCCCGCTCCAGATCCTCCTTGGAAATGAAATCCCACTCCAGAGGGTTCTTGAGTTCGGCTTCGCCAACGCCCTCGGCGTGATTGCCGATCGACGGGAGGATGATGTCCGGCTCCACGCCGCGTTTCTGGGTCGAATGGCCGCTGGGACGATAGAACTTGCGAATGGTGATCTTGAGCGCGCCCGGCGTGAAGGTCTTGTTGTCGATCTCCTTCTCGAATTTACTCTGAAAGTAGCGGTCCAGTTCGATGAGCGTTTGAACCGTGCCTTTGCCGTGAGTGGACTTTTCGCCGACGATCAGCGCGCGGTCGTAGTCCTGCAGGGCGCCGGCGAGAATCTCCGAGGCCGAAGCGCTGTGCCGGCTTGTCAGGACGATGAGCGGTCCGTCGTAGTCGATTTCGGGATTGGTGTCGCTATCCACGTCGATTTTACCGTCCAGCCCTTTGACCAGAACGACGGGCCCCTCGCTGATAAAAAGGCCTGTGAGATTGATGGCTTCTTCGAGCGAGCCGCCGCCGTTGCGTCGGAGGTCGAGCACAAGACCTTCGATGTTCTCCTTCTTCAGGCGCTGGAGCAGGGTGGAAACGTCTTTGGTCGTGCTTTTCAGATCTTTCTTCTTCTTGGAGTTGTCGAGGTTGAAGTCGGCGTAGAAGGAGGGGAGATCGATGATGCCCAGCCGGCGTGTGTCGCCCTTGCCGTCTTTCATCTCGATCAACTGCGCGGTGGCTTCCTGGCTTTCGAGAGGGATCCGATCGCGAACCAGTTTGATCACCTTTTTAACGGACGTGTCGGAGGCGTCGGCGGGGATGACAGTCAGGCGCACTTCCGTGCCTTTGGGGCCGCGAATGAGGTCGACGACTTTGCGCAGCGGCATGTCGACGACATCGACAGGCTCCTCGTCGGCCTGACCGACGGCGACGATCTTATCCTTGGAATGGACCCTCTTACTGAGAGCGGCGGGGCCTCCGGGGATGACGCGCACGATTTCGCAGGTTCCGTCGGGCGAGCTGAGCAGGGCGCCGATGCCGTGCAGGGAGAGTTTCATGGAGATTTCGAAATTCTCCAGGGCGTGTCGGCCCATGTAATCGGAATGCGGATCGTAGGCGCGGGTCAGGCTGGAAAGGTAGAGTTCGAGAATGTCGTCGCCATCGAGTTCCCGGAAGTGCCGGCGGATTCGCGCGTAGCGTCGTTTGAGGGTCTTGATGATCTCATCGTGCTCGGTCTTGTTGAGTTTTTCCTGAAGGTATTCGTAGCGCAGCCGGGTTTGCCATAGTTCGCGCTGTTCGGCCTTGTCCTTTGGGGCCTCCGCTTCTCGTCGGTTCACCAGGTAGCGCGCTTCATCGGTGAAATCGAAGGTCCCCTTGTCGAGCATCTGGTTGGCATACGTGTGGTTTTCATCCAGTCGCTCGATGAATTTGTCGAAGATGAGGTGGCCGAGCGTGATATCGCCGGCCCGGGTTTTGGCGTCGAGCCCGGGCGCGAACATCATGAACTGATCGATGTCGGACTGGAGGAAAAAGAGGTTCAGATTGTCCAGACCTTCGATGTAGGTCTCAAGAAAGAACTTGGCCTTCTCCGGGTTGAGGGATCGGTGTTCCTTGTCGAAATGGTACTGCCTCATGAAATTGACAACTTGGCGCGCGATGAGGGTGTCGAACTGGCCGGGCTTCCGCTCGTTCGCCGGGGTCTTCTCGGCCGTGTTGGCGATCGGCAGGAGGACTAGTTGAAGGAGGAGAACAAGGGAGAGGATCTTCGATTTCACGGCTTGCTGCTTTATCATGATTTGCACCCTTAGAATACAATATTTGTCACAAAATTCATTCTGATTCCGGGTAAGAGACCGCCAATCGCGGTTTTCCGTTCGATGTTGAAAAAGATTTCACCGAGGGCGAATGATGCTTGGCGGACTCAAGTTGCCGCAACGATCGACTGCTGAGACGGCGATTCGTTCGATTGCATGGCCGGATTTACCCGCTTCGATTCGTGTGCCTTTGACGTTTGCCGGAAGGATTTGAGTTTGCCAGGCGCCGCCGCTGTAGGATTGCAGAACCCATTGGCTGGCGCGCTCGGTTCCGGGAGGCTCGGTCCACGAAACGAGCGCTTCGCCGGGCTTTGTTTTCAGGGCCGGCGCGGCAGGCGGTCGGTTGTCGAGCCAGGTGGATGCAGGCGTGAGCGCCGGTTCTGTGTAGACCCGACGATGCATGGATTCGATCAAGATCTTGTTCTTCATCAGCCCGCTCATGTTCCAATGAATGTGTCCGGTGATTCCCGGGTGATTGCGGGCCAGTCGAATCTGCTCGGGAATCTCTTTAGCCGAGAATTTCGTCCCGGCCTTGTGGGATGCGATGCCCGGCCAAACATGGCGCTTGGCGACGTTCTGCGAGGCCCACCAGTTGAGCAGCGCCGGGTAGCTTTGGGCCTCGGGGGCGATGGGCCAATAGAGCTGAGGCACGCAGTAGTCAAGCCAGCCCTGGTTCAGCCATTTACGGGAATCGGCGTAAATCTGGGTATAGGCGTCGGTGCCGCGGATCTTTGCCGGATTTCCCGGACGCCAGATTCCAAAGGGGCTGATGCCGACCCGGACCCAGGGCTTCTCCTTTTTCACATTGGCGTAGAGCGAGCGAACGAAGTAGTTGATGCTCTCACGGCGGCGATCTGCGCGGCTAAGATTGCCGCCGGCGCCGAGGTATTCCTTCCAGCTGCTTCCGTCCGGAAAGTCGATCACATTCCCGTCGTCGCCTTTTTCCTGGTAGGGGTAGAAGTAGTCGTCGAGGTGAACGCCGTCGATATCGTAGCGGCGCACGACGTCCATGATCACGTTCATCGAGTGGCGCTGGGAGTCGCGCTCTCCGGGATCGAGCCAGGCGTAACGGCCGTAGGATTTGACCAACTTGGGTTGGGTGCGGCTGATGTGATTACGCGCGACCAATGAAGTTCCGGAGGGATCTCGGGCGCGAAAGGGATTAAACCAGGCGTGAAGCTCCAGTCCGCGTTTGCGGCATTCCTGGATCGCGAAGGCGAGCGGATCGTAGTAAGGGGCGGGAGGCTTGCCCATCTTGCCGGTCAGGTATTCGGACCAGGGTTCGAGATTCGAGGGATAGAGCGCGTCGCAGGCCGGGCGCACCTGAAGGATGACGGCATTGAGTCGCAGAGCCTTTGCGCGTTTGACGATGGCGATGAACTCCGCCTGTTGCTGGCCGGCGGGCAGCCCTGGCTTCGAGGGCCAGTCGATATTCGCGACGGTGGCCACCCAGGCGCCACGAAATTCACGCTGCGGGAGGGGCGGGGCCGTCGACGAGGGAACCGAGGCGCGCGCGGAGAATGTTGCCGCGAGAGCCAGCGTTCCAATAAGCAGACGATTGCGGAAAAGCGCGGTTGTGATCATGGGCGTCGTGCGTTCGACGAGATTGGAGCGCGGAGGACTCCTCCGTGGGTGATTGGGGAAACGTATGAAGGAGGCACGCGCGGGATTGAATCAGGCGCCGTCCCGGCAGGCAATCCCTTTGAACTCGTTTCAATTCACCACTTGCTTTCAATCGCGTCAGGGACTGGGCGGGTTGGGTTCGTCCCCGGACGACTGGGCGCGTTTTCCCAACGCGTCGTAGGTGGCGTATTTGTAGAGCTCGCTGAGCGTCGGATAGTTGAAACAGGTTTGAATGAAAAGATCGGCGTTGGCCTTGAGCATGATGGCCTGCAGCCCGATGTGGATCAGCTCGTTGGCCTGCTCGCCGAGGATCTGGACGCCAAGCAGCTTCATATCCTCGCGGCCCTCGACCAGCGAGACCTTGACGCCGAGGGCGGCGAACATGCAGGCGTACTCGCAGCCGATCACTCCGCCGCCCGCGACCAACATGGTCGGCGGAATATCGTGCAGGTTGAGAATGGTGT
>JBLHKZ010000084.1:0-19714 GCA_047618185.1 Limisphaerales bacterium
CGGGCGGCTTCGAGGAAGATATCCGGGGCGGGCTTCTGATTGACGATGTCCTCGTTGGTGACGAGCGCGTCGAAATAGCGGGCGATATCCAGGCTGTCGAGGACCTGGGTCACGACGTAGCGGGAGCCGCCGGTCGCGATGGCCATCGGCAGCTTGCCGTGGTGTTCGCGCACGATGTCGAACACGATATCGATGATCTCCGCCTCGTGAAGGATATCGATGTAGAACTGGCCTTTGTCTTTGGCGGCGGCGAGATGATCGACTTCCACGCCCTGCTCGTCGGCGAGCATGCGAATGATGTCGCGGGCGGGCACGCCGCCGAGGGCGTAGAAGCGCTGCTCGGTGAGGGTGAAATTGTATTTCTCCATGACCGGATGCCAGGCTTTCCAGTGGAGGGGCATGGTGTCGGCAAGAGTGCCGTCGAAATCGAAGATCAGACCTTGGATGCTCATAGTCCGGCGTCGGCCAGTTTCTCGTTCAACTCGTTGTCGAGCAGGGGCTGGATCATGCCGTCGATGTCGCCCTCGATGAAGGTGGGCAGGTTGTGGAGGGTCAGTTCGATGCGGTGATCGGTGATGCGGTTTTGGGGGAAATTGTAGGTGCGGATGCGTTCGTTGCGTTCGCCGGTGCCGACCTGGGACTTACGCTGGGCGGCATATTTGGCGTTTTCCTCGGCAATCTTCTTTTCCAACAGGCGCGAGCGAAGCACCTTCATGGCGCGTTCCCTGTTCTTGAGCTGCGAACGCTGATCCATGCAGCTAACGATCATGCCAGTGGGTTTGTGCAGGATCTTCACGGCGGAGTCGGTCGTGTTGACGCCCTGGCCGCCCGGGCCGGTTGCCTTGCAGGTGGTGATCTCCAACTCGTCGGGATTGATCTGCACGTCCACTTCCTCGGCTTCGGGAAGCACGGCGACGGTGGCGGTGCTGGTGTGAATGCGGCCAGAGGCCTCGGTCACCGGAACACGCTGGACTCGATGAACGCCGCTCTCGAGCTTGAATCGTTTAAACGTGTCGTGTCCGGAAATCAGGAATGACACTTCGCGAAAACCGCCGAGGTCGGATGGGCTGGCGTCGATGCTTTCGACCTTCCAGCCGCGGGTCTCGGCGTAGCGGGTGTACATCCGATGAAGATCCGCGGCGAAGAGGGCGGATTCAGAGCCGCCGGCGCCGGCGCGAATCTCGATGATGGTGTTGCGCGAATCGGTCGGATCCGGCGGGACGATGCCCCATTGAATTTCCTGGGTGAGCCGTTTTTCCTCCACTTCGAGCCGTTCGATGTCTTCCTTGGCCATCTGGGCCAGTTCCGAGTCGGAGGGCTCACTCTGGACGACTTCACGATTTTCCCGCAGATCGTCGACGGTCTTGAGCCAGGCGTCGCCGGCTGCGGCGAGGGCTTTCAGGCGGCCGTATTCGCGCGAAAGCTCCGTGGCTTTCTGCTGATTGTCGAAGACGGACGGATCGCTCAACGCGGCTTCGGCTTCGCTCAGGCGCGTTTTGAATCGCTCGACATGTGGTCGGAGGTCCATGGTTTTCGACGGTCGTAGGGAGACGGTGAAATGGGGGGAACGGGATCGGGGAGGATCCCGGAAAACAATACACCCGCACGGGATCTTCCATGCGGGTGTATCGAAATTGAATTGGCTAGCGGCGTTTCTTGACCGGCGCGCGCTCGGCGGCGGCTTCCTGGGCGGCCTTGGTCTTGGCGGCGCGCTGGCGGAATTTGTCCACGCGTCCGGCGGTGTCGACGAATGTCTGCTTGCCGGTGTAGAAGGGGTGCGAAACATTGCTGATACCCAGCATTACGGTGGGGTATTCCTCGCCGTCCTCGTGGGTTGCGGTGGATTTGGTCTTGGCGCAGGACTTTCCGAGCCACGTGGCTCCAGAGGCCGAGTCCGAAAATAGAACGGTGCGGTAATCGCTAGGATGGATGTCAGCTTTCATAGTTAAAGAGCGCAGGAATTTAGCAACAAAGCGCCGGGTGACAAGGGTTTTCTGGCGAAGTTTTCAATGATTCGACAATTGGTCCCCATCCTCGGGAGTTTCCATTAAGGCGAAGAACGAGGATAAGGATTCGCGAGGTCATCTCAGCCGCGCTGGCATTTCGGGCAGAAAAACGCGCTGCGAGCGGCCTGAACGATGCGCTTGATCGGAGTCGCGCAGGCGGGGCAGGGCTGACCTTCCCTCCCGTAAACGGCAAAACGCTCGTCCGCCGCCGCCGTCGAGGCGGCTGAGCTGCCATAGTAGAAAAGCCCGTCCTTCTTTCCGGATCCCTCGAAATCCAGCTTGATGGAGCTGCCGAGCGCGATGGCGTCGCTCAGGATCCGTTGAACATTCTCCAGCAAGAGGGCTGTTTGCGCGCGGGCGAGTCGGCGAGATTGGCGGCGCGGGGAGATGCCGGAGTGAAAGAGAGCCTCTCCTGCGTAGATGTTCCCAATGCCGGCGACCAGGGTCTGGTCCAGCAATTTGACCTTGATGGGTTGGGCCGATCGCTTGAGTTGGCCGTGAAAGTAATCAACCGTGAAATTCTCGCTCAAAGGCTCGGGCCCGAGCGCGTCTATGGAGCTCAGGTCGAGCGTCAGTCTTCCAAAGTAGCGCGTGTCTTCGAAGACGAAATCGTGCCTGCCGAGCGCGAGGACGACGGCAGCGTGCTTGGCCAGGTCGGCGCCTTTGGGCTGGAGATACATGCGGCCGGTCATGCCCAGATGTCCGAGCATTTGGAAGGAGTCGCGCGCGCCTTTGGGACGCAGCTCGAAGAGGAGGTATTTGCCGCGCCGCGTCAGGCCGGTGAACCGCGCGCCGGTGAGCGCCTTCTTAAACGTCTTTTCCTTCGTTCCTCGCAGGCTTTTGGCGCGGCGTACGTTGACTTCGCGGACAGTCTTGCCTTGGATCAGCGGCCTGAGGTGTCTGACGAGGATTTCAACTTCGGGGAGTTCGGGCATGGGTTTTTGCGTTGTTCAACCGTGCCGATAAGGCGGGGTTAGGGAGAACGTGTTGGGCAAGTGGCGAATTTCTCTGATCTTTTCGTCGGGCTCGAGCAACACCTCGACGATGTCGAATCGGATCTTCACCTGCGCATCTTTGAGCAGCTTCAGATAATCCATGGCGGTGAGCGACAGCAGCCGTCTCTTGCGGGCGTTCACGGCGGCTGCCGGGCGCGTCCATGATTCGTCGGAGCGCGTCTTCACCTCTACAAAGACCAGGCAATCCTGGTCGCGGAAGATGAGGTCGATCTCGCCGCGTTTAGATTTGAAGTTGGCGATTAGAAACTTGAGACCGAGTTTTTTGAGATGCTTTTTTGCCGCGCGCTCGCCCAGTTCGCCGCGCTTGAGGTGGGTCGGCTTTTCCTTTCCGTCGCCGCGCAGTCCAAGTCGATTGAGGAGGCTCATGGCGGATTCGGTCAGGGGAGCTCCAACTGCCGGGCGCGAACGGGCGCGAAGCTGTGACGGTGGATGGGGCAGGGGCCGTGGGCGACCAGGGCCTCGAGATGCCGGACCGTGCCGTAACCCTTGTGCCGGGCGAATCCGTATTCGGGAAATTTTGCGTCGTATTCAATCATCAGGCGGTCCCGCGTGACTTTGGCGAGGATGCTGGCTGCGGCGATGGAGAAGCTCTTGCTGTCCCCCTTCACGATCGGAGTTTGCGGATGCGAAAGCGTGTGGACCCGCAAGCCGTCGACGAGAGCATGGTCGGGCGGCGGGGAAAGCTGCGCCAGGGCCTCGTTCATAGCCTGATGGGTCGCGCGCAGGATGTTGATCCGGTCGATGGTATCGGCGTCGATCACGGCGACGCCCGAATCGATGTCCGAATGATTGGAAAGAAAGTCGAAGAATCGCGTCCGCTGTTTCTCTGGGATTTGCTTGGAGTCGTTGAGTCGCGCCAACTCCTCGGGCAGGCCTGACTCGATCCAGGTTGGCGGAAACACCACGGCCGCCGCGACGACCGGGCCGGCCAGTGGTCCGCGACCGGCTTCATCCACGCCGGCGATGCGGGCGACCCCCGATGCCAGGAGCTCGCGCTCGAATTGAAATCGAATTGTGGGAGGTGAGTCGTCCATGCCTGATGAATTCGGAGTCTAGGCGATTGTGTGCCGACATAAAAGCTGAAGCGCAATTGGCTGGTTCGGCGGGGTGAAATATCCCCTCCGAAAAGGGGAACGCCGCGTTTGATATGCCGCTTGAGCGGTTCCCCTCCTCGGAGCTGTGCTTTGCCCATAAACTTGCAATCCGCGATGAAGCCTCTTTCCCCCTTCTATCCCAACGGGATTACGCCCTCCAGCCCAAGGTTGGCCTTCCGCGACAGCGGTTGGCCTACCTTGGGTTTGATGCCCTTGTTCGAAACAACCCCAACGGGGTTGCATCCAAATCGCTGATCATTGGCGTAACACTTTCGGCGTTGAAAATGCCTTTTGAACTTTGTTCCCAGGGTAGGTCGTGCCTCCCAACCGTGGGCTTTGGGGCGGAATCCCGTTGGGATTCGAATGCGACCGTTTCGAACACTTATGGGTAAAGCTCAGCTCCTCGAACGGGTCCGGCACGCGGGATCCGCCGACGAAGGAGGGGTTAAGGACAGGATCGGGGTGGATTCGCTGGAACTATCCTCTGGCGTCCTCCACCTGCTCTACCCACCTCCAACCGCGTCCAGCCGGCCACAAAAAAAGCGAGGCCGAAGCCTCGCTTTTGGAAATGGATTAGAAGGAAGGTTGGAATCAGTTCTTCCTGCGGGCGCGCATGTCCTTGGCCTTCACGGCGAGGGCGCGTTTACCGATTCGATCGCGCAGGTAGTTGAGCTTCGCGCGGCGGACGTAGCCCTTGCGCTCGACTTCGACCTTTTCCACGCCGGGCGAATGCACGGGGAACACGCGCTCGACGCCTTCGCCGTAGCTGATGCGGCGCACTCGAAAGGTGGCGTTCAATCCGCGTCCGCGACGGCCCATGACGACGCCGCCGAAGATCTGCGTGCGGGACTTGGCGCCCTCGGTCACTTTCGTGTGAACGCGGACGGTGTCGCCCACGTTAAAATCCAACGGTTCTTCGCGGAACTGTTCCGATTCAATTTTATCAAACAATGCTTGGCTCATAACTTTTTGCCTTTCTCAAGATTCCGCATTTGCGGAATCGTCTTTATCGCTCGTTAAATCTGGTCTCTGACGTTGCGTTCGGGCTTCCGATTGCTCGCGTCGCCATTTTTCAATTTCGCCGTGGTGTCCTGACAATAACACATCTGGCGTCTTCATTCCGCGAAACTCCGCGGGCCGCGTATATTGCGGATATTCCAACAGTCCGTTGCTGAACGACTCGTCAACTGAGCTGCCGTCGTCGCCCAAGGCTCCAGGCAGCAGCCGGGTGACCGCGTCGATCATCGCCATCGCCGGCAAGGCGCCGTTGGTCAGCACAAAATCGCCGATCGATATCTCGTCGTCGACTAGGGCCTCGCGCACTCGCTCGTCCACGCCTTCATAGCTTCCGCAGATAATCAGCAGATGCTGACTTTCCGCCAGTTCCCGGGCGACGGCCTGTTTGAACGGCCTGCCGGCAGGCGTGGTCAAGATGACCCTAGTGTCGTCGCCCCCGAGGGCTTCGACCGCTTCAAAAATCGGTTCCGGCTTTAGCAGCATGCCCGGGCCGCCGCCAAAAGGCCGGTCGTCGACCGTTCGGTGACGGTCGTGCGTGTAATCACGTAAGTCGTGAATCCTGAGATCCAACAAGTTTGCCTCACGCGCTCGCTTGACGATGCTTTCATCGAGCGGCCCCGCGAACATCGCAGGAAATAGCGTCAGGACATCAATCTTCATGTCGGTTGGAAAACGGGACCGACTCCCGTCAAATTATTCTGTCGGCGATCAGGCCTCGGACTCCGCAGCTTCCTCAGCCGGGGCTTCTTCCTCTTCCGCGGTCTCGTCCTCGACGATTTCCACCGAGCAACGGCCGTTTTTGCCGAGCCTGCCGATTCCGACCATCACCAGAGAACGCAATGCGTGAATCGTGTTGCCCTGGCGGCCAATGATCTTTCCGACATCGGTCGGATGCAGTCGCAGCTCGTAGATCGTGCCGCCGTTGTTGTCCACCTCGGTGACGGTCACGGCTTCAGGGCGGTCGACTAGCCCTTTGACTGCGTATTCTAGAAATGCCTGCATACGGCCGGAGGGTTCAGGCTTTGGCCGCGTCAGTCGCGGGTTCCGCAGGTTTCTCCGCTGGGGCTTCCGTCGCGGGCGCGGCGGGCTCTTCGGCGGGCGCCGGAGCTTCAGCAGCCGGGGTAGCTTCAGCGGCGGGCGCCGGTTTTTCGGCTGCGGCGGGTTCCGGGGCCGCTGCGGCCGGCGCTGCTTCGGCTGGAGTATCCTCGGCCGGCTCGGCGTCGGCGGACTTGCGCGCCTTCTTGATCATGCCTGACACGGTTTCGGAGGGCTGGGCGCCCACGCCGATCCAGTAATCCGCGCGATCCAGCTGGATTTCAAAATTGACGCCCTGCTTCTGGGTGGGCGCATAAGTGCCGATTTCCTCGATGAACCGGCCGTCTCGAGGACTGCGGCCGTCGGTGACCACGACGCGGAACATCGGAGTGTTTTTCGCTCCGACCCGTTTTAGGCGAATTTTAACTGACATAAATTCTTAGTTTGTTGTGTGTTCTACGGAGCCGGCATTAGCGCGGCAAATGGACCGTTCGAACCTGATTTTTACCGAAAGGAGGCAGAGACTAGGCATCGACCATGCCCTTTGCAAGTCCTGTTTTTCGGTTTTTTGGAGCACTTGAATTGACTGGGAACAACTTGTTGCGACCAAGGTTTGCGCTGCTAGCACATTGGCGCTTGAGTTCCGCAGCCGGTCCGAATAGGGCGGGCAATTTTATGCTGCAACAGGTGGAATTCATCTTGGGCTCCGATCCTTCCGAGGAATCGTCCGCCAGATCGTTCGGGTCGTTGGCCGAAGAACTGGCTGCCTTTCGGCAATTCGGCGAAGCGACGCGAGTCCTTTCGACGAAATCTCAATCCCTCGACGGCGAGCCGATCGAAGTCGAAACCTACGTGAACGAATTCTGGACCTCGAAACAGCGCGCGGCTCATCCACTGCATGAGATTTCCTATCGGGCCTGCTTCAAGCCGCAATTGCCGCGCTTCTTCATCGAGCGGCTGACGGAAGCTGGCGATGCGGTTTACGATCCGTTCATGGGGAGAGGGACGACCCTGCTTGAGGCCGCCTTGCTTGAGCGTGTTCCCTTCGGTTGCGACGTGAATCCGCTGAGTCGGGCGTTAGTCGGGCCTCGGCTGAATCCGCCGAGTCTGGAAGCCGTTGGCAAGCGATTGAGCGAGATCGATCTGACCCAACAAGGTGAAGCGCCGGACGATCTACTCGTTTTCTACCACCCGGAGACGCTGCGCGAGATTGCGGCGTTGAAAAAATATCTGCTGGCGCGCGAGGCTTCGGGGCAGTTGGACGCTGTTGACTCGTGGATTCGAATGACGGCGATCAATCGACTGACCGGGCATTCGCCGGGCTTTTTCTCGGTTTACTCGTTGCCGCCGAATCAGGCGGTTTCAGTCAAGAGCCAGCGAAAGATTAATGAGAAGCGCAACCAGACTCCTCCGCAGCGGGATATTGCGAAACTGATTTTTCGTAAGAGCCGACAGTTGTTGAAACGGCTGGAAGCGAGCGAGCGCGAGGCGTTGATGCGAAGCTCGCTCGGCGCCTCGCTGGTCACGGGACTGGCGCACGACGCCCGAGCGATTCCAGATGAATCCGTCGCGCTCGTGGTGACCTCGCCGCCGTTCCTGGACGTGGTTGACTACGCGGGCGACAATTGGCTGCGCTGCTGGTTTCTCGGAGTCGATCCGGCGACGGTGAAGATCTCGGTTCCAAAGAAACTGGAGAAATGGCGCGAGATTATGACTGAAGTTTTACGTGATTTGCGGCGGGTCTTGAAGCCGGGCGGACATGTGGCCTTTGAAGTGGGCGAGGTTCGCGGCGGCAAGGTGCGGCTGGAAGAGGCGGTCATTCCTTGCGGCGCGGCGGCGGGGTTGGAGCCCGTGCTCGTGATGATCAACGATCAGAAATTTACCAAGACCGCAAATTGTTGGGGAGTGGACAATCAGGTCAAGGGGACGAACACGAATCGGATCGTGGTCTTTCGCAAGCCCGGAGTCGTCGTCGATTGACATCGGGCGCGCCGCCTCTACATTTCCGCCCCATGTCTCGACGGTCAGCCGCGCCGGCCATTCGCCTGAAAGGGGTCCGGCACAATAATCTCAAGAACTTCGATCTCGAAATCCCGCTCGGCAAATTCACCGTCATCACGGGATTGAGCGGGTCGGGTAAGAGCTCGCTGGCCTTCGATACCTTGTTCGCCGAGGGGCAGCGTCGCTACGTTGAGACCTTTTCTCCCTACGCGCGGCAGTTTTTCGACCGGATGGACAAGCCGCGGGTCGACAGCATCGAGGGCATCCCGCCGGCGATCGCGATCGAGCAGCGCAACTCAGTGAAGACGACGCGCTCCACGGTGGGCACGATGACGGAGGTTTGCGATCACGCGAGATTACTCTGGTTTCACCTCGCGAAATTGCATTGTCCGAGTTGCGGCAAGCAGGTGCGTAAGGAGTCGCCGCGAGATGTCTGGGATGCCGTGCGACGAGATTTCCCCAAAGACGTTCAGGCGCTGATCACTTTTGAACTGCCGCTTTCGGAGAAGCTTTCATTCGATGAGTCGTTGGAGCTGATCGGCAAGCAGGGGTATCGGAGGCTCCTGGCTCCGGTGGCCGCGTCGGCGCGCGAGGGCGAGGCCAACGGCTACGTCCTGAACGATCGGTCGGGGACGCTCTATGGCGATGGACAGGTCGCGGCGGCGGCCAGCGTGGTTCGATTGGAGGAGGCGCGGGAAGCCTGGAGCGGGTCGAAGCCGACGACTCTGACCGTCGTGCAGGACCGGGTGAAGCTCGGCGACGCCAATCGCTCGCGCTTTGTCGAAGCCTGCGAACAGGCCTATCATTTTGGCAAAGGCAGATTGACCGTGCGTGTCGACGGTGGCGGGACGGCTATTCCTTTCTCTAATAAGTTTCACTGCGCCGACTGCGACCGCGAATTTCGTGAACCGACGCCTTCGCTGTTCAGTTACAACAACCCCGTGGGCGCCTGCGCGCCGTGCAAGGGCTTTGGCCGTATCATCTCCATCGATTACGGGCTGGTGATGCCGGATCACGATCGCACGCTCGCCGAGTGCGTGGTGAAGCCATGGGAAAGTGGGCACGGCGCGGAAAGTCAGAAGGACATGATGAAGGTGTGCCGCAAGCGCGGCTACGCGACGGACGTGCCGTTTCGCAAGCTGCCGAAGAAGATGCGGGACTGGGTGATGAAGGGCGACCCGGATTATGGGATCGACGCCGAGCATCGCTCGCCTCGTTTGTGGTATGGCGTGCATGGCTACTTTCGTTGGCTGGAGTCCAAGAGCTACAAGATGCACATGCGGGTCTTTCTCTCGCGGTGGCGCTCCTACACCCGCTGCCCGACTTGTGAGGGGAAACGCTTCAAGGCGGAGGCGTTGCAATTTTATCTGTCAGGTCCGGGCGGCAAGGGGAGCGCCGCGGAACGTCTGACGCTCGCTGAATTCTATCAACTCCCCATTCGCGATGCCTTCGCGCTGGTTGACGCATTGCGGGGAAAGGCTTCGCTCAAACCTTCCGATCCGCTTGCCGTGGTTCTGGGCGAGACTCACTCGCGCCTGAGATACCTGGTCGAGGTGGGGCTGGGGTATCTCACGCTCGATCGGCCGACGCGGTCCTTGTCGGGCGGCGAGACCGAGCGCGTGAATCTGACGTCCTGCTTGGGCGCGCGCCTGGTAAATACCCTCTTCGTGCTCGACGAGCCGAGCGTCGGCCTGCATCCGCGCGACACATCTCGGCTGGTGGAAATCCTGCAGCGGCTTCGCGACGCGGGCAATGCGGTCGTCGTCGTGGAGCACGAAGCGGCGGTCATCAAGGGCGCGGACCGGATTGTCGATCTGGGTCCGCTTCAGGGTGAGCGCGGCGGACACATCGTTTTCAACGGCTCGTATCCGCAGTTGCTGAAATCGAAGGAATCACTGACCGGACAGTATTTAAGCGGGCGCAAGGAGATTCCGATTCCGGAGCGTCGCCCGGTGAAGCCGGGCGGTCGCGCCTTGTCACTGGCAAACGCGAGCCTGCACAACCTGGCGGATGTCTCGATCGACATTCCGCTCAATCGCTTCGTCTGCGTCAGCGGGGTGAGCGGCTCCGGCAAGACGACTTTGATACGCGAAGTTCTGCTGCCGGCCCTGCGGGAAAAAATGGGAACCGAGGAAGTCGAGGGCGCGGTGACGGCCTTCGACAACGACGATCAGCCCAACGCGGTCAAACGCGCGACGCTCAAAGGATTCAAGCATCTCGGCCGTGCCGTGCTTGTCGATCAATCTTCGCTGGGCAAGACGCCGCGCTCGAATCCGGCGGTCTACATCGGCGCTTTTGATTTCATTCGGGAAGTGTTCGCGAAATCTCCGCTGGCGATGCAACGCGGCATGGCCGCGGGAGCGTTCAGCTTTAATTCCGCCCAGGGCCAGTGCGAACGTTGTCGGGGAATGGGCTTCGAGAAAATTGAAATGCAGTTTCTCAGCGATGTATTCATTCGCTGTCCCTCCTGCGACGGGAGACGTTATCGCGCGCATGTTCTGGAGGTGCATGTTGACGGAAGCGTCGGGCCTGACGCGGCGGACAAGCGAAGCTGGTCGGTCGCGGATGTGTTGGAGTCGACGATCGACGATGTGGTGGAATTCCTGCGTGGGTTTAAAGACTCACGCCCTGCGGCGCGAGCGATTGTGAGCCTAGGTTATTTGCAGCAGGTCGGACTTGGGTATCTGCGTCTTGGGCAGCCGATCAACACCTTGTCGGGCGGCGAATGCCAGCGGCTAAAGCTGGTGCGGCATTTGGCTGAATTCGCGAAGGCCCAGGCGCGCAAGGCGAAGCCGACGTTGTTTCTTTTTGATGAGCCGACGACCGGCCTGCACTTCGACGACGTGCGGGTGTTGCTGGTGGTTTTTCAACAACTGGTCGATGCCGGTCATTCGCTGGTCGTGATCGAGCATAACGTGGACGTGCTTAAATCGGCCGACTGGTTGATCGATCTGGGGCCGGACGCGGGCGACGAAGGCGGGGAAGTCGTCGTTGTCGGAACGCCGGAGCAAGTGGCGAAGTGCAAGGCCAGCCACACAGGGGCGGCGCTGCGGGACGGGGCGATCTAAGAGGCTGGGTGGTCAGTTTCATGGCGGCAGCCAAGGAGCGCCGATCCCGCAAGGGGCATCATTTCCTCGCGCCCTATAAATGGTTTGGCTCAGGCCGTTCCCGAAAGCGGCAGAGGACAGCCGCACTCCACGACGCTATCGCGCAATCCAAAGCCCGCAGGCAGTCCGACAGGTCCTGGACTGCGGCTGTCCTCTGCCGCTTTTCAATGTGCAACCTCGCCAAACAACATCCCTATTCGCGAAGCAGCCCGCTTAAGACTCCACGACACGCGTTCCGTTGGCGCATGCGTTATGGGGGAGGCGGAAACTGCGGGATGGTTTTACAGGGCGCGAGAGTTCTCGGGCGCTTTTGGAGACGCGGCTATTGGCTTGCCGTTGTCGGAGCGTAGGCATCGAGTTGGCCGTCATCAAAGAGCCAGAGTCCGTCGGTCCATTCGCGAGTTCCGTTGCCTTTGACGTCTTCAGGGAAAACCGTGAAACCGAACGGATTGGCGGCGTCGCTGAAATGCACCTCAAGGTTCCCTTTCGTGATGAAGATTCGCGTGGGCTTCAGACTCCGAATGACTGTTGGAATTTCGGGAGATGACAGCCTGATTTCTCTACTTCAACCCAGCGTTCAGCTCGTGAACTTTTCCGATGATCCGCTCCTCGACTGATTCGTCCCAATAGCCAGGGTGAAGCGTGGTCCGAAAATATTTCATGGAGTCGCCTGCTTCGTAGCCGCCTTCGAGGAGGACGCGCTTGCTGGGGATGTAGCCCATGACGTCGTTGCTGTAGCCGGCCACCCAGACGGCGGAGCCCTTGATCTCTTTCTTCAGGCGCAGTGAATAGTCGACGACGGTTTCGCCGCCGAGGGCGACGAGGGTGAGTTTGTCGCCGAAGCGCACGACCTGGACAGGGAAGGGGTAGCTGTCGCGGAGTTTGCCTTTGGCGTCGAGCTCGGCGAGCAGGGCTTCGGCGTAGCTCTTGTCGTATTTGTTTTTCGATTTCGCGCGTTCGTTCAATTGCTCGCGGGTTGGGGGCGCGGCGTAGGTGAGGGTGACATTTTCATAGGCGGATTTGAGCGAGCCGCTGATGGTGGTGGAATTGGCTCCGAGCGCGGCTTCGATGGCGGTCGCGAGGGAACGGCCATGCTTTTGGGCAAGTTCCAACGAGCGGCGCGGGTAAGGGTTTTGATCGCCTCCGCAGCCGAGCATGAACATCGCGGTGACGCCGGGATGGTCTTCTTCGAAATACTGTTGGGCATAGCCCGCGTAGTCGCCGGACCATTGGTAGAAGCCGAGCGTGGTGTTATGGCAGGCGTAGCCGAAGAGCACGGCGCGCATTTTCTTGTCGGCGCCGTCGATGCGGAGGACGGGCACGTCGTGATCGACCGGGCCCTGCGAATAGGGGCTGTTGATGAAGCCACGTTCGGTGGGGAGTCGGCGATTCATGGCGACGCCGCAACGCGCGCTGCCATAGGTCAGGCGGGCGGGCGAGAGATCGGCAAGCGCTTCGTCGATGAGGGTCTTGAGCTTCGCCTCCAGCCAGTCGTAGTAGGCGAAGGTCTTCTTTCCGTCTTCCGGGTAGATCGAACTGGTTGCGCGCCGGGTCCTCAACTCCGGGCCGCAATGGGTGTGTGAGCAGTTGATGAGCAGCGAAGAGGGCGGGAGATTGTGTTTGGTCTTGATGTAGCCTTCCAGTGAATCGCGCAGGGGGCGCGGGACGCTGATCAGATCAAGCGTGATGATAACGAGCTTTGCGCCAGCTTCATCTTCGACGGCCAACGCCTTGGCGAACAATTCCTGATCCTTGCCTTCGGCGGGTTTATTGCGAGCGGCATAACCGGCCATCCAGATGGGTTCCTCCGGGGTGACATTGGCGCGGGCGACGCCGGCTTTCCATGTCAGTCCTTCGGCGGCGCGAAGAATCGGGGCGGAGGCGATGAGTGAAAGGGCAAACGCGAAAATTGCGAAGCGGCGGAGAAAGGCTTTGAGGTTCATGTGACGGATAGAAGCGTATGGGGCGAGGTAGCGCAAGGTGGGGAAATTGTTGCCGCCTTCGACGATGCTGGTCGCGGGGTTGTGTTTGGCATGCAGTTGGAAGATCAGCTCGGACAGGAAGCGTGTAGGCACGGCGCCGGTCGCGGCGGTTGCCACGGCGAAACCGATCGCTGCGAGAAGCGTTAGGGAGTTTCGAATGAGATGCGCTTTCATGTAGGGTGATCTGTTTGTCGATCCGGAGCCATTTGTCAAAGCGCGGCGCTGCCAGGTTGTTTCGATTTTCTTTTTCTTTGAACGGTGTATGACAGGCGGATGCGAAAATTACTTTTGTCGGCATTCAGCGTATCGCTTGTGGCGGCTTTGATTGGCTGCGCTTCCGTTCTCGGCTCCAAGCCCAAACCGGTCGTCTTCACTGCGATGGGTTGCGGGCCTTACAATCCCGCGGCTGAGGTTGCCCTGGAGCGCTTCATCAAGATCGACAACGAGCTGGAGACCAGCGCGTTCATGGTCCACTGCGGCGATATTGTGACGGGCAAAATCAAGGACTGGCCTGAATCGCAGTACATCCGCGTCGCGCAGATTCTGACCGAGGGAAACCGCATCCCCACCTTCATCGTGCCGGGCGACAACGAGTGGAACGATCAGGACGATCCGGCCGCCGGCTGGCAGAAATGGCTGAACCACTTCTTCTGTTTCGACGCCAAATGGGATCCGCCCGCGCCGGTCGAGCGGCAGGCGGAACGGCTGGAGAATTTTGCCTTCCTACTGGATGGAGTGCTGTTCATCGGCCTCAACAAGGTGGGCGGCAAGGTGCACGACAAGGCGGAGTGGGCGACGCGGCTCGACGACAACGCGGCGTGGGTCGCTGCGAGTATCGCAAAGCACGGGAAACACGCGCATTCGGCGGTGATTTTTGCCCAGGCCGAAGCGGCCGGAAACACCGATCGACTCGTGCGTGGCCTGGCGGAATCCGCCGCCGCGTTTGGCAAACCGATCCTTTACCTCCACGCGGACGGCCACAAGTGGTATGTGATCGAAGGCGATTACGCGCCGAACATCACGCACGTGCAGATGGACCTGATCAGCTCCAATTTTCCGCCGATTCAGGTGACTGTGACCGGCGATGCGAAACAGCCATGGGTGTTTGATCGGCGCCAAAACAACCAGCGGTGGGGCACGGTGAAGTAAGGCAACCCGGCCAGTTTCATGGCGGACGCCAAGGAGCGGCGATCCCGCGCGCGCGTCAACTTAACGGATATCGACGAATCTTGAACGGGCTGTTCTGAACCCGGTGATGTTGTTTGGCGAAATTGCGCTTTCGGGGACGAGCATGCGCGACTGCGGGATCGCCGCTCCTTGGTGAGGCGCTTATCGCGCCTTTTCGAATTGCTTTATGACGAATTCCACGCTGTTGAGCGGGCGTTGTTCCGGGGCGCCGTGTTGGACCGACTTGCGGGTCTTCGCGTCGCGGTAGACGACGAGGCATTCGAGACCGAGCTTTTCCATTTCTTCCTGCAACTTCACGCCGAACAAGGGGTGATGAACGATATCGCTCACGGAAGTTTCCGCGGTGATGGGCTCATTGACGCGGCCGTAGCTCATCATTATTGGCGGGTCGTCTTTGGTCAGGTAGTTGATCGCTGCCATTGACACCCCGCGTGCGGCGTAGCTCTTGAGGGCGCCCTAGCTGATCGTCTTTTTGTCGCCGCCCTTGAATCCGCCTCCATGAATGTAGAGGACAAGGGGCGTGGGTTTGTCGGAATCCGCGATGTAGAGGTCGATGACGTTTCGCTCAAGCAGCGAAACTGAATCAAGCTTGGTCATGGATCGTTACAAGCGGCTCAGCGAGCAGTTTCTCGGCGACGGCGCCGATGCGGTTGACGATGGCTTCGAACAGTGCGGCGCCTTTCTCGGGAGTCGCGAGATCGGGGCGGCCGGTGGCTCCGGCTTTGGTGCGTTGCTTCAAGTCGCGGCAGATAAAGAGGCCGTCGAGCACATCCGGCAGCCAACCGCTTTGGTCGGCGAGCTTGTCCGTGTCCACGAGTTCGGGGCGGAGGTGCATGATCATCGAGGTTTCAAACTCGCAGGCATGGCCGACGGATTTGTCGGCGCCGTCCATGGCGTTGGCGATGTCGGCTTCGGCCATCGACCAGTAGGGCGCGCCGGTGAGAAGGGCGTCAGGGAAATCAGTTTGCAGCTGGCGGAGGGCGACGCGGAGGGGATCGATGTTGCCGCCGTGGCCGTTGAGCAGCATGAGCCGGCTGAAGCCGTCGAGCAGGGGCTGTCGGACGATTTCCTGAAGGAGCTTGATGTAGATGTCGAGGTCGGCGTCGAGCGTGGCGCCGAAGCGGAGGTGGTGCGCGCTGGCTCCGAGCCAGAGCGTGGGCAGCAGTATGATGGTCTCAGGCGCGCGGGCCTCGACGGCGTTGGCGATGGCGTCGCAGATGATTGTGTCCGTTCCGGTCGGAAGATGGGGTCCGTGTTGTTCAACGGCGGCGATGGGCAGGATGAGCAGGGTTTGATCGCGGTTGGCGGCGGCGATCTGGGCGGAGGTCATTTCGTGGAATTTCATGATTTTTTTGTATCCGAGTTCTGCCGGGTTTGACGCATGACTTCGCGGTAGGTGAGCGGTTCGGGAGCGTCGGCCGGGCGGGGTTGAAAGAGGCTGATGAGAAAGCCGATCACGATGGACAGGCCGAATCCGATCGGCCAGAACCAGACAGAGAACCAGTCGTCGCGCGCATACATCAGACCGAGCGTGATCGAAGCCCCCAGCACGGCGCCGGTGAACACTCCGGCCGGGCTGGCGCCGCGATGGAAGAAGGCGAGCACGAAGACGGCGAGCAGCGGCCCACCGAAGGCCGCGGTGAGTTTCTTGCCGACGTCGAAGACATTGCCGAGATCGCCGACGAAGCAGGCGAGCGCCACGGAGGTCGCGCCTATGAGCAGAATCAGCAGGCGAATGAAATGCACATCGCGACGGTCGTCCTTGGGCTTCCATTTCGGCCAGAGGCGATCGCGGAAATCGACAACGATGGCGGTGGTGACCGAATGCACGCCGGAGTCGATGCTCGACATGATGGCGGCCAGGAGCGCGGCGAGAAACAGGCCGACGACGCCGGGTGGGAAACGATCCCGCACGAAATTGGGCATGGCCCGATCGGAGAGGCCATTTCCACGGACAGTCGCTCCCATGTCCGTGATTTCCGCGATTTCGATGGCCGTCTTGGGGTGTTCCGCATTGTAGCGTTCCACGATCGGCGTCAGCTCAGTCGGATTCTTTTCGTAGTAGGCGTAGAGGCCGACGCCGATGAGCAGGAGTCCCGGAACGATAATCCACATACCGAGGAGATTAACCCAGGCGCCAGTCTGCGCGGTCTTCTCAGATCGGGCGGCAAGGTAGCGTTGAACAGCGACCTGATCCGCGCCGAAGGCGGAAACCGCTTCCAGAAAGACGCCGAAGAGAATGATCCAGCTGCCATATTGCAGAGTCATGGAGGGCTCAAAATCGAAGAGGACGTTTTCCCTGCCCTCGAAATAGGCCGTAAAGATCTCGCCGATGCCGAGTCCGCTGTGGATGACCAGCAGGACCAGGGCGATGAGGATGGTCACGCCGAAAATGAAGAATTGCATGACGTCGGTCCACATCACCGCACGCAGGCCGCCGATCATGGTGTAGACGATCGCGAAGAGGCCGAGCGTGACGATGACGGCAATCTGGGGCACGCCTGAAACACTTGTGACAATGACCGACGCCGCAAAGGTGGCCGAGGCCATCCAGCCGATTCGAAGGAGAATAAACAAACCGCTGGCCAGGCAGCGGACTGACACATGAAACCGCTTTTCAAGATACTCGTAGGCGGTGGTGCAGTTCAGGCGTGAAAAGATCGGGATGAACACGAAGACGATGACGGGGGTCATCAGTGAAAAGGCGATCAGCGAGAGCCCAATGCGCAGGTTGCCGCCGTAGGCCGCCGAGGGGTAGAACACGAAGCTGTTCGAGGAAAATAGGGTGGCCATCACGCTCAGGCCGACGGTCAACCAACCCATCTGGCCGCTGGCGCGGAAGAATTCCTTGCGGGACTGATGTCGCCCGAAGAACGCCCCGATGCCGAGGGTGATCAGCAGGTAGACGACGACAACGGCGATATCGAGTGGGCGCATGATTTGGTTGAATCTGGTAGGGACGCGTTCCACCGCGTCTTGTTTCAAAGGTTGGTCGTGAAACTCTCGGAATCCGATTTGTGCCGCGGTTATTGTGGGTGAACTATTGGGGAGCGCGCGCGCCCTCGCGTGCTCTCATTGGCGCCCCGCCGATGAGCCAGGGCGCAAAGCGGTCTGGAATTCATCCGGCTTGAATCCAGAGCCCGGAGAATACGGCGGGGGCGCCGAATTCGACACGCGAAGCGCGTATGCTCCCCGGAGCATGCCTGGCCTCCGAGTAACTCGGGATCTTAAAGCCTGCGTAAGCATAAAGGTCTTGGAGAAAGTTTCAATAGTCTTCGCCATTCAAACTGCGAGCGACAGATTTAAGCCAAGCATCGAGCGGCTTGCGCATTTGCCTGACGCGTTTCTTCTCAGAGGCGGCGAGATCTTTAGCTTCTTTCGGGTCGGCGCCAAGGTCGTACAGCTCCCATTTCACTTTGTCGTTTTTGCCCTGGATGCGGTGGAGTTTCCAGTGGCTGTCGATCCAGGCGGAATGTCCGGGGAAGGAATCGAGCGGGTGTTTCGGGTTGGGAAGCTTGGCGGCGTTGAGGCTGTGCTCCTGCGGCGCGAGGTCGCCTCCCTTTTGCTGGGCGTCGTAAAGCTCCTTCATCCATCTGTCGGAAGCCGTGCCGATGCCTTTGACCGGCGCGTCCCAGAATCCCATCGTGCGGCTCTTGTTCATCTTTCGGCTGTCGATCAGCGGGACCAGGCTCTGTCCGTCGAGCGGGCGTTGGTTGGGCATCTTGACGCCGACGATGTCCAGCAGGGTGGGGTAGATGTCGACGGTGTTGCAGCGCATGTAGGTCTTGCGGGGCTGCTTGATTCGGGCCGGCCATTCGAGAATCGCCGGCACGAGCAGGCCGCCCTCGTAGACCTTGCCCTTCCATCCGCGATGGCCGCCGGTGTTTCCGATTTTGGCTAGCGCGCCGTTGTCGCTGCAGTACCAGAGAATCGTGTTCTCGCGAATGCCGAGGTCGGTGAGGGAGTTGCGCAGCTTGCCGAAGGCGCGGTCCATGCCGGTGATCTCGCCGTAGAAATGCTGAAGTTTCTCGGGGTGATCCTTGTAGTGCGCGCGGTCTTCATCGACCGCGCGATGGGGGCTGTGCGGCGAGCCAAACCAGACGACGGCGAAGATCGGCGCGTCTTTCTTCAACGCGCCCTTCATCCAGTCCAGGGCCGCGTCAACCGCAATGAAAGAGCTTTCGCCTTTGGCGGGAACGGCCTTGCCCTTGCGGCTGAGAATGGAGTCGTTGTCGTAAAAATTCTCCGCGCTGTACCATTCGTCGAAGCCATTGGCGCCGGGGCTGGCGGGACTGCCGTTGCGGACCGAGCCGAGGTGCCATTTGCCAAAGTGCCCGGTCGTGTAGCCCGCGGTCTTGAGCGCCTCGGCGATGGTGATTTCCTGGGGGCGCATCGGATGGCCCCACTTGAAAACGCCCATGCGATTGGGATGGCGGCCGGTCAGCACACTGGCGCGCGTCGGCGAGCACACGGGCGCCGCGGCGTAGAAGCGATCGAAGCGCAGGCCGGTGGCGGCGGCCTTGTCGAAATTGGGCGTCTTGAGATGTGGGTGATCGTAATAACCCATGTCGCCCCAGCCCTGATCGTCAGCCATCACGAGAACGATATTTGGCAAACGTGACGTTTGATCCAGTTGCGGCTGCGCCTGTCCTGAGCCTGTCGAAGAGGCCGCGAAGGCGGCAGAGACGGAAAGTGCGAGGAGAACTAAAAGCGCGATGAATCTGGATTTCATTTTCATGAGTGTGGGGTAGTGAACCAGTATGACGAAACAGAGCAAGCGGAATTCGAGTGGGGATCTTTGGCCACAAAAAAGCACAAGAAGACGCAAAAAAGGAAATGAAGAAGCAGGGCTATGCAGCACCTGTTTTATGACCGCTTGAATGCGGAATCGGCAACGGCGGTAGTTGGCCTGTGTCATCAAGGCGGGAATATGTTATCGCGCCGCCTTAGGGGCTTTGATTTGGGCTTGAGGGACTCTTGCCTCACCGGTATTTTGGCTTCCTTCGGAATTTGAGAGCCCTTTGCTGGAGCGGGCTTTTGGTTGAATTCTGGAATCGCATGGGAGCTGGATCGTGCGTAAATTCCTCGCCGCTTATGAGACGGAATTTCTTTTTGTACTTTTTGTGTTTTTTGTGGCTGAACTGCCTTTCTGCCTTTGCGGCGGCGTCCTGCGCCAAACCTAACGTTGTTATCCTCTTTGCGGATGATATGGGGTTTTCGGATATTGGCTGCTATGGGAGCGAGATTGAGACTCCGAATCTGGATCGG
>JBLHKZ010000085.1:0-19710 GCA_047618185.1 Limisphaerales bacterium
TATTTCAAAAGGGCGGTCCTGTAATGGGCCGCCCTTTTTTGTTTGGGGCAGACCCGTCAAAAACAGGCAAGCGTGGCTGATTGTGGCGCAAGCTCGGTCGGGCGGCGTCGGTTTTCGGGCTGAAAGCTCGGCCGTGTAAAGCATAGGGCTTCAGCCCTATGAACCCCGCCCGGAAAGCGCATGCGGCCTGAAAGGCAGCGCGCACGCGGGGATCGAGGGCTGAGAAGGGGAAGGATTGGGAGAATGGCAAAACAAGGCCGGAGAACGGTGGCGCAGACTGAATTGGAATCGAATGAGGAACGGACAGCGGGAAATTGAAAGATGAAATTCCCGGATTCCGGGACCGACCCTTTCACGCCATTTGACGGTCGTCGAGCCATGTCGAAAACTGTCACAGCAACCATCGAGCCCCTGCCTCAATTAAGCGCAATTCCAGACCGCCCCCTTTTCGCTAGTCACTGCCTTCTGGCAAGATGGCAGGCGCCTTACCAATGGTCACGTGTAGGTTTCCAACAGTTCGTGATTTTCTATTTTGAAGACTAAGAACGAGCGTGTCGTCGACAAACGAAACAAGTTCGAAACGAGCGAAACCCTTGATTGGTTTCGGAATTTCCTGCACGTCAAGAACTTTGCCAGATTTGTCAAAGAATGACACCTTGAGCGATGCGGTGGAGTGCTGAGGCCGCGTAAGAAACACCCTTGCCCGAGCGGAATCGTCGTTAAAGAATGAAGTTTGCGTCCAGAATGTAGAACAACTCGAAAGGGCCGGCAGGAGAAAGATCAGACAGCGCCAAATGAGTGATTTCATATCAGAGGTAATTGAATATTCGCCATTTCTTTTTCTTTTTAAAACAACTTCTGACACGGCCCCCTAGAACTCCTAGTTTCGTTGTTTGGCATTGTTTCATGCAGCTCTTCATCTGTCTATGCAAGGGTTAGTCCCGGAAAACGAGAAACATTCCTGACTGGTTCCCTGAATTTCGAATAGTCCGCTTTTTCCGTTTTGCGCCCGCAATTCGGGATGTTTTCACATCAAGCCTGAATCGGAAGAACCACGCGGATGGTCGTGCCTTTGTCCTCGCGCGGCGCGATTTCCACCTGGCCGCCGTGGGCTTCGATGATCTTGCCGACGATGGCGAGGCCGAGTCCGGAGCCTTTGGACTTGGTGGTGCTGAGCAGGGAGGAAAAGGCGCGATGGCGTTGCTCCTCGCTCATGCCCATGCCGGTGTCTGAGAACTCCACCACGACGCGCTCGTCTCCGTCCGCGGTCGCCATTCGCGACGCGACGGTCAGTTCTCCGCCGTCGGGCATGGCTTCCATCGCGTTGAGCGCGAGGTTCAGGAATGCCTGGTTCAACTGGCTGGCGTCGCCCATGACGTGGGGCAGGTTGGCGTCGAGTTCCTGGCGCAATTCTATTTTTTGCTGAGCGAGTTTGCGGCGGATGAGCAGCCGCAGATCGTCGATGACCTTGTTGATGTCAACTTCGCTGACCTTGGGCTCGGCGCTGCGCGCGAAGGTGAGTATCTGCTCTACGATCTTGTTCAGGTGGTCGATTTTTTCGCCCATGATCTTGGCATCCTGCTCCCGGGGATCGTCGTCGGGAAAATTCAGATCCAGCGAATGGAACATCATTTTCATGACGGTGAGGGGGTTGCGAATCTCATGAGCGACCTCGGCCGCGAGCAATCCCAGCGCAGAAAGCTTCTCGTTCTGGCGCATCTGCTCCTCGACATCGACGAGGCGTTCGTAGAGCCGGGTCTTCTCGATCGCGAGGGCCGAAAGGTCGGCGAAGGCCGTGAGCAGGCGGATTTCCTCATTGGAGAAATTGTGCGGCTCCCGCGTGTAGATGTTCAGGGCGCCGATGGCCTTTTGCTCAAAAATTAGGGGCGCGCTCAGCAGGGAAATGAGGCCGTCTTCGCGCGCGATATCCACGTGCACATAGCGGCCCGAGGTTTGGATGTCCGGCTCCTGGATCGGCTTGAGCAGTTGGAGGGTTCTGCCGATCAGGCTTTCGTTAATGCTGAGGCGGGGTTTGGCCAGGTAGTTTTCGCCGGCGCCGTGACTGGCGCGCAGCTCCAGCCATTCGCCGGATTCGTCGAGCAGCAGCAACGAGCACATGCGGGCTCCCATGAGCACGCTGGCTTCGCGGGTGATGCGGCTGAGCGCTTCATTAAGATCGAGCGCGGAGTTGATGGTGTGTCCGACGCCGATCAATGTCTCGAACTGAGCGGCCTTGGTGCGATATTGCTCGTGGATCCAGGAATTGTGGATGACCTTGGCGGCCTGGATGGAGAATTCCTGAAGCAGGTCTTCGTCCTCCTCGCTGAAGGCGTCCTCCCGCTCGGAATCCACGTTGATGACGCCGGTGACTTTCTCCTGAATGCGCAACGGAATGGCGAGCTCGGACTGGACGCCCGGTCGCAGTTGGACGTAGCGCGGATCTCGATTGATGTCGCCGACGCGCG
Organism: Limisphaerales bacterium; assembly: GCA_047618185.1. Lineage (GTDB taxonomy): Bacteria > Verrucomicrobiota > Verrucomicrobiia > Limisphaerales > JAYPEY01 > JAYPEY01. Next base: position 2,466 of record JBLHKZ010000085.1, read on the forward strand.
CGGACTTGCCGATTTGAGCGACCCAGCCTGTGATGCCTTCGCCGACTCGGAGTTTGAGGCCTTGCGCGTTTTCGGGCAGTCCATGTGAGGCGAGGATCTCCAGCACCCGGGTGTTCGGATTGACGAGGGCGACGGATCCGCTGGAGGCCCGGGTCAGCCGCACCGCCTCGGTCAGGATGACTTTCAGGGCGGTTTGCTGGTCGAGCGAGGAATGGATGACATTGCTGACTTCATAGAGCTGGCTCAACCGCGCAAAGCGGATCTTCAGGTCGCTCAATTCGTCGCTCACGATGGCTGTCTATTGGATATTCGAGCGGGACATATACGGGCCCCGCCGTTCGAAGGTTTCACTTCAGCTTCCACGCCAATCCGATGCCGAGAGCCGCGAAACCAAGGTTGGGCCCCCATGCCGCGAGCCAGGGAGGCAGCGCGCCATTGATGCCCAGCGCCAGGCCAAAGCGTTGGAGGATGAAGTAAGTGAAACAAAAGACGATGCTGCTGGCGACGCCGACGAAGGCGTTTCGTTTGCCGGACAGTGAGGCGAATGGGATGGCGATCATGACGACCACGAGGCAGGTCCAGGGGGCCGCGAGTCGAGCGTGAAGCTGCGTGTAGATCATGTCCGCCTCCTCGTCGTCGAGATCCGTTTTGTATTCCAAATACAGCAGGATGTCCCTGAGGGGGAAACGGCTCTTCTTGATCAGCTGATCTTTTCTGAAACTCTTGAACTGAATCTCCTTTTCGAAAGCTTTCGGGCGTTCATTGAATTCAGGGAATTCAAGAAAGGCGACGGTTATCGGCGGCGGGGTGTCGAGGGGAAATTCCTTGATCCAATGGTCGACCACCTCAAATCGCCAGACTTCGTTGGTGAAATAGGCCCGCTTGGCGATGATGGTGTGCGTCCTGCCACCGCCGAGCTCCCACTCAACGCTTGCGTTGTTCAGGAGATGTTGATTCTTGTCGTAGGAAGCCGCCTGCCAATTGCGTTTATCAATCTGGTTCTCAAAGCTGAATTTCTCGTGGATTTCCGCTCGTTTCTCCGCGTGGGGAAGACGCCGCGTCAACACGTTTCGCAGGGCGCCCGCGCTGTCCGGCAGCACAAAATCCGTAATCGCGAAGAGGCTCCCGCTCAGCAGAATGCCGATAAGGTAAAAGGGCGCGCTCATGCGCCAGATGCTGACGCCGGCGCAGCGGATGGCGATCAACTCGTTATGGCGCGCCAGCGAGGTGAGCGAATAAAGCAGCGCCAGCAGGAGGGCGACGGGGAGAATCTGAGGCAGGTCGCCCGGCAGCTTGAGCAGGTAGTATTCGACCAGATCCGTCGAATTCATCTGGGCTGTGCGAAAGCGCTCCATCTCGTTGAGCACGTCCATCGAGATCCACAGAATCAGAAATCCGCTCAGGCAAAGGGCCAGCGGCACGATCAGTTCGCGCAGGAGATAACGATCCAGGAGACGCATCGCGGGGGAACCTAATCCGCGGGCATGGACAAGGCAAGCCGTCGCGCCGGGCGCGGCGTAGTTATTGTGATTGCCCGCGGGCGCGACTAGCATCGCGGCCATGCGCGAGATTTATCTCGATCACAATTCCAGCGTGCGTCCGCTGCCCGAAGTAGAGGAGGCGATGGCGAAGTGCGCCCGGGATGGTTTTGGTTCGCCGTCCTCGCTGCACCGTCATGGGTTGCGCGCCCGGGACGCCCTGAACGTCGCGCGCGAGCGGGTCGCGGCCCTGATTAAGGCCGAATCGCCGGAGGATATCATCTTTACGTCGAATGCGACGGAAGCGGCGAATCTGGCCATTTTGGGAACCATTGAAGCGAATCGTCGTTTTGGGGGAAAACGCGTTGTGATGAGCGCCGCCGAGCATCCTTCGGTCGTGGATACGGCGTTAAGCGAGCAGGCGCGAGGGGTGGAGACCGAGCTGTTGTCGGTCGACGCCGCGGGCGCGATCGACTTGGAGGAGGCGCGCACGGCGTTGACCGATGAGACGATGCTGCTTTGCCTGCATCAGGCGAATCACGATCTGGGAACGGTCCAGCCGATCGAACAACTGGGGAAATTGGCGGTTGAACGGGGGACGCCGTTTTTCGTGGATGCGTCTTTTGGCGCCGGTTGGCTGCCCATCGATGTGCTGGCAATGAATGCCTCACTGCTCTCCCTGGAGCCCAATCGTTTTTACGGACCCAAAGGCGTGGGGGTGTTGTATCGACGGGCAAGGGCGCGCCTGAAACCCATCCTGCATGGCGGGGCGCAGGAGGGCGGCCGGCGGCCGGGTGAGGAGAATCTTCCGGCCATCGTCGGCGCTGGCGTGGCGGCGGAGATCGCCATGAAGGAGCGAGAGCGGCGATTGGATCGGGTCGCGATTCTGCAGAAGCGTCTGTGGGCCGGAATTCGCGAACGGATTCGTTTTGTGAGGTTGAACGGCCCGGAACCCGGTCCCATGCGCATCCCCACGAATCTCAGTGTGAGCGTTGAGTTTGTTGAAGGCGAAGGCGTCGTGTTGCGTTCGGATTTAAAGGGTCTGGCGATCGCCAGCGGCTCGGCCTGTGTTTCGAAGGCGTTGAAGATTCCCCGCGCGCTGTCGGCCATCGGGCTGGATCCGTCGCTGGCTCAAGGGAACATTCTGCTTTCCGCCGGAATGGAAAACACTGAAGAGGAAATCGACTCGGCGGTCGATATTTTGAGCGGAGTGGTGGAGGATCTGCGTTCCATGTCGCCGACCTGGGACGAGTTTCAGCAAGGAGCGCGCGCCTCGCTCATTGAGCCGTCGGAATGAGGCTCGGGTAGATTTTTATTCCTGAATTGCTTGCGATTTCACTTGGCCGTCAGCACATTTCCCCCTTTTCGGAAAGCCCCACTGTATGTTGACACAAGAATCAATCAAAGAAGCCCTGAGCGCCGTGAAGTATCCCGGTTATTCGCGGGATATTGTCGCGTTCGGACTGGTTAAGGACATTGCCTGCGGTGACGGCGCCGTCAGTGTGGTGATCGAGTTGACCGCTCACGATCCGGAGAAAGCCGCCCAGATCAAGCAGGAGTCCGAGTTGGCGATTCGCGCGGTGCCGGATGTGAAGATGGCCTATGTGGAAATCAAACAACCGCCGGCGGGTCAGCCCGGCGCTCCGGCCGCGGGCGGAGCCCAATGGAACGGCAAGAAGAAGATTCCTGGGATTCAACGGGTGGTGGCGGTCGCCAGCGGCAAGGGCGGCGTCGGCAAATCGACGCTGTCGGTGAATCTCGCCTGCGGGCTCAAGCATCTCGGACATCGCGTCGGATTGCTGGATTGCGATATCTACGGACCGAGCGTTCCGCTAATGATGGGAATTTCCGAAAGGCCGAAAGTCTCCGATGAAGAGAAGCTGGTTCCTCTGGAACGGCACGGCGTGCGGCTGATGAGCATGGGGTTTCTCGTGGACGACGATCAACCGGTGATCTGGCGCGGGCCGATGATTCAGAAGACGATTCAGCAGTTTATTTTTCAAGTGGATTGGGGCGACCTGGATTATCTGCTGGTGGATCTGCCGCCGGGCACGGGGGACGCTCAGCTGTCGCTTTGCCAGACTGCGCCGATCGATGGAGGGGTGATCGTGACGACGCCGCAGGAGGCCTCATTGGGCGTGGTGCGCAAAGGCGTGGCGATGTTTGAGAAAGTCAACGTGCCGATTCTGGGGATGGTGGAAAACATGAGTTACTTCACAACCCCGAACGGGGATCGCGTGGAGATCTTCGGCAATGGAGGCGGGCGCGCTGAAGCGGCCCGCAAGGGCGTCCCTTTTCTGGGCGAGGTGCCGATATTTACGGAGATTCGCGAAGGGGGAGATCTGGGCGTCCCGGTGGTTGTCGGAGCTCCGGACTCGCCGGCCGGCGAGGCGATGCTGGCAGTCGCCCGCTCGGTGATTGAGACGTTGGCCTGATTGAAAAATCGAGATGAAATTCCACGATCAATACAATCCGGCCCGAATGAGGAGCGCATTTCGAACGTCAAAACGATTGTCAACGCCGCCCCTGGTGTTACATTCCGATGGCATGGTCAGCGGTAACAACACTGCGGTTGTGACGGATTCGATGAAAAACGACTCTGACAGCAATGATCTCTTGAAGAATTCCTCGCTCTACCGTGAGTTTCAGGCAGAGCGTGAGGAGATCATGAAGCACAAGTGGATCGAGTCCGAAAAGGCCGGCCACGATATTGGATTTGAAATGGCTTTGACTGACTGGATCGTGCGGCACCGAGCAAGGTGGCGACGCACGCGTGGAACGTAACCAGGCAGGAAAAGCGAATCGCGCGCGTTCCTTGAAGGCGGTCCTGAGAGACCCCAAGGAAAAAATGAAATTGCAACCCCGGACTCCATCCGAACTGTCGAGCCACTTCGACGGTTTCGGGTTTTTTTATGCCCCAAGATAATTTGATCCTCTCCGCCTCGGGCCTGGAACGCGCATTGACTCGAATTGCGCACGAGATCGCCGAACGCAACGATGACTCCCGTGAAGGCGTCTGCGTGGTGGGTGTGCAGCGCGGAGGCGTTCATCTCGCCGATCGCCTGGCCGCGCTGTTGGGGGGAATCTGGAAAGTTTCGATTCCGACCGGGAACCTGGACGTTTCGATGCATCGTGACGATCTTGACCGCCGCGCCGCCCCGGACGTGCATCCGACGTCGATTCTCTTCGATTGCGAGGGCAAGACGATTGTGCTGGTCGACGATGTGCTGTTTAGCGGACGCACCATTCGAGCAGCGATGGATGCATTGAGCGGTTTTGGCCGACCTCGCCGCATCCAATTAGCGACTCTGGTCGATCGGGGGCATCGGGAGCTTCCGATTAAACCCGATTTCGTAGGTAAAAATATCCCCACCGCCCGGGATGAGCGCATCGATGTGCGACTCGTCGAGCAGGGGGGCAATGATGAAGTCTATCTGCAACGCGTATGAGCTGGAGCCGAAAACACCTGGTCGATATAGAGTCATTGTCCGCCGAGGAGATCGTCACCGTGCTGGACACCGCGCGCTCGTTCAAGGCGGTTGGCGAGCGGGCCATCAAGAAGGTGCCGGCGTTGCGCGGCAAGACCGTCGTGAATCTGTTCGTTGAGCCGTCCACACGCACGCGAATCAGTTTTGAACTGGCGGCCAAACGACTGTCCGCCGACATTATTAATTTTTCCGTTGAAGCGTCGTCGCTGCGAAAGGGGGAAACGCTCAAGGACACGGCGCGCACGCTTGAGGCGCTCAATGCGGACATTATCATCATCCGGCATAAGGCCGCCGGAGCGCCGCATTTCCTTTCGCGGTTTCTCAAGGCCTCGGTGATCAATGCGGGAGACGGCGCGCACGAGCATCCGACACAGGCGTTGCTGGACGTGTTTACCATTCGCGAGACCAAAGGGCAGGTGAAGGGGCTCAAGGTGACTATTTTGGGCGATATTCTCTACAGCCGGGTGGCGAGATCGAATATCTGGGCGTTGATCAAACTGGGCGCCGAGGTGACCTTGTGCGGACCTTCCACGTTGGTGCCCCGCGTATTCGAGCAAATGGGATGTCGTGTTACCTACGATCTCGACGAGGCGTTGGAGGGAGCCGACATCGTCAACCTCCTCCGCATCCAGCACGAACGGCAACGGAAGACGATGTTCCCCAGCATCGGTGAATACACCGCGATGTTTGGACTGACTGAAGAACGTCTCGGTCGAACGAAACCGGATGTGACTATCATGCATCCTGGACCGATCAATCGAGGGGTCGAGATCTCCAGCGAATTGGCGGACGGCGATCGATCGGTGATACTCGATCAGGTGACGAACGGATTGGCGGTTCGGATGGCCGTGTTGTATCTTGTCAATGGCGGCGTCGCGCCCGCAGTCGGCGACTCCTGACCGTGCGCGTCGTCGATTCCTCAGTTTCTTAGGGACAAAAAAAGAAGCCCCGACTCGAGTCGGGGCTTCGTGAGAAACGTTGATTTTTCGTGTCGAATTTCCTCAGGAGGAAACCAATTCGCCCATCTTGAAGATTGGCAGGAACATGCAGACTACAATCGTTCCGACGGTGACGCCGAGAAAGACGATCAACAAAGGTTCGATGAGGGAGGTCAGACCGTTGAGAATCGTCTCAATTTCCTCGTCCAGGAAGTCGGCCACTTTCTCCATCATGTTGTCGATATTGCCGGTCTGTTCACCCGCGGTCATCATTCGGATAATCATCACCGGGAAGATTTCGTGCTTGCTGAGGGCGGCGGAAATGCCGTCGCCTTTTTCGATGTCGCTGGACGCCAGACGAATGCAGGCCTCCATTTGAGTGTGGCCGGCGGTGTTGGCGACGATGTTGAGCACGTCGAGAATCGGCACGCCTGCGCGGATCAGAGCCGCAAACGTTCGCGTGAATCGGGCGAGAATGATCTTGTGTGCGATATGGCCAAAGATCGGGAGTCGAATGCGGATATGGTCCCAAAAGGCCATGCCCTTGGGCGTCTTGGTATACCAGAACCAGCTGTAGATCATGCCGCCGCCTCCGAACATTATGAAGAGGAAATAGGTCTTTATGAAATCGCTGACGTTGATCAAATACTGAGTTGGTTTGGGCAACGCGCCGCCGAAACCAGAGAATACCTCCGCAAACACCGGCACGACTTTCACCATCAGGAAGATGGTGATGAGGACGGCGACCGTGCTGACCATCGTCGGATACATCAGAGCCGACTTGATCTTCTTGTTCATGCGCTGGCGGGATTCCAGAAAGGTCGCCACGCGAGCGAGGATTTCCGCAAGGAGACCACCTTTTTCACCGGCATCCACCATGGAGGTGTAGAGTCGATCGAAAGCTTTGGGGTGCTTGCGCAACGCGTCGGAGAAATTGTCGCCCTGTTCCACACGGCTGGTGACGTCCCTAATCACGTCCTGCATCGCCTTGTTGGTGGTTTGATCGCCGAGCGCGCGGAGGGATTCGACCACGGCGAGGCCGGCGTCGATCATGGTCGAGAGCTGCCGCGTGAAGACCACGATGTCGTCCAGTTTGATCGTGCCGCCAGCGCGCTTCTTCTGGCCGACCTTTTCTTTGATCTCAAGAACGATGTAGTTCTTGTTGAGAAGAACGGCTGTGGCGGCGTCTTCGGTTGCCGCTTCGATCTCTTTCCGGGTTTCACGGCCGGAAGCGCCGTCTCGGGCGAGGTAGGAATAGACAGGCATTGGCTAGGGTCCAGGTTTGAAGTGAGCGTGTTGTTTTTGTCTCGATTAATCGCGTCAGGACTGAGGGCGTAAATCCATGGCGATGGGGACCGCCTGCGTTGTCCGCCCCACTGGGAAATGAAAGTTAGATAGAGGGGTATGTGGGGTCAATTGAATTCAATTCGGAAACGGGCGACGAATTGACGAGATTGGGGCCGCTTCATTCCTCGATATTTGCGGATTTAAGCCGGGCGACCGTGTCTCGAAGAAGCTCGGCGTCGCGCTTTCGTTGATGCCGCATCCAGTTTGCGCGCGCGCGGCGAGATCCTCCTGCGCGAGCTCTGCGAGTCGGGCTTTTTGTTTGTGCTCAGGATGGCCAGGGAGATGGCTGTATCCGATTTGTGTCAACGCTTTGTCAGCCTCGGCTTTCTTGCGGCGAGCGGCGTCGCCCAGTCCAAGTTCGTGAACGCCTTCAGCGCGACGAGCTCCAGATGTAACCTGTGACCAGCTATTCGGACTCGCTGACCCATTGAGGCAGGCGCCACTCCAGGTTGCCGAGGCATTCCTGGGTGATGGTTGCCCCGGTGACGCCGTTGCGATCCGCGTAGATGATGCCCTCTTCGAGAATCAGTTCGATGGGAATGCAGAAAGTCCTTTGGAGCCGATGGCCGTCGGATTTGTCCGAGCGAAGAAAACGCAAATGGTGTGGGAGGAGCCAATCTGGCTCGAATTCGACGTCGAATTGTCGGGCAATGTATTCCAGGTCTTTGGCCATTTGTCCGCGCGCGACGATGGCGCACAGATTTTGGAATCCCAGGAGGCTGCCGGCGTGCAGCACGACTTTCTTGCGCAATCCGGAGGGTTTGATCCGCCGCAAAAAGCCGAGCAGTATCGCCCAACCGAACTCTTCGCCCAGGAAGTCGCGATCGAACAGAATGGCCAGGCTGTGGTAATTGGGCAGCGGGTTGTCGAGCGGATCGAACTCCTGCTCGCCGAGGGGTTGAATCCGCTTGTGCTCCTGGCGTAGTTCCAGCGCCTGGACTCGCCCATGGTTCAATTGCTCAAGAAACTCTAGCTGCTCGGGATTGCGCTTGCCCGTCGGGAGCTCAAACACGCCCTTTTCGTTCAGGAAAAAGGCGACCTTGCCGAGCTGTGATTCCGCGGCGTCGAGATAATCCGAAACCTGATCAATCTCGGTGATGATGTCGGAATCTTCATCCGCCCCCGTTTCGTCGAGGCTGGGCGGATCGTCGAATTGGGTGTCGACCACTTCTCGGGTGTTGAAATTGTAGCCGCAGTTAACGCAAATGACCGTTTCCGTGTCGCACAGACCTCCGCACGAATGGCAGCGCATTCGCAGAGTGGTATGGCCTGAGTCGGAGGCGCGGGGGGCGGACGGCGCCGGACTGGGAGCGTCGGGAATGTCGAATTCCCGAACGCATGCGGGGCAGGGAAACGACATCCCCCGCATGTTTTCGTCGGCGTCAATATTCTGCCCGCAATGAGGGCAATCGAAATTGATCAGGGCGCTCACGTGATAGCTTGGTCGGCGTCGGCGCGCGGAGATCGCGCAAGGACGGTTTGGGTGGCTCCCGCAGCGCCCGCTTCAAATGGCCTTGAAGGCGGAGCGGCGCGACAAGGCAACCAGGATCCGGGGAAAGACAAGCGACGCACAGGGGGGAAATCTCGTTCATAGACCGCAATTTCGTCAACCATGAGATGCGCGCGCGTCTCCGGGCGAATAAGCCGGATTGCGCGCGCGCCAGTTCCTGAACTGGCTTCCGGTCGACGCGCCGGCCTGGTTGGCTTGTCTATTCGCGGCGAAGCGTCTAGCCTGCGCCTGATTCCTGAGAGCCGGATTCCTGAATTTACGATGATGACCGTCCATACCACTCGAAAATGTCGGTTCGCCCGGCTCCCTCTATTCAGCCTTCTTTTTTGCGGCCTGGCCGCGATTTTCGGGTCGGGTTCGTGCGCCGCCGCTGATTGGCCGCAGTGGCTGGGGCCGCAGCGCGACGGCGTCTGGCGCGAGTCTGGCATTTTGGAGGCGTTTCCCAAAGACGGACCCAAGCTTCGTTGGCGTGCCGAGATCGGCGGCGGTTACGCCGGGCCTGCGGTGGCCGAGGGGCGGGTCTTTGTGCATGACCGCCTCGTGGACGATCTCACAGACCGGGACAAGCAACAAAACTTCAAGCGGGGAGTCATCGATGGCATTGAACGCGCGCTTTGTTTCGATGAGAAAAACGGGAAGCTGCTCTGGGAAATAGAATACGACTGCACTTACACGGTCAGTTATCCCGCCGGTCCCCGCGTTACGCCGCTGGTTCACGGCGGCAAGGTCTATTTCCTCGGGGCTGAGGGCAATCTGATGTGTCTTGATGCGAAAACGGGCAAGCAGCGATGGGGCCGGAATCTGAGGCGGGACTTCGGAGCCAAGACGCCTTTGTGGGGCTTTGCCGCTCACCCGTTGATCGATGGCGGCAAGCTGATTTGCCTGGTCGGCGGTCGCAATTCCACGGTCGTCGCTTTCAACAAAAACTCCGGCAAGGAAATCTGGCGCTCGTTGTCAGCGCGCGAGCTGGGCTACTGCCCGCCGATGATTTACGAGGCTGGGGGAAAACGGCAGCTCATCATCTGGCATCCCGAGGCGGTGAATTCGCTCAATCCGGAAAACGGGAAAGTTTATTGGACGCAGCCTTTTAAGATTCGTTCCGGCCTGACGATCGCCACCCCGCGAAAGCACGGCGATCTGTTGTTCGTGTCCGCGTTCTACAATGGCCCAATGGCGCTCCAACTCGACGCGGAGAAACCGGCCGCGTCCGTGCTTTGGCGCGGTTCCGGTCGAAACGAAAAGAACACCGACGGCCTGCACTCGCTCATGGCCACGCCCTTTATCGAAGGGGATCACATTTACGGCGTTTGCAGCTACGGAGAGTTGCGCTGTCTGGAATTGAAAACAGGTAAGCGCATTTGGGAGACTTTCAAACCGACCACCGGTGGAAAACCGATTCGCTGGGGCAACGCCTTCATCGTCAAGCAGGGCGATCGGTTCTTCCTGCACAATGAAACCGGCGACCTCATCATCGCCAAGCTTTCTCCCGCCGGCTATGAAGAGATCAGCCGCGCGAGCCTGCTCAAGCCAACCAGTTCGTATCCCAGACGGCCGGTCGTCTGGTCGCATCCCGCGTTCGCCAATCGCTCCGTCTACGCGCGGAACGACAAGGAGCTGGTTTGTTATTCGCTGGCCGCTGAAGCGAACGCCGCGGAATAGCGCGCGATGGCGCGTCCGGCTTGTAATCGCGTCTACTTTCGAGGACGGCTTGGCGCGGCGGCTTCTCGATAAGAACGAAGAGTCGCTCCAATTCCGCCGACAAAACCCAAAGCCAGGGCATGGAATAAACCGGCGACGAAGACGGCCGCCGTCATGCTTGCCGCGATCACGATGGTCGCGCCGGTGTCAGGGGGAGTCAGGAGCACGTGGGATCCGTCCAGCGCCAGCCACGCGATGACCGCCCCAATCACGCAGCCCAGGATGGCAAACGTCATCGCTTCCACCCATTGAGACGCCAGCAGTTTGCCGTTTCCAACGCCTTGAGCGCGCATCGCCGCGAGCAACTCGCTTCTTTCGCGGGATCGAGCCGCATGGGCCAGCGCGAAGCCGAAGAATGCAGCCAATGTGGTCAGGACCGCGCCGATCTGCCTGGGGATGAATCGCGTGCCCCAGAAGAGCTGTTCGAGTCGCCGGGCGTCGTGCTCAGACTGGCGGTGCGCTGACAGAGAAGAGTCTAGTTCCGCCGCCGCGGTCGCGAAGGAATCGAACGAGTCCTCCCTCGCAAGTCGGACGCGCGTCGAGCCTACTTTGTTTTCATGCGGCCAGCCGGAGCCGGGCGCGTTCGCGCTGATCCAGACCTCGTTTTCAGCAAGGCGGTCCGTCGTCGAGAACACGCCAACGATTTCCCACGGCGTTCCGTTCAGGACTGCCGTCGACCCAATGGCGCCGTGATTCGGAAGGGTGGGGCGAAGGCTTCGCCCCACGATCGCCTCGTTGACGCCAGGTTTGAAGCGGCGTCCTTCGATAATTTCAAACTCATCACGAATCAGCGACGCAACCGGTCCGACTCCGCGCACGGTCAGGGAACGCGGCTTTGCGCCAGGGGGCGTTTCGAGCGCGGCGATGAAGACCTTTTCCGGAGAAGAAAGCGTCCACATGGTGGAGCGGGCAAGATCGTCGAGGTAGCCGATCTCACGCGAAAGGTCAGAGGGCAGCACGCTGCCAATTTCGTCGAAGGCGTCTCGGTGGAGAACAATGGCGCGATCATTCACGACCGGGTTGCTCGTTCCTTTTATGAATCCCATGAAGAACGCCAATGCCGCGATGGTCGTCAAGCCGGCCAGGCTGGATAAAGCGAGTTTGGCGGCGGTGGAGAGCGGGCTGAGGCGCGAAGTCGCCAACAGAGCACACGCGATCTTAAAGGCGCCGGGCCTGGTTGTTTCTTTGCCCGTTGGAACGTCGCTTTTCACGCGTGACTATTAGTCTCCTTTGGTCGAAAAGAAAACCGCATACGCCAGAACCGGAATGAAAAAACATCCTATGATCACCAGACGAAAATTTCTAATAAGCTCAGCAGTGGCCGCTGCGAGCATGATCTCAGCCCGAGGTTTATTTGCCGCCCCGGCCAGGCCGCCAGCCCGGATGACACTCGGATTCTCGACCTATGGCATGGCTTCCATGAAAACGGAGGACGCGATCATGGCTCTCGCGAAGATCGGATATGACACGGTCGAACTGAACATCTGGCCGGGCAGGGACGCCGACGCCGCGATCCTGTCGCCTGAGCGTGCGCGATCGATGGGCCAATTGCTGAAGCGTTGGGACATTCGTCCTTCGGCTTTGATGGAGAGTCTCAAGGTCGAGAAGGAGCCAGCGAAACACAAAGCGATTCTGGAGCGCCTTCGTCGCGCGGCAAATCTCGCGCATACACTGGCGCCGGAGACGCCGCCTTTGGTGGAAACGACCCTGGGCGGAGGCAAGTGGGACGAGGTTAAAGAACTTTATCAGTCGCGACTGGCGGACTGGGCGGAGGTCGGCCGAGAAACGAAAACGGTGATGACGATCAAGCCCCATCGCTTTGGCGCCATGAGTCGCCCCGAGCATGCCGTCGAATTGATCGAGACGCTGGGGAAACCGAAATGGTTGCGAATGGCCTATGATTTCAGCCACTACGCTCATCGCGACATGACTTTGGCGGACACGATTGAGACCGCGTTGCCGTTCACGTCCTTTGTGGCGGTCAAGGACACGGTCATGGTAGGCGGCAAGGCGCGCTTTGTTCTCCCGGGGGAGAGCGGCCAGATTGACTATCCCCGAATGTTGAAGCTGTTTCATGCTGGCGGCTATCGCGGGGATATCAATTGCGAGATCAGCGGCATGGTTTCGAATCAGAAGGGATACGACCCGATCGCGACGGCCGAACGCTGCTATGCCAATATCGCGCCAGCGTTTATGAAAGCGGGAATCAATCGAAGCTGAACTCTTCGCGCCCGGAGGGGAGACGGCGGCGCGATCTACTTTTGCCGGACGACGGTGGCCGTCGGCGGGACGTAGGTGCGCGTGGTGTAGGCAATCGTGTAAGCGGGGACGCCGCTGGAGTAGGAGGGACTAGATGCGCGCCGATAGCCGTAATGTGAATACCCGTAATGGACTCCTCCCTAGCCGTGCGATCCGTAGTTGATTCCGCCTGAGATTCTACCGCGCGGCCTTGCTTGCGATTGAGCGTCGCACCCCCTAGATTTATCCCTGTTTTTCGAATGAACAGATTCAACCACAGAAACCTGATCGGTCTGGCCGGGGGAATATGCCTGGCCATCGCCGCGCCGTTGGCGGGAGCCGTCGATTTATCTTCGACCCAGCTGGAGTTCTTTGAAGAGCGAATTCGCCCGGTTCTGGCGAAGAATTGCTACCAGTGCCATAGCCAAAAGGCCAAGAAGCTCAAAGGCGACCTGCTGTTGGATCGGCGATCGGGTTTGCTCAAGGGCGGCGATCTCGGGCCGGCGATCGTTCCAGGGAAGCCCGATGATAGCCGGTTGTTGCATGCCATCAGTTACGAGGATGTCGATTTTCAGATGCCGCCGAAACGCAAGTTGTCCGGCGCCGCGATCGCGGATCTCCGTCGTTGGATTCAAATGGGCGCGCCGTGGCCGGAGGAAATATCCGAGGGCGCCAATTCAGATGCGGGGAAGTTCGACATCGAAGCGCGGCGAAAGTCACATTGGGCCTGGCAGCCTATTCGAGTCGTGGAGCCTGGCCCGTTGAAGCATGCCGCCTGGCCGGCCGGTCCGATCGATCGCTACATTTTAAACGCGTTGGAGTCGAAGGGGCTCATGCCGGCCCCGGCGGCGGATAAGCGCGCGCTGATTCGGCGCGCGACCTTCGATGTGATTGGCCTCCCACCGACGGCCGAAGAGATTGACGCCTTTCTGGCCGACACTTCGTCGCGCGCGTTTGAGAACGTCGTTGATCGCCTGTTGGCTTCCAAACATTTCGGCGAACGCTGGGGGAGGCATTGGTTGGATCTGGTTCGCTACGCGGAAACGATGGGCCATGAATTCGATTATCCGGTCCACAACGCCTGGCTCTACCGCGACTACATCATTCGGGCGTTCAACGCCGACGTTCCCTACAACCAGCTCGTCCGCGAGCATGTCGCCGGCGATCTTCTGGAGAAGCCGCGCCGCCATCCTGAAACCGGGATCAACGAATCGGCGATCGGAACTGCCTTTTACTGGCTGGCCCAGCAAAAGCATTCGCCCGTGGATTCACGTCAGGAGCAGGCCGATCTGGTGGGGAATCAGATTGATGTCCTCAGTAAGACTTTTCTTGGGCTGACGGTCGCCTGCGCGAGGTGTCACGACCACAAGTTCGACGCGATTTCGACGAGGGATTTTTATTCGCTGTTTGGAGTGTTGAGCAGTTCGCGCTACACACACCGGGCCCTGGACGCCCCGGAGGAGATCGACGCCAGAAAGCACAAATTAGGAGAGTTGAAGCGGGAGATTCAAGATCGTCTGCTGCTTCGCCTCAAGGCGGGCGTGGATCAAATCGACGATTACATTCTGGCTGTGGAAGAAGCTCGCAATGCGCCTCCAATTCTTCGCAAAGAGGTGGATTCAAACACCGAGATCTTTGAAGACTTTGAAAAAGAGCTCTACGAAGGCTGGGAAGCCGAGGGGGAGGCGTTCGCCAAGGGGCCGGTTCGCCAGGAATTGATCGGCGATTATCAGGGCAATGTGGGAGCAATCGGGCACGGCTTCCTGAATTCTCACAATGTCTGGCGTGACGGGGAAATCGTCCGCAAAGATTCATTCACCGGATCGCTCACGAGCAAGCCGTTCACGATCGCGCGGCCGTATATCCACTTCCTGATTGGCGGCGGAAATCGCAAGGACGTGACGGCGTTGCAGTTGCTCATCGATGGCGAAGTAGTCGGCGCCGAATCCGGCCGCAACTCCAATCGGATGGCGCCCGGCCGATTCGACGTCGCCCAGTTCGTGGGCAGGGAAGCGCGGCTGCGCGTGATCGACCGCTACGAGGGTGGATGGGGAAACATCGGTCTGGATCACATCGTTTTCAGCCAGAGGCCGGAATATTTCGAGGGCGATAACCAGGTGAAGCTCCCTGATGCGCGCCTTGCCGCTGTCGCGATGAAACACAAACTGGATGAGTCGCTCCTGTCGCGCTGGCTGTTTGCGCTGGAAAAGCTGAAGACGAAACCAGCGAGGCGATCGAACGCGGCGGCTGAAACGATTGACGCGAATGTGTTCGTTGATTTTTCGAAAGACAGAGCGAAGGACTGGTTCATCGAGGGCCACGCCTTTCCGAGTGGGCCAGGCGATGGCGTCGACCTGATCGTGAACAAAGGCGGGGAAACGCGAATCGTCGGTCCCGGTTGGATGCACAGCGGCCTGCTGTCGCGCCGTCTCCAGGGCTCACTGCGTTCCCCGACCTTTACCATCGATCAGCCCTACATTCATGTGCTGGCGATGGGCGCGGGCAGCCGGATCAACATCGTCGTTAATGGGTTCACTCTGATTAAGAATCCGATCTATGGCGGTCTGAAAAAGGATGTTCAGGACGAATCGCCGCATTGGATCACGGTCGATGTGAAGATGTGGCGGGGGCAGAGCTGCTATCTGGAGTTTGTGGACAACTCCGCCGTGGATCCCGCCGGCAAGGGCTATCCCGCTGATGGATTTATCGCGGTGCAGAGAATTGTTTTCTCATCAAACAAGAAGGTTCAGGGGAAGGGGGGCGTGATCGATCCGGTCAGGCGGCCGGGCGAATCCGTTGCGGAATTCGCGGCGAGAATTCAAAGATCCGCCAAGCTGGCATTGAGCGACGGGGGCGGCTCCGACGCCGAATCGGCGAACTATCTTGGTTGGCTTCTGCGCAACGAGCTCCTGTCTGATTCCGAGGGCGATGCGGTCGCCGCCGCTCTCGATCACTACGTCGAGATCGAATCCGGCGTTCCCGTGCCGACGCTGGTCGCGGGCATGACCGAGGGCACGCCACGCGATGAGAAGATCTTCATCCGTGGTTCCCATCGAACGCCGGGCGCGGTCGCGAAACGGAGTTTCCTCGATGGATTGAAGCACATTCAATCCCAGCCATTTCAACAAGGCAGCGGTCGGCTTGAACTGGCGCGGGATATTGTCCATCCGGACAACCCGCTGACCTCGCGCGTAATCGTCAATCGCATCTGGCACCATCTCACGGGGCGCGGAATTGTGCCGACGACCGATGACTTCGGCGTTCTGGGACAACGACCGACTCATCCGCAATTGTTGGATTGGTTGGCCAGCGAGTTTCAGAACGACGGCGGGTCGATCAAGAAGACCATTCGCCGCGTGATGCTCTCGAGGACCTATCAGATGAGCAGTCGGCCCGACGACGCCGAGGTGGAGCGGGAAGATCCGAACAACGAGTGGCTGCATCGCATGCGCGTGCGCCGCCTGCAGGGCGAGGCAATTCGCGACAGCGTGCTGGCGATTTCAGGAGGGCTGGATCGAAAGCAATTCGGTCGTCCGGTCCCGATTCATCTGACCGACTTCATGGAAGGCCGCGGCCGGCCGAAGAACAATGGCCCGCTCGACGGCGCCGGCCGACGCAGCATCTACATCGAAGTGCGCCGCAATTTTCTTTCGCCGATGATGCTGGCCTTCGACACGCCGCAGCCGGCGACCACGATCGGCCGCCGCACGATTTCAAACGTGCCGGCGCAGGGGCTGATCATGATGAACGACCCCTTCGTCGTGGAGCAGGCAAACCGCTGGGCGGAGAAGGTCGTTGCGCAGCCGAATGGCGCCGGTGAGCAACGCCTGACCCGCATGTACGTGAGCGCGCTCGGTCGGCCGCCGACGGCGGAAGAAAGAATCGAAGGCCTGGCTTTTCTCGCGGAGTTGGGAGGGAACGACAGCGTCGATGCCTGGGCGGCATTGTGCCACGTGTTGTTTACGTTGAAGGAATTCGTGTTTTTGAACTAGCTGACGAGAAAACCATGAAGCCCAACCAAGGTTCACAATTTCAGCCATTCAGTCGCCGGCAAATGTTATCGCGCTGCGCGAACGGTTTTGGCGCAGCGGCGCTGACAGCCTTGATGGCGGACAAGTCGTACGCCGGCACGGTCGCTTCGGGCGCCGGCCCCTTTGCGCCGCGTCAACCGCACTTCGAACCAAAAGCGCGGAACGTCATTTTTCTCTACATGGATGGGGGGCCTTCGCAGGTCGACACCTTCGATCCCAAGCCGCGGCTTCAGGCCGAGAGCGGGCAGCCATTTAAAATGAAAATGGAGCCGACCCAGTTCAACAACCACGGCAATACGTTGGGAAGCCCCTGGGCGTTTAAGAACCACGGGCAAAGCGGGATTCCCATCAGTTCGTTGTTTCCGCGCGTCGCGGAATGCGCTGACGATCTGGCGGTCATTCGCTCCATGACCTCGGAATTTCCGGAGCACACCAACGCCAATTACTTTCTGCACACCTGCCACGGCCTGGCCGGCCGGCCGAGCGCGGGAGCCTGGGTGAGCTACGGTTTGGGCAC
>JBLHKZ010000086.1:0-19484 GCA_047618185.1 Limisphaerales bacterium
TCGCGCCGCCCACCATCAACTACGAATTTCCGGATCCAGAATGCGATCTCGACTACGTCCCCAATGAAGCCCGCGAAATGCCGATCGTGACCGCGATGAGCAATTCCTTCGGCTTTGGCGGCCACAACGCCTCGGTCGCGCTCAAGAAGTTCGAAGGCTGATCCCCCGCCTTCGAATGTGGCAAAGGGTTTGCTTTCCGCGCAGCCTCAAGGCTTGAGATGAACGTCCTATCCGCCATCGAAGCCAAACGAGACGGAGCCGCGCTTTCCGAGGCGCAACTTCGCGCGATCGTCGATGACTTCACCGCCGGACGCATCCCCGACTGCCAAATGTCCGCCTTCTTGATGGCGGTCTTTTTTCGCGGGTTGAATCCCGACGAAAAACGAACGCTGACCCTGGCCATGCGCGACTCCGGGGACGTCCTGAGTTTCCCAGACGATCCCCGCCCGATCGTCGACAAGCATTCCACCGGCGGCATCGGCGACAAGGTTTCGCTGCCGCTGGCGCCGCTGCTCGCCTCGCTCGGCTTTCGCGTCCCGATGATCTCCGGTCGCGGACTCGGCATCACGGGCGGCACGCTCGACAAGCTCGAGTCCATTCCCGGCTTTCAAACGCTCCTTCCGCCCGAACGCATCGTCGACCTCGTTCAATCCACGGGCTGCGTCATCTGCGGCCAAACCGATCGAATGATTCCCGCCGACAAAAAGATCTACGCCCTCCGCGACGTGACCGCGACCGTCCCGTCGGTTCCGCTCATCACCGCGTCCATCCTTTCCAAGAAACTTGCCGAGAATCTCGACGCGCTGATTCTGGACGCAAAATTCGGCGCCGCCGCATTCATGAAATCCATCGACGAAGCGCGCGAATTGGCGCGATCGATCGTCGACCTCGGCAAGGAATGCGGCGTCAACACCCGCGCCATCCTCACCGACATGAACACGCCCATCGGACGCGCCGCGGGCAACTGGCTCGAAGTCCGCGAATCCGTCGCGTGTCTCGAGAGCAAGGGACCGAACGACCTTCGCGAGCTAACCGTCGAATGCGCCGCTCATCTGCTCGCCCAAACCGGCAAAGCTGAAAATCTGGAACAGGCCAGAAACAAGGCGGCGGCCAATCTCGCCAATGGCGCCGCCCTCGCAAAGTGGAATGAAATGCTCGAAGCCCAGGGCGCGGACATGGACGCGTTTCAGGCCAAGCTGGCTCGCCCGGAGCCGCCGGTCGTCGTTCGGGAATTGCATTCCGCCAGGGATGGTTTCGTCACCCGCTGCGACGCCCGTGTTCTTGGCGAAGTCATCCGCGACCTCGGCGGCGGCCGATTGAAACCGGATGCCGCGATCCATCACGACGTGGGTGTTGATGACCTGGTCAAACCCGGCGAAAAAATCCAATCCGGCGAGGTCATGGCGCGCATCCACGCCGTCACGCAAGCCGAGGCGGATGTGGCGGAGGAAGAACTGAAACAAGCTATTGAAATTTCACCTGAACCGGTCGAATGCGCGTCGCTGATTTGTGAAGTGGTTGAGTGATTCTGTCCTCAAAATCGCAACGCGTCTCGCCTCAGCTCCAAGGAGGGGACCAGGATGAGCGGCATGCCAAACGCGCAGTTCCCCTTTCGGGTGGGGATATTTCACCCCGCCGACGAAGGAGGAATTAAGGTGAGAAATCGAGGTGGGCTCGCCCAAATAATCCCTTGGCGCCCTTCGACACAATTGTCTGCACCCAAGAATTTACCTATTCGCCGATGTCCGGGTACCCCGCCATGACGGCCAGCATTTCCTTCACAGCGCCAGCCAGTCCCACCGTGATCGAACGGCTAATCAAATGATGGCCGATGTTCAATTCGAGCATGTGCGGGACGGGAAAGATTGACGGCAGATTCGCGCAGGTCAGACCGTGCCCGGCATTGACGCTCAAACCAATTCCGTGGGCCTGCTTCGAGGCCGCGACAAGTCGGGCCACCTCATTCTCGCGCTGCGTTTCATCGTCGAACGCCTCGGCGAAGGCGCCGGTGTGTAATTCGATGAATTGACTCCCCGTCGCTGCGGCGGCCTCCACCTGATCCGGTTCCGGCGCGATGAAGAGGCTCACCTCGATGCCCCCATCGTTCAATCGCTTGCGCGCCTCGGTGATGGATTCCAGATTGCCGACGACGTCCAGTCCGCCTTCGGTGGTGACCTCCTCGCGCTTCTCCGGCACCACGCAGACGATGTCCGGCTTCAACTTCAGCGCAATGCCGAGGATCTCCGGCGTGTTGGCGATCTCCAGGTTCAGACGCGTCCCGATGGCGTCGCGCAGCGCCCGGACGTCGCGGTCGAGAATATGCCGACGATCTTCGCGCAGATGGGCCGTGATTCCATGAGCGCCCGCTGCCTCACAGGCCAGCGCCGCAGCAATCGGATCGGGTTCGCCCGTTTCGCGACCGCGATAACGGGCCTCACGCAGGGTGGCCACATGGTCGATATTGACGCCGAGTTTTAACATGATGGGACGTGGTTGGTTCAACGCTCTTGCGGCGGCGGCGGCCCGACCGGCATCAGCATGCCCCCGGTTTCACTCAAAGGCAGGAAGGGCAATCGGCTCTCGCTCAGGGGGAACTTCTCGTCAGCCACCCAGTAGGCAAGCGTCATGATCTCGAACGCCGACAAGCCCAAATGCGACCGGCGCACCAGTTTCATTTCCCTCGGGGACGCCAGCGTGATCTCCGTCGCCGTATTCCCGAGATTGTCCCCAATCGCGTGGACCCATTTGTCCGCCGAAGTGTCCGCGGCCAACTTCGGCCGGTCCGAAATCCACGAGGCAAACTGAAACATGAGCTTCAGCTGCGTCAACCTTGCCTGGGTGATCTCCCAGTCGTAGTAGATCACGTCTTTCTTGCTCGCGACGTGCCCCACCAAAGCCGCCGGCGGCGGATTGGTGAATACCCCGTGGTCGACCGGAAACAATCCCATCATCAGAAAATCATCCGACGGCTCCTCCGAGGTGCGAATATACGGCCGCGCCGCCATCGGAATCACGTCCGTCCACTGCGACATGGTCGACTTCGCGATATTCGTGATCGATCCCAGTCCACGCTTCTTCAGTTCCTCATTGGAAATCTTCTCCAATCGAGGAAACAGCTGGCGCATCTGGTTGGTCGAATCCGGAGCCGGCACGGCGATATACGACAGAGAAAACGGACCGACCATCGCCCAGGCAAACGCCTGATTCGGCGTCTGTTCGAGCTTCACCGCCTGATAGAATTCCTGCTTCTCCAGCCACGGCGCAATGCCTTTCACGGCGGTGAAACTGATCAAGGGATCGTGGATTGAATTGGTGGGAATCTTCCAGGCTTCGGTCTTCAGACCCAGCGCTTCCGGGAAAACCAGACTGCCCGTCGACCGGACGTTGTCTTTGACCACGCGGGATTGGATATCAACGTAGGGCAGCCCGCTCCATCGGGTCCAACCCGTTTCCTCAACCAACCGAGGGAAATCGATGGTAATCCCCAGAGCGTCATCCGCGCCAGACGGCGCGGGAGCGCCGCTCACGTTGATGCTCGCGACCATCTCACCCGGCAACGATCGGGTTCCGGGTCCCGATCCAAACACGGCCCAGCCTTTCGCGCTGACAAAGCGAAACACATCCTGGTTGCCTGTCATCGTCGCTTCCCAGCCGGTTACGCCCTCGATCTGAATGGGAGTGACTTGTTCCTTGCCCAACTTCGCGAGAATAGTCCTCAGCGCCGCGTCCCATACCTTGACGCGATCTTCGCTCAGTTTGACGGCGACCGCCCATTCCGGTCCGCCCCCAGAAAGGCCGACCATCGGCCCTTCCCAATCTCGAACTTCCAGATACGTTTCCGCAGAGATCAAATCGGCCAACAACGGCCGAATACTCGCGGTGAGCTCCGCCGAGACATTGGTGGCCAGCCCGATCGACCTGCCGGGCGCCGTCGACAGTTTATCAAGAATGTCCTTCTTCAGCGCCGCGGTTTCCTTCAGCAATCCGATTCGATTCAAAGTCGTGGCATTGGTATCCAGAGCCAGCTGATCCGTCCCGATGAAATGGATCCGGGCGAGGATTTCGCCGGGCGGTTTGGCGGCCGGGCCGCCGGTCGTCAAAGCAACGGACGGCGCCGCGTTGGGATCGGGTTTCGGGTCTCCGCAGCCCACGCCGGCAAGGCCAAGCGCGGCCAGAAGAACAAGGGTTTTACGTCTCATAGTGGGGACCTTGATTGCCAGAAAACCCCCGCGCTGGCAAGTTATCTGAAATTGCGTTTGCCTTGCGGCCGGTTCCACGCCTTTGATCTCACCGTGACGCGCGGAAAGCAATTTTGTCGGGATTGGCTGCCGGCCCTGATTTGGATGGGCCTGATCTTCTGGGGCTCCTCCGCCACGCTTTCCGCCGACAACACTTCCCCGCTCATCGAGACTATCCTGCGCTGGTTCGCCCGCGACCTTTCGCCCTCCACGATTGAAGGCTGCATCTTCGTCATCCGCAAATGCGCCCATCTCGCGGAATACGGCATTCTCGCCGTTCTCATCTGGCGCGGGCTTCGCGGTTCAAACGGCGACCATAATGGCAAATGGAACTGGCGCCTCGCCCGCCTGGCCATGTGCTGCGCCGCGCTCTACGCCGCAACCGACGAACTTCATCAAACCTTCGTGCCTTCGCGAACCGGCTCCGCAATCGACGTGCTCATCGACGCGACGGGCGCGATCCTCAGCGTGATCGCTTTGCATCGCCTGGGAATCTGGCGCAAGTGGTGGGCGCCGAATTTAGAAAAATGACCCCTTTGTCGCCCCACGATAAGCGTTGTCGCCAAGCGATAATCAATTGGGAGTGAACAACGATTCGCGGTCGTCGAGGATGATTCGTCGTCGCGACCATGAATCGTCCCTTTTCCATCCCGGCGCTGGCCCTGATCGCCGGCATTCTTGTTGGCGATCGAATTGGCGCGCCTTTGTTCCTGCTATTCACCGTTTCCTTCGTGCTGGCGATCGGGTGCTTCGTTTCCGAGAGGTGGCAATCCCGCTTGCTCTGGCCGCTCGTGTTCTTCTTCGCCTGGACCAATCTCCAATGCCGCACCGCGCTCGTCTCACCGCACGATGCCCGTAAGACGTTGGGCGACCGTCACCAAATCATCGAACTGCGCGGGAGGCTGATGGGCTCGCCGCGCGAACGAATCTCCGACCGGGACGGAAAGGAGTTTCGCCACTCACTGGCGCTGCTGCGGCTGGCAGGCGCAGTGCGCGACAACGAGGTCATTCCGATCCACGGGCTTGTGGTCGTTCACACGCCGGCCTGGCTGGACGACGAATTCCACGACGGTCGGCCGGTCGCGGTGTCCGGCGTTGTTGGCCCGCCCGATGGCGCCGTCGCAGAGGGGTTGTTTGACTACCGGGACTATCTGAACCGACGGGGGATCCATCACACGCTCGATGTCGCCTCTCCGACGGACTGGAAACTTCTTCCTCGCGCCGACGAAACCAGGCCGCCGCCGCTTTCAAAACGATTCCAACGCTGGGCTCAAACAAATCTCGCGCGCGGACTGCCCGAGGACGATCCCACGGTCCGCCTGCTTTGGGCGATTTCCCTCGGTTGGAAAACCGCCCTCACCGACGAAGTGGCCAGACCGTTCATGCGCTCGGGCACCATGCATTTGTTTGCCATCAGCGGACTCCATGTCGCGATGATCTCCGGAATCCTGGTGAGCCTGCTGCGCGCGCTTCAGATTCCCCGCGCCGGCTGCGGCTTGATCGCCATTCCCCTGCTTTGGTTCTTCTGTTCGGTCACCGGATTTCAATCTTCGGCCATCCGCGCGACCATCATGATGAGCATCGTGATCGCGGGCTGGTCGATCGAACGGCCCGTCGATCTGCTCAACTCGCTGGCGGGCGCGGCCTTCATCATCCTCGTCTGGGAGCCGCGTCAGCTTTTCCACGCCGGTTTCCAACTGTCGTTCTTCGTCGTGCTCAGCATTGCCCTGCTGCTCCCCCAATTTGAGAAAGTCCGCGAGCGTCTCGTGCGGCCGGACCCGTTCCTGCCACCGGAATTGCGCCCGCGCTGGCAGCGTTGGCTCGACGGTCCGATTCGATTTCTGACCACCAGCCTCGCGACGTCGATCGCCGCCTGGCTCGGATCGGCCCCGCTCGTCGCGACCTACTTTCATTTGTTCACACCCGTCAGCCTGCTGGCCAATCTGCTCATTGTGCCGCTCGCGGCGCCCGCCCTAGCCAGTTGTCTCGGCAGCTTCATTTGCGGGGATCGTCTGCCTTTCCTGAGCGAGCTTTTCAACAACAGCGCCTGGCTCTGGATGAACCTGATGAGTCGCCTGAGTGAATGGGCCTCAAACCTCCCGGGCGCGTGGACGCACGTCGCGGCGCCTTCACCCGCCGCAATCGCGTTTTACTACATCATCATAGCGCTCGTCCTGCGGGGAAACTGGAGCCGAGATTCGCGCGGCCGGACCCCGCGACTAATCGCGGCGATCGTTGCGGCTAGCGCTTTGACAGTCTGCCTGCTGCCACGAGGCGGGACCCCGATTACCGTGCTGGCGCTGCGCGGCGGCAGCGCGATCTACATCGACCCGCCTGGCGCAGCCAACGATCTATTGATCGATTGCGGAAACGAATCCAACGCCAGGTCCATCGTGCTGCCCTTCCTGCATTCCAGGGGCAAAAACGGTCTGGCCAAAATCATCCTGACGCACGGCGATCTTCGACACGTCGGCGGCTATGATTTCCTCAAGGCCGAAATGCCGCTCGGCGCGACTCTGTTCAGCCCCGTGCCTTCGCGATCCCCGCCCTATCGCCAAATCGTCAGTAGCTTGCCCACGAATGCCATGACTCACATCAGCCTTGGAAATCGCATTGGAAACTGGCGCGTGCTGCACCCCGCGGCCGATGATCGTTTTCCCCGGGGCGACGACAACGCAATCGTCCTGCTCGGAAACTTCAATGGCTTGCGCGTTCTGCTGCTGTCCGATCTCGGCGACGAGGGACAACCGACCTTGTTCAACCGCAACCCCAACTTGCGCGCCGACATCGTCATCGCAGGCCTCCCGGGCGCTGGCGCTCCCTTGAAAAGCGGCTTGCTCGACGCCATTCGCCCTCAGGCGATTATTGTCAACGACGCCTACTCACCGGCCGGCGACCGCGCGCGACCTGCCTTGCGCGAGCGCCTCGCCCGCCACGCCGACGCGGTCTTCTACACCAGCGATTCCCGATCCGTGACGATTGAGATCGGCGGATCGGGAGCGACCGTCCGCGCGACATCCGAACTCTCCGCGCCGTTTCATCTGAGAACCGGATACACCGCCGAATAGTCATCCGTCCACATCGGCGCCTGCTTCGGAAAAACCGTCACCTCGACCGCATTCGTCGCGATCAGATCCTGTTCCAGGTATGCCTTGTTCGACGTGACCAGCATCCAGGTCGACGCGCCGATGCCTTTCGCCTTTCGATCCTCCTTGGCGGGGATATCGTCGATCAACGCGGTTTCCAAACCGAGATCGTAGGCGACCGCCCACACCACCAACGGCAACATCAAATTCCGATTGGACAGATGCAGCGCGATCACTCCGCCGGATTTGAGGTGCGAGCGATACAGCTCGAAGGCCTCACGAGTGAGCAGATGCGTGGGAATGGCGTCGCTGCTGAAAGCGTCGACCACAATCAAGTCGTAGGCCTGCCGAGATTCATTCTCCATCGACAGGCGCGCGTCGCCCGGAACAAATTCAATCGTCGCCCCTCGCGCTTTCGAATCCTTCAAATAGCTGAAGTAATTCTCGGCCGCGTCGACGACGTTGGGATCGATCTCGTAAAACCGAATGAGGTCGCCCTCACGCCCAAAGGCCGCCAACGTCCCGACGCCCAGGCCGATCACGCCAATCCGCCGCTCCGGCAATTTCTCGAGCGCCTGAAAGGCCAATCCGCCGCCGCTGCTCCGGCCATAGTAAGTCGTCGGTTCGCTCCGCAATTCGTCGCTGAGAAACTGGGAACCGTGACGAATATTGCCATGCTGCAACACCCGTCGATGCGCGGCCGGATCGCCCTCGCCTTTTTCGTGCACCATTAGCGCGCCATAGAAATTACGCGACGAATGTATCACGTCGCGGCTCGAGTAGGACGCGTCCTGCTGATACGCCAGCGCGGCCACAAACAAGGCCGTCGCCAGCCAGGCCCAGTTCGCTCGATACAGGCCGCGATTCAACCGCGAATCTTTGTCTCTCAACATCACAGCCAACAACAGAATCGAGCCCACGATCAGAACGATTTGTAGCTCGTAATAATGATTCAGCAGAACGGGCGCGACGATCGCGACGAGGAACGCGCCCAACGCTCCGCCAATGGAAATCGCCAGATAATACGAAGTCAGACTGGCGGTCGAAGGACGCAGGCGTGACAACTCTCCATGAAAGGACATGCACCCAAAAAACAGCGCGAAACAATAGGCCCAGACCTGCAACGACAAGGTCATGTAGTTTCGCAGATAAATCGCCGCGGCGACCGCCATCAGACTGATAAAGAACCCGCTCACATAGATCACGCGCTGATAGGACTTCGGATCGTGGAAAACGATGATGAACGAAACCAAATAGAGGCACAGCGGAAGAACCCAAAGCAGGGGCGTCGACGCCGCGTCCTGGCAGATCTTGTTCGTCGAAGCCAGCAACAACGCCGACCCCATCGTCGACAGCGCGATCCAAAACAGCCGATTCACTCGCGTCACCGGCGCCCCGACAAAAGCCGGACCTTCGCCTTCGTTTCGATCTTCCTCCGGAACGGCCGAAAGCCCGCGAAGCCGCCACGCGATCGTCGCGCAGCACCCGACAAAAACGAGCAGGCCCGCAGACCAAAGCGCGGACTGCGCGGGGCGGGTAAGTTCCGGCTCGATGACGAAGGGATACAGGAACAGCGCAGCCAGCGAGCCGCCGTTCGACCAGGCATAGAGTCGATAGGGAGATTTGCCCGGCTCCAGCCAACAGAACCAACGTTGCAACAACGGCGCGGTCGCCGACAACACGAAGAACGGCCAGCCGATCGTGACGCCCAGCAGCAGCAGGATCCTCAAGGTCGGCGCCTGCTCCGGCGTCGGCTTCCACGCCTCGTTCGGAAAGATCGGCAGGAAGACCAGCGCCAGGCCGAGCGCGGCCAGGTGCGCCACGCACTGCGCGCGCGGCCGCAACTTGCTCGTCAGCGCGTGCGCGTAGGCGTAACCCGCCAGCAACACAGTCTGAAAAAACAACAGGCAGGTCGTCCAGACCGAAGAGCCGCCGCCAAACCAGGGCAGGATAAACTTGCCCATGATCGGCTGGACGAGAAACAACAGGAACGCGCCCAGGACGACGGTCGCAAGATAAATGGGAGGCGCTGGCATGGTCGGCGAAAACGGCTCAGAAACTGCGAAGCTGCGATTCGATTATCAAGTCTATTCGAATTAAATGAAATGAGAACGCCCTCTCGCGAGTCCTACCTGAAGTGAAGCCCATATCATCGAAAAACCTGAAACCATGGCGGCTGATTCGAGCGACGCTGACTGCGGCCTTGTTGATCGGCCTGGCCCCCACGTTCCCTCCCTCCGCGCACGCCGCGGAGTTTGACCATTCCCACGCCCTGATCGACAAAGTTCTCAAGCAACGCGTCGACAAGGACGCGCAAGTCGACTACCGCGCGCTCAAGCGCGACCGGACCGATCTGGACACATGGCTGAAAAACGCGGCCGCCGTTTCCCAACGCGACTTCAACGCCTGGACTGAGCCGCAGCAACTCGCCTATCTCATCAATCTTTACAACGCCGGCACACTCCGGATGATCGTCGACAACTACCCCATCGCCAGCATCAAGAAAATTGGCAATCTCTTCAAAGGGCCATGGGACCAGAAGGTCGTCCAACTGTTCGGCAAAACCGTCACGATCGGACATATCGAGCACGATTTATTGCGCAAGAAATACAACGAGCCGGCCATTCATTTCGCGATTGTGTGCGCGGCCAAAGGCTGCCCGCCCCTGCGAGCCGAAGCCTACACGCCGGACAAACTCAAGGCCCAGCTCGACGATCAGGGCCGCATCTTTCTCGGGCAACGCGCGAAGAACCGCGTCGACCTCGCGAATCAAACGCTCCACCTCTCGCCCATTTTCAAATGGTTCGACGGGGATTTCGAAAAGAAGTCCGGAACCGTGCAGAAATTCGTCACCGGCTATTTTCCCGAGGGTTATCGCAGCCGTTTGAACGCCGGCAAATTCAAGATTCGCTACACCGATTACGACTGGTCCCTGAACGAGGCGAAGTAGCCGAGGGTATACCGATTATAAGGACAAGCCCGCGCGTCCAAATGGTTTGGTCTCTTCGAAGTTGGGGCGCACCCCTCGTCCGGAGCGCGGCTGTGTCGTCCCGACCAGCCGCAGCCACTGCCAAATGGCAGAGAGCCAAAGACAGGTGAACAGGCTCGTCCGTGCGAAACCACTGCGGCTGGTCGGGACGACACGGCCGCGCTCCGATCACGTTCGTTGTAAAGGCGCTCCTTCTCGCCCCTCGACAGAGGCGCTCCGGATTCCTACGATGCTTCGCTATGCCCGGCAAAGGGCGCACGAACATCCGAACGATCCGACGCCCATGAATAAACGTTTCTCACTCGCGTTCCTTCTCTCCCTGTCCTTCACAATTGCCGGCCTTCATGCCGCCGACATTTCAGCGCCCTCTGAATTCCGCGTCGTCCGAAGTTTCATCCAACAAGGCATTCAAGAGAATCGCTCGCCCTCCGTCGCGGTCGCCGTCATTCGCGACGACAAGATCGTCTGGGCCGAGGGATTCGGAATGGCCGACATCGAAGCCAAACGCCCGGCGACCGCCGACAGCGGCTACCTGCTCGCATCGGTCTCCAAGCCCATGACCGCCACCGGGCTGATGGTCCTCGTCGATCGAGGCCTCGTCGATCTGGACAGGCCGGCGAACGACTACCTCGGCAAGGTAAAGCTGCGAGCCCACCGCGGCTCGGCAAAGGAGATGACCGTTCGGCGCCTGGCCAACCACACCTCCGGCATGCCGGTGCATTGGAGCTTCTTCTACAACGGCGTCGCGCCGCCCTCGCGGGACACATCGATCGAACGATACGGTTATTCCTACAACGCGCCGGGCAGTCACTGGGAATATTGCAACCTCGCCTTCGGCGTTCTCGATCACATCGTCGCCACGGTCGGTCGGCCCAGCTACCGCGACTTCATGGAGAAGCATGTCTACGACCCGCTCGGCATGACCCACACCTCCGATCGCGTGCGCCCAGGAATCGAGAAGCACGCCTCGGCGCAATACGCCTTCGACGCCGGCGGGCGGTTCGTGCGCGTCGCGCCCTACGGCTTCGATCACGACGGCGCCTCGGCCAATTGGAGCAGCGCCAACGATCTCGCGCGCTTTCTGCGAATGCACCTCAACAACGGGTCCCTCGATGGAACGCGCGTCCTTACTGAAAAGTCCGCCAAATTCATGCGCGCACTCAGCGCGGTCCGCGATCCGAAGCAACCGGATTCCGGGACCGGTGTCGCGTGGTTCGTCGGGCCTTACATGGGCTTCCCCAGCTTCGCCCACAGTGGCGGCATGCCCGGTGTTTCCACCCGCGTGCGCGGCTTTCCCGAACACATGAGCGGCTACGTCGTGCTGCTCAACGCCCCGGCGTCACGCTTTCGCGCTGAGATCGAAACGCGCCTGACCCAAGCTCTACTTCCCGATGCCAAAGCGTCTCCGCCATCAACCTCGACAGCCGCCCCTGAGACGGAACCCGATTGGAGTCCGTACCTCGGAGTCTGGAAAGGACGCCTCGCCCATTACGGCGGAAACATTGACGCGCGCCTCGAAATCACGGACGAGAACCGTGGGAAAATCTCTTTGAATGGCAAGCCCGCGTTGACCCTTCGCAACCTCGAACTCCGTTCGGAAAAACTGTTCGGCAACGTCACCTTGCGTCTCGCGACACAACCCAGTTTTCATGGTCTCGTCGATCTTCAGATTCGACTTACGAGCGACGACGACGGGCTCTCCGGCATTGGCGTCGCCCAGGCCAGGGACTACTTCTCACTCTCGCACTTCATGGAATTCGCCCGGTCCAGGGATCCCGCCGATGCGCCGATCAACAAGACCGCCGACTCGCAATTCGACATCCTGATTCGCAACGGCAAGATCGTCGACGGCTCAGGCGCGCCGTGGTTCCGCGGCGACATCGGTATTCGCGAGGGCCGCATCGTGAAGATCGGTCGCCTGAACAAGGCGACGGGCAAGCAGACCATCGACGCCAGCGGCCTGGTCGTCAGCCCCGGTTTCATCGACATGATGGGCCAGACCGCAACGCCCTTTCTCGAAGACCCGACAGCCGGCAACAACCTCCTTTCGCAGGGCGTCACCACCATCCTCGCCGGCGAAGGCGGATCCGCCGCCCCGCTCAATGACGCCGACGCCAAAAAGATGGGCTGGAAAACCATGCGCGAGTACTTCGAGTTGCTCGATCGAAAAGGCATGCCCATCAATGTCGTGCAAAACATCGGCCATACTCAGGTGCGCCGCCTCGTCATCGGCCGGACCGATCGCGAGCCCACCGAAGCCGAACTCAAGCAAATGCAGGCCCTCGTGCGCGAAGCCATGGAAGCCGGCGCAATCGGCGTCTCCACCGCGCTGATCTATCCCCCCGCCGTCTACGCCTCGACCGATGAGATCGCGGCCCTGGCCCGTGTCGCCGGCGAACACGGCGGCCGCTACTACACCCACATGCGCAACGAAGGGGACCGCCTGCTCGAAGCCATCGATGAGGCGCTCGAAATCGGCGACAAGGCAAACGCGGCGGTGCATATCTTTCACCTCAAGGCCGCGGGTCAAGCCAACTGGGGAAAAATGCAGCTCGCCATCGCGCGCATCAAGGCGGCCCGCGCCGCCGGGCAGGACGTCGACGCCGACATTTACCCCTACATCAACAACGGCTTAAGCCTCTCGGCGTTTATTCATCCGCGGCATTCGGCCAAAGGCCCGCAGGAATTTCTCCGCCGTATTCAAAATCCGAAATTCCAAAAGGAAATGCGCGAGGAACTTGAAACAGGCGAAGGCTGGGAAAACTGGTTTCGCCACGCCGGCCACGATTGGAACAAGGTCGTGCTCGGCAAGATCAATTCCAGCGCCTACCGGAAATACAACGGCCAAACCCTCGGCGCCATCGCCCGCGCAGCGAACAAGGATGAATGGCGGGTGTTCTGGGAGATCCTCCCCAACGGCGCCTTCGCCCTTCCCCAGAGCATGACCGAGGCGAATAAGATGGCCGCCATGCGCGAAGAGTTCGTTTCGTTCTGCACCGATGTCGGACCTGCGGGCGGCTCGCGAATCGCCTCCCACCCGCGCGGCTATGGCTCCTTCCCCCGCATCCTCTCCAAATACGTGCGCGACCACGGCGTCATCTCGCTGGAGAAAGCCATCGCCAAGATGTCCTCTGTCGCCGCCAATCAGATCCTCGTCCACGATCGCGGCAAGCTCGCCGAAGGCCTCGCCGCCGATGTGGTGATCTTCGACTATGAAGGCATCAACGACCGCGCAACCTTCGCCGAACCCAACGCGCATTCCGAAGGGGTCAAATACGTGTTCGTCAACGGCCAGCTCGTCTTCGCCGACGGCAAACACACCGGAGCCAGGCCGGGCAAGGTCCTCCGCGGGCCGGGCTATCGCCGGTGATTTGTCCGCGTCGGCGGGTTGGCGGCTGTCACCCATGGATCGACGCTTCACACCGGAGACATCGATGTCTGTTGTCGATTCACTCCGCCGCCTTCAACTGGGCCTTGAGCTGTTTCGCCGCCATCGCGTAACCGCCGTCTCCACCGTCGATAAAATGGATGTGCTGGCCGTCCTTCACATCCCGCACATAGCAGGTCATCAGGGCAGTCGCGGAATAATGAATGCCGTAGAAAGTTTCGCCCGCCAGAAAGCGCCTCTCCAGATACCGGTGAATGGAACGCGCCTGCTGGTGTGAGCAATCGACGACCATTCGCAACATATCGTCGAACTTGCGGTGGTCGGAATGCGGGCGCATGGATGCCTTGTATTTCTTCGCGTTGAAAATCATCGCCGGGAATCCATGCTTGAAGATCAGAACCGCCAGCACGATCTCACAGAATCGCTTGAAATAGCTCCAGGTAAACCGCCTCGTATGAAACCGCGCTTCGTTTGCCAGGCATTCCCTCACTGTGTTGTAATGGGCGCCTTCAACGTTGACCGGATTCGCCTCCTCAATCGCTCCGTCAAACAAGTCTTTAAAGTGTTCCAGAAACTCATCGTAGATCGGCTTCTCCGGTTTAGCTCGCGCCGCCACCAGAATCGACAAGACCAATCCGCTCTTGTTCGGCAGCGCGTTCCAGCGGCACGAAAGCCCCGCTAGATCGATGTCGTCCGACTTGGCCGGAACTCGACAATACTTTTCCTCCTCAGCCTTGATGCGCTTCTCAGCCTCGCCCAGTCCGCCGCCGCTAAACAACGCCACGCACTTGCCGGCAGCCAACTCATGTTTCGCGACCTCGATCCGGTAGCCGCTGGCATTCACTTCCTTCACAGCGATGCTGCCCACACGAAGCCCCAAATCGAATTGCTCCCACGAAAGCCGTTCCAGACTTGCCAGACGATCGAGGACCTCCTCGATGCGATCGGGCGGGACCAACAAGGTCGCCCCGTCGCCTCCGAACACATACGGAAAATCAAAGTCGAGCAGGTCCTGAATCACTGAGATCGACGCCGCGCCAATTGTGTTCACATCCTTGTAACGGCCCGCATCGATGGCTTTGGTCGAGCCTTTCACGTCCGTGATGACCACGAACCAGTCATCCGGCGCGAGCGTGAAGTGACGATCGTCCGTGAAATCGCGAAAATCCGAGAAGCTCGCAAGTTCCTGGTAGAAGTTTTTGATTTTCGACGTTGGATCCATGGGACTCGCAATAGTTCGGCGCCAACCGGCCAGCAAAATATCGGCGCAATGACGCGCTGTAATCGCGCGTGTTTTATCGCCGATCCAAGGGGCGGCCCGCAAGCCGGCTTAGCGACCCAGAAATTTGTCCCGGCCCCTCACAAGCGCGGCCATCTTGCGATCGGCGACGCTGCGGGTGAGCATCCAGAAACCGCAGTCGGGATGAATCCACTTCACGCGCTCCTCACCGATGGCGTCAATCGAGCTTTCGATTCGGCTGGCGATCAGGTCCTCGGATTCAACGCCGTTGTCCTTGATGTCGATGACGCCAATCCCCAGCGCGATGCCCTCGCGAAGTTCATTGAACGCGTCGAGCTCCTCGTAACCGCGGCGGGCAAACTCCAGCACCAGATGATCGACGCGAAGCTTGTTCAGAAAGGGAATAATGTTTTTCCAGAAGCCGCCCTGAATGCTCTGGCCGCCGTAGTTGCCGAAGCAAAGGTGCAGGCCCTTTTCGCCCTGGATCGCATCGAGCACGATATTGATC
This sequence comes from Limisphaerales bacterium, assembly GCA_047618185.1. GTDB lineage: Bacteria > Verrucomicrobiota > Verrucomicrobiia > Limisphaerales > JAYPEY01 > JAYPEY01. The sequence continues at coordinate 15,450 of JBLHKZ010000086.1, forward strand.
GGCTCGTGCGCCCATTCGACGTCTTCGGGATGCCCAGTCAGGTTGGCCTCGTCGACCTGCACCACCGGCGCGTCGATCTCGGCCACCTGCTTTGCCAGGACCTCGGCGAGATCCATGCACAGCGCGCGGTGATCGGCGTAGTGGCCATTGGCCAGCGTCTTGGCCAGCATGTAGGGCGCGGTGACCGTGAACTTGAGCGGCCGGTCCGTGAGATTCTTCACCGACTCCCAATCCTCCAGCAGATTCATCGAGCCCTCGCCCAGCTTCTCGCGCACGATGCCCGCGGGCTTCGCCCGAAACCCCATGCCCTCCTGCGCGCGAAAGGCGTCCAACTCAGCCCGAGTGAGATCGGTCGAAACGCCGCTGAGCGGACGAATGAAGTAGTCGATCATCCCGTTGGTCTCGGGGTGATTCACATCGAAGCGCGAAAGCTCGCCATCGACGATCACGTCCAGCCCGGCAAGCTCCTGCGTCTTGAGCACGACCATGATGGCGTCGCGCAAGGCCGGCCCGGAACGCGCGGTGTGCAACCAGGAGGGAACAGGATAACTGCCGACAACGGTGGTCTTGATGGAGGGCTCAGACATGATGTGAAAAGGTCGATCGTTCAAAAAGAGACCGGGAACATATCGGCGGCCGGAATACCGTTCAAGGAAACAACGGGCGGCTCGTACCGCTCAGGCGCATCTCAATCGTGGAGACGGACGCCGTCCTCGGTGTCCCATCTCTTAAGAACCGTCTGGCTACCTCACCCCGTAGAATCTTAAACAATTGCCGCCGAAGATCTTCGCTTTGGCTTCTTCTGAATACCCGCTGAAATAGCCCGTCTCCAGATTCATCACGGTCTCGTAGCCGCCGGCAAGGATGCACACCGGCCAGTCCGTGCCGACCATCAGGCGGTCCTCGCCAAAGGCCTCGGCAACCACGTCCAGATACGGCGTAAAATCTTCCGCCTTCCAGCCGCTCCAGTCGGCCTCCGTGACCATGCCTGACACTTTGCACATCACGTTCGGAAGCGTCGCCAGCTCACGAATCTGTTCGTCCCAGGGCGAAATGACGCCGTCCTTGATCAGCGGCTTGGCGATGTGGTCCAGCACGAAGGGCTGTTCCGGAAAGGCCCGGGCAAATTCAATCGAGGCGGGCAGCTGTTTTGGAAAGATCAGGATGTCGTAGGTCAGCCCGAGATCCTTCAACAACGAGACGCCGCGCATGAAGGCTTCGCCGACAATGAAGCGATCGTCGGGCTCGTCCTGCACGACGTGACGCACGCCGACAAACTTCGGATGATCCGCGAATTGAGCCAGTTCATCAGCGACCGTCTCTGAGCGCAGATCCACCCAGCCGACGACGCCCTTGATCCGCTCGTCCGCATCCGCAAGCTCCAGTAGCCAGCGGGACTCCTCGAGGCTCTGACGCGCCTGCACGACGATCGAACCATCGAAGCCCACCGTGACCTGCTCGGCCGCCAGATCGGCCGGCAGCTTGTCGCCCCGCAGCGGCGTCATGTGATCACCGTCCATCCACGGATACTGCTCCTGATCGTAAATCCAAAAATGCTGATGCGCGTCGATTTTCATTAGGTTTACTCGTTCAGCTTTTGCCCGCCCGGCCTGGCCAGGTCGCCGGTCGTTCCCAAAATGCGTCGTCCCGGCCGCCGTAGTAGTCGCTCAGAACTTCATCCATGATCACGCTCGTGCGCATCGCCGACGTTGTGGTGCTGGGGCATTTCCCCTCGCCTCGCAGCTCGTCGACGATTGTCTGGATCATCGGCTGGTGCACGTGCTCCGGATGCGGTATGTCCAGCAATTCCCTTTCGCCTTTGGCGTTCTCAATGACGATGGGCCCCGGTTGAAAACAAGGGGCCAACAACTTGCCCTTGGTTCCAACGAATTCGAACTCATCCTCGGGAACGTCGCGTTCCGTAAAGGAGAATTGCGCCGCGCCTTTGATCCCGGACTCGGTCGTCCACTCGAGGCTGACGCGATCTTCGACGTCCGCGATGCGTCCCATGCGGCTTGCCTTTCCTCGCACGTTCAACGCTGGGCCCACCAGGAAATCCAGCAGATCGAGCGCGTGGCATCCGAGGTCGAGAAACAGGCCGCCGCCGGCTTCGTCAGCGCGCCATCGCCAGGAAAGATTGTCCGCCGTCATCCCCGGCGTCAGTCGTTCCATGCAGGTGAAGGAAACCCGCTCAATTTCACCGATGATTCCGGTTTTTATCAACTCCTTGAGTTTGACGTACTTCGGCAGACAACGGCGGTAATAACCGACAAATAGAGGGAGATCTGCGGCCTCGAACGCGGTGATCATGCGTTGGCATTCAGCAGCGCTGCGAGCCATGGGTTTCTCGACGTAACAGGGCTTGCCCGCCGCGGCAACCTTGAGCGCGTATTCCAGATGGTTTCCGGGACGCGTGGCGACATAAACCGCGTCCACCTCGGGATCGGCGATCAACTTGTCCGCGTCATCATACCAGTGGGGAACGTTGTGGCGCTTGGCATAGTCCGCCGCCAGCTTGCCGGTGCGACGCATGACTGCGACGAGCTCGCTGCCTTCCGCCTTTTGGAAACCGGGACCGCTCTTGATCTCGCAAACGTCGCCGCAGCCAATGATGCCCCAACGAATTGTCATGCGTGAACTCCGGCTGGTTGCGCCGGCATGGAAGGGTTACGCGATGCTTCCTAGGACATGCGCATCGGCATCAACACATAGAGGAACGGGCCATTGATTTTCAATACGCCCGGGCTGAGCTCGTCGGTCAGTTCCATGAAGACCTCATCGTCATCGAGCGCCTTGAGCGGATCCATGAAGTAGGTGGGATTGAAGGCGATGGCGATTTCCTTGCCGTCGTAATTGACGGCGATGCTTTCGCGGCCTTCGCCGACCTCGGGAGTGTTGGCCGTGATGGTGAGATTGTTTTTGCTGAACTTCACTTTGACCGAGTTCGACTTGTCGTTGGTCATGAAGTCTACGCGACGCAGCGCGGCCAGTAATTCCTCGCGGACCAGCGTCACGCGCTCGGTGCTTTCGGTGGGAATCACCTGGCGGTAATTCGGATAATTGCCCTCCACCAGTTTGGTGATCAGCAAAACGGAAAAGCCCTTTTCGTCATTCAGATTGAACGCGGCCTGGTTGTCCGTGAACTTGATCTCCACGGTTCCCGAAGGTTGCAGCAGGCGATTGAGTTCGTTGACCGCCTTGGTGGGAACGATGAATTCCGCCGTCGTCTCGGAAGTGATTTCCTCTTCCGCCAACGCCAGTCGCCGACCATCGGTCGCGACCATCATCAGCTTGTCTTCCTTGATGCTCAGGAAAATGCCGTTCAGCACGTAGCGCGTCTCGTCATTGGAGATCGCAAATGAAGTGCGGCGAAGCATCGTCTTGACCGTCTCCTGAGGCAGTGAAAGCGACTTGTTTTCCTTGAACTGAGGCAGCGGCGGATACTCTTCCGCAGGCAATCCGTTGATCTTGTAGAAGGCCTCGCCGGACCTGAGGCTGCAGGTGTTTTTGTCGTCCACCTCCAAATCGATTTCCTCAGTCGGCAGTTCGCGAACAATGCCGAAAAGCCGTTTCACGGGAACGGTCGTCGAACCGGGCCGTTCCACGTTCGCCTCAACCGAGCAGGACACCGTCACATCCAGGTCCGTGGCCGTTAAAGACAGCCGATTGTTCTCCGCGCTCAGCAGAACATTCGAGAGAATGGGCAGGGTTGTCCGGGAACCGACAATATTCTGGACAGCCTGCAAACCACTGATGATCTGCTCTTTAGCTATGGTGATTTTCATCGTGACCTAAGGGGCTTTTTCGTGCTCAAAATGCATTATTCAAACGAACGAACCTGAATAAAGGAATCGCATCGGAGTGTCAAGGGCTCTGAATTATTTTACGCAAGATAAAGCACACGCCGCTCGAACCCCACAACATCTGGCTCATTCCTTAATACAATTCTTCCAATAAGGAATGTACCATTAGTATTAAGGGCTGTGAATAATGGGGAGAAGCGTTCCATTTAAGGTCCTGCCAAGCAGTTACGCC
>JBLHKZ010000087.1:0-19469 GCA_047618185.1 Limisphaerales bacterium
GGCCGCGATTGGAAATGTAGCTGGCGAACAGCGGTTTCTCCTGCTGCATGAGGCCGCGAACGAGTCGATGTTGCCGCCAATCGAGAATCCCTGCGACGCCGTTCAGCGCGCTGGGGCCCTTGCCTTTGTCGTACTTCTTCATGGCGGGTTTCTTGGCGATGCCCGTGGTGGGGAGCGGACCTGGAGTGGCGGTGGTTTCCGCGAGCACATCGGCGATATCCGCGCCATCGAAGGCGAAGTTGCCAGCGAGCGAGCCGGTGATCCAGTTGAAGGTTTCCTCGCTGGTCTCCAATAATTGAGCGCGATGCACGGGGGGGAGTTCGTCGAGCATGCCGGTCAATTGCGCGGCCGCGCCGGCGCCGTAGGCGACGAAGGGATCGGAGGTCACGCCGCGTCGGAAATCGGCGAAGTACTCCATCTGCTGCTTGCCCATCGACACGGTCAATTCACGCATGAGCCGAGCCTGGGTTAGGCCGATGGCTCCCTGGAGGCGTCCGTTGCTCGTCATCATCCGAAGCAACTCGGTTTGATGATCCGCGTGATGGACTCGGGCTCGACTGAGATGATCGACGATCTTCCCGTGCGTTTCAGTAAACCGGTTTAGCGCTTTCATCTGGGCGGCAACGCCGTCGCGCAAGATCGTCATCTGGTCGTCGTTGAGCGCGGAGAGGAAGGCCATGCCGGCCTGGGCGTAAAGGTTCTCATTGGTTTTCGTTTGTCCGGCGCGCAGACGGAAATTCGCCGTTCGGAAGGCCTCGAGACCGAAGAAATTTGCGACCTTCTCGGGATCGACGGAATTCGTGTTCTGGTGTCGGGTGGCGGCCCACGCGAGACCTTTCGCGGCCAGTGAATTGAACTCGCGTTTTTCGCCGGCGGACATTTTATGCCCACCGCGTGAGCTGCGGCCGCCGCTCCGGGACTGAGCGAGCAGAGAACTGGCCATGAGGCAGCTCAGCAGGGTGAAGAGGAGCGCGAGTCGCGCGATGGACCGGCGAGGTTGGATGAGTGAAGGTGGGGTTGTCATGACGGAAGCGGCGGCTGTCGTTTGACCAGCGAGAGGCATTGGGTTCAACCCTTATTCCGAAATGGCGTTTCAGCAAGTCCTGGTTTGCCGTCATTCCGGCTGCGGGTTAGAAAGAGTCATGTTTCATCTTCGAATTTGCGCATTGGCTGCGGCCATCTTCTTTACCGGGTTGGCGGTTTCTTCGGCGGCCGAGGACCCGTTTACGTTCTCCGCTCCCAAGGGCTGGCGTTCAGAGCGGATTCCCTTTCCCCTGGGATTTGCGCCCGAGATGAAATATCGCGGCTTTGAGGAGCTGCGTTTTGGCCCGGGCATGTTTAAACCGAAATCGGAAACCTACTGGACCTACGGATTTTTCTGGTGGCTTGAGGGCAAACAGGCAATCGACGAGGAAACGCTGAAGCGCGATCTGGAGATTTACTATAAGGGGCTCAGCAAGGCCGTCGGGGGATCGCGAAATCCACGACTGGATTTGGACAAGGTTTCAGCCAAGGTCGCCAAAGCCTCGCCTGAAACGAAAGACTCGGCGAAGGGCGCGCATCGGGTTCAGCACACGGCGAAGCTCACCACCTATGACGCCTTTGTGACGGGCAAATTGCTGGAATTGAATGTGGAGATCTCGAAGCGCTACTTTCCCGAACTGGATCGGACGTGGGTCTGGTTCAGTGTTTCGCCAAAGCCGACTGGCGACGCAGTCTGGACTTCGATGCGCTCCATCAGGGATTCGTTCAAAGCGCGAAAGTGAAGGCGTTCTCCGTTTTCGGCCTGGGCACGGCGGTTGTGGATCATCTGGTTTTCCTGAACGAATTTCCGGCGCGCGACACCAAGAACGAGGCGGACGACCATTTCTTTCAAACCGGAGGGCCCGTGCCGACGGCTTTGGCCGCAGTGGCGCGATTTGGCGGACGGGCGGCATTTCAAGGCAAGTGGGCAGACGATCATTTGGGACGGGTGATCGAGGAGGATCTGAAGGAGCAGGGGATCGAGTTTGATGCTCCGGTCTGTGAGAGCGATTCAAGGACTGGGTTTGCTCATGTCTGGGTCGAGCGGGCGTCCGGTCGGCGCACATCGGTTTTTCATCGCGGCAGTCACGCCGTCGATGAGGCGGAAGTGAATGTTGGGAAAATCGCGCAGTTTGACGCGTTGCATCTGGATGGCTGGTCGACGCCGGCGGCCATCAAGGCGGCTCGGGCGATGCGCGATGGCGGGGGACGCGTTTTCCTGGATCTGGGTTCGCCGAAGGAGGATCTTGAGCGGCTGCTGGAGGGGGTGGATGTCCTGAATTGTCCTGTTCGTTTGTTAGCCAGACTTTTTGACGATGCGGATCCGATCGCGGGCGGTCGTCGATTGCTTGCCCTCGGGCCGGAGCAAGTGACGGTGACGAACGGCGACCAGGGCGCCTGGCTGTTGGCGCAGGATGAAGTTATTCATCGACCCGCGTTTCCCATCGACGCGATCGACACCAATGGGGCGGGTGACACCTTTGCTGGCGCGATTGTCTTTGGATCGCTGCAGGGCTGGCCGGCCGCGCAGCAGTTGGAATTCGCCAGCGCGGCGGCGGCCTTGAAATGCTCCGGTCGCGGCAATCGAGATGCGCTGCCAACGCGGGATGAGGTGGTGGAATTTCTGAAAGTTCGTTCCGCAGGGTGAAGCCTGAAAAAAGCCCCGCATCAGCGCCGTGATACGTCGATGCGAGGCTTTAAAAATGTGGGCGTCGGTCCGGTCGTCGATCAATTGGCGTTAATCAATTCTTGAAGGGGAGTGTCGAGGAGCGTTAACGACTGTTCGGCAGGAAGCTCTTCAACCGGCGCTCGATTCCAGCGCGCTCACGTAATCCGCAATGCCGGTTTGCGGGGTGAACGAAGGTTCGAATCCCAACTCTTCCTTGGCGAGGGTCATGTCCGCTTCCGTGTGCGGCTGATAAAAGGAGTAGGGGTTCTCGATGTAATCAGGTTCGAGATTTGTTCCGAGGTTCTTGTTCAGCTCACCGATGACTTCGTTGAAGGACACCGGGCAGCCGGATCCGCAGTTGTAAATATTGTTCTGCGGAGCCTCGATCGCCCGGATCGTCAGCGCCACGACGTCCTTCACGTAGACGAAATCGCGCTTGTGTTCTCCGCCGCGAAAGACCTTCGGACGTTTGCCTTCCTTCATTTGGCAATAAAGCTGGTAGATCATGCTGGCGGCTTTGAGCTTATGCGGCTCTCGCGGTCCATAGACGTTGAAGTAGCGGAGACCGACAATGCGCCAGTCGGGGCATTGTCGCCAATGGGCGCGGGCGAGATTGTCGAGCTGGACCTTGGTGAAGGCGTAGATGTTCGCCGGGGCCGGCTGCTGGTTTTCGCGATTGCGGGTGGCGGCGATGCCGTAGGTCGCGGCGGAGGAGGCGTAGACGACCGGCGTCTGGTTTGGCGCGGCGAATTCCAGCAGCTTTCGAAAACCCTCGATGTTGTCGTGTCCCTGCAGGATTTGATCGTGGACGGTCGTGTCGGTGATCGACGCCTCGTGGAAAATCGCGTCGAATTTGAGGTCTTTAAACTGCGCGCTCCAATCCATGCGTGAGACGTCGCGGGCCACAAAGTCGCCCCGGAAACCCTGAAGATTTTGAAAGTCGCCGGAGCGGAAATCGTCAACGACGACAATGCGGGCGTCGGGATGACGGTTCTGCAGCTCCAGCGTGAGATTGGAACCGATAAAACCCGCGCCGCCGGTGACCAAGATGTTTTGCATGGCGCGGATTCTACGGGGGAAGGGCGCCCGCGCAAGGCGGGAAATATCAATTTTGAAATCGCAGGCCCTGGATCCGAATAAGGCGTTGGATTCGTCGATTCAGGCGGGGGCGCTTTACACAGGCTCGCGCCTGAGCGATGGTCCATTGATCGCGAATTCGCCCATGAAAATTTCCGTCATTGTGCCCGCCTTTAACGAGGAGAAGCTGCTGGCGGAATCGTTGCGCGCCATTCGTTCGGCGATGAGCGCGTTCACCGAACGAGCCTGGGAAACTGAGCTGATCGTTTGCGACAATAATTCGTCGGATCGAACCGCGAAGATCGCCAAAGAGGAAGGCGCGGCGGTTGTTTTCGAGCCGGTTAATCAGATATCGCGCGCGCGAAACACCGGCGCCAGGTCGGCGACGGGCGATTGGCTCCTGTTCATTGACGCGGACAGCCTTCCCAGTGCGGCGTTGTTGGCGGGCATGGCCGGGGAGATATCGGGCGGAGATTGCCTTGCCGGGGGCAGCACGGTGCAAATGGACGATGGCGGCGTGATCCTGAATTGCCTGGCGTTCGGTTGGAATGCGATCAGTCGATTGCGACGGTGGGCGGCGGGCTCATTCGTGTTCGTTGAGACGGAGGCCTTTCGGGAGTTGAACGGATTTAGCGAAGAATTATACGCCTCGGAGGAGATCGAGCTGTTTCAGCGGCTCAAGCGACTTGCGCGGGTTCGAGGGAAACGGATCGTCATCCTGACGAAGCATCCTCTGAGCACGTCAGCTAGAAAGGTGAAGCTGTATTCCATGGGGGAATGGCTCCGTTTTTTTGTGAAATTGGTTCTCGGTCTGGGCCGTCCGCTGAAGAGCCGGAAAGCCTGTCATGTGTGGTATGACGGCCGTCGCTGAATTGAGGCAGCTGCAAGAACGAAAATGAAATCGATTCGCGCGCAACCATTTGGGATTTTGCTTGTTTACGGGTTGATCTTCTTTTTTGATTTGCGCCTGATCGCCATGAACACATGACTTCGTTTTATTCATTTCGCCGCTTTGCCGCAGTGTTGCTCGGCGGAGCCTTGATGCTGGCTGCGCGGGATGGCGCTGCGGCAACGCGTCACGTCGCCATCAATGCCCTAAATTTCAGTCCCTCGCACATCACGATCGCCGTGGGAGACACTGTCGTCTGGACCAGTAACTACAGCGATGAATTTGGCGGCGTCATCATTAGCGCGCCGTCGGTGACGCCCACCGGCGCGAACTCGTTCACCGGCTGCGCCGCAGTCCCAAAGGGCCACACTTGTGAGGCGACCTTCGACACCGAGGGCGTGTTCACGTATCGCAATCTGGATTTTGGCATGTTCGCGGAAGAGGCAAGCATCACGGTCAGGACCAACGTGGCGCCCGGCGTGAACGTGACGATGCCGACCGGAGAACAAACGATCGTCGTCGGAGAGAGTGTCGGCATGACGGGCAACTTCTTCGATAACGACGGAACGGTCGATTCGGTGGAGTTTTTCGTGGTTAACGCGTCAGGCACCAATGCAGTGGTTGCGACGGCTGTCATCACGATGGGCACCAATTTTGCGATGAGCGCTGCGGCGACGGGTTTTATCGCTGGAACGAATGCATTGATGGCCGTCGCCACGGACGATTGGGGAGGGGAGGGAACGGCGGTGGTCAACGTCACCGCGCAGGCCAACGGCGATCCGACGGCGGCGATCACGGTTTTGCGGCTAAACGCGGCCTTGGATGAACTTACCGTTGGCGTGGTTGCCACCGATCCCGAAGCGGACGCCGGCGGAGGCGTCCCGAAGGTTGAGTTCTTTTTCAACGATGTCCTGCATGAAACGATCAACAGCGTTACCGCCACAAACACGTATTTTACGACTCGAATTCCTGTGGCCATGCTGATCAGCGATGGATTGAATACGCTTGGAGTGGCGGTGGAGGACGCGGCGGGCAACACCAACGGAGTGACGACCACGTTTCTGACCAGCATTTTGCCGCTGACCATCGATGCGACCGCCAGTTCATTTGTCGTTAATGCGAGCACGGTCAGTTTTAACTTCGACGTGGGCCTGGGCGTCCAGTATCGGGTGGAGACCTCGACGAATCTTGCTGATTGGACGACGCGTTTCACCTTCACGCCGACGGTGACTCCCCATCCTTATATCGAACTGCGAAGCGCGGAGGGATTGCGATTTTATCGAGTCGTTCGCGATCCCTGAACGAGCCTTCAGCTTTTGCCCCGAAACCTCCCGCCGGATTCCAGCCACGCTTCTTTTCGATTCAGGCTTGCCCTTGAATTCAATTTTATTTAACTTCGCCACCTGATTGGCACGATTCATGTTATGAAGCGACTAAGCAAAGATTGTGCCGCAATGGAATCGGCTTTGAATTAACGGATTAACCGAACTATGTCACAACATCAGGGACTTCATCTTGGGCAGCGAATGGGGCAGGTTCAGATACTGGCGCCGCAGCTGCAGCAGTCTTTGGCGTTTCTTCAGGCTCCGACCCTTGAGCTGCGAGCCCTGGTGGCGCAGGAATTGGAGCAGAATCCCACTTTGGAGGAGGTGTCCGAGGCGGAGATCGAGGCGGAGAAGGAACGGGAGGAGGGCGACGACAGTTCGGTGTCCCAGCTGGATCCCACGGAACCGCCCGAAGATGTCGCTTTTGATCCAGCCAAGGAAAAGGAAGACAACGAGCCGGTCGATGACTTTCAGGCGGAGTTCGAGAAGCTGACCAAGCTCGACGACGAATGGCGTGATTTTTTTGCCCAGACCCGGGTGCCGAATCGGGCCTCGCAAGAGGATGAGGAGAAGCGTCAGTTCATGATGGATTCCATCGTTCAGCAAACTTCGCTGCAGGAAATGTTGATCGAGCAGCTGCGCACCTCAGATGTGCCGGAAGATCGCATGTCGATCGCCGAGATGATCATCGGCAACATTGATGACCATGGCTTTTTACAGGCGACGGTCGACGAGCTTTCTTTTTCGACGAATATACCGGGGGATCACATTGGTGAGACCCTGAAAGTGATCCAGGCATTTCATCCCCCGGGAATCGGCGCGCGCACTCTGAAGGAATGCCTGCTGCTTCAACTGGAACGGGCGAACCGGCAGGAATCGCTGGAATATCGGATCGTTCGCGATCGTTTTGAGGCGCTCGCCAAGCGGAAATTTCCGGATATGGCGCGTTTTCTGGGCGTGTCGGTCGAGGACATTCAGACGGCGGCTGGGCGCATTGCGCTGCTGGAGTCCCGGCCCGGACGGGCGTTTCTTCCGGATGACGTTCAATTTATCGTGCCCGAAGTCTTTGTGGTCCGCGGCGATGACGGCTACGTCGTGACGACCGGCCAGGACTACATTCCGCGCCTGCGCATCAGCAATCATTACAAGGACCTGATGGGCAATCCGAACACTTCGGAGGAGGACAAGGAGTACATTCGGGACAAGGTTCGTGGCGGAAAGTTGATCATCAAGAGCATCTATCAGCGGCAGGAGACCTTGCTGAAGATCGCCAAGGAAATCGTGTCGCGGCAGGAGGCGTTCCTGGAGCATGGCGTAACCCAGCTCAAGCCAATGACGATGCAGGATATTTCCGAAGTCGTCGGCGTCCATGAAACCACGGTCAGTCGCGCGGTCTCGGGCAAGTATCTGCAATGTCCGCGGGGGATTTTTGAAATGAAGTTCTTTTTCACTTCCGGCGTGAAAACCGCGAGCGGGAACGCCCTCTCGAACACGAGCGTCAAGGAGATGATCGCCGAGATAGTGCGCAATGAACCGTCGAACGCGCCTTACTCGGACGAGAAACTGTTGATACTGCTTAAAGAGAAGGACATCCAGGTTGCTCGCCGAACGATCGCGAAATACCGCTCGGAATTGAAGATTCGCCCTTCCAACCAGCGCCGCGTTTATTGACGCGCCCGAGCTGCGCACGCGTGGGCTGCGCGCATCCGGCGTCAGGTTCGCGCGGAAGACGCGTCGCATCAGGCTGTGTCCCGCGAAACCGATTTCCCTTTTCTGATTCTCCCCGTATAAAACGCCGATGGCTGAATCCAACTGTCTGCAAATTGCCCGCGAACTGGTTCGCATCCCCAGCGTAAATCCGGATTACGATCCGGCGAGTCCAGCGGAGCGAAACGTCGCCCATTGGATCGTGAACTGGGCGGAGGAAAACGGCGTCGAATGTCACGTGCAGCCGGTGATGGACGAACGGTCCAATCTGATCTTGCGCATCCCTAACGGCGCCGACCAGCCACACGTTCATTTCAACGGGCACATGGACACGGTCGCCGTGGACGGCATGACGATTGATCCGTTTGGCGGCGAGGTTCGCGATGGAAAGCTTTGGGGGCGCGGCGCGGCGGATATGAAAGGCCCGCTCGCGTGCATGCTCGCGGCCGGTCTGGCGCTGCGCGACGATCCCGATTCGTGGAGGGGGACATTGAGCGTGGGGTGCATGGTCGATGAAGAAACGCGTTTTCGAGGCGTGAAGCACATGCTCGCAAACAATGAATTGCCTGACTTCTCAATCGTCGGCGAGCCAACCGGATTGCGGGTGGTGCGCGGGTGCAAGGGGTGCCTGCGTTTTCGCGTCGTGACGCGCGGTCGGTCGGCGCACAGCAGTCGGCCCGATGAGGGGCGCAACGCGATCTCCGCCATGGCCCGCGTCATTCCCGCAATCGAAGCGTTCTTTCGGGATGAACTCGCTCGGACGAATGACGCGAATTTTGGTCCCAGCACCGGATCGATCGGTGTGATTAAGGGCGGCAGCGGCGTCAACATCGTGCCCGAAGAATGCCGGATCGAAATCGACATTCGATTGCTTCCGGGGCAGGACTGGAAAGCGGCCTATGAGGGGGTGGCGTCCAGCGTTGCCGGGGCCGTCGATGGGCTTGACGGCGTTTCCGCTGAGGTGGAAGAGCCCTTTCTGGTCGATGCCGCATTCGAACTCTCGCCGGCCCACGAACTGGTCTCCAGCGCTTTGCGCGCCGTGCGGGGCGACGCGAGCGAGGTGGTGTTCTTTTCCTGCGACGGCAGCAAGATCGCGGCAAAAGGCGGACCTTGCATCGTGCTCGGTCCCGGAGATATCGCGCAGGCGCATACCGCCGATGAATTCATCGAACTGGCCGAGTTGGAAAAAGCGGTCGAAGTTTATTCGGGGCTGGCTCGGTCGTTGATGCCGGTCTGATCGGCGCCAGTGACGAGAAGGCTCTGGTGTTTTTTACCCGCAAGGTCTACCCGGAAATCGATCATGAACCGGAGCAGAAAGTGATCAATGAGTTGCGCGGCGCGGTTTTTAGCGAGAAGAAGAGCATTGAGCCGCGCACCGCCATCCTTCTGTCGTTGGCGCATGCCTCGGGGATTTTGAATGTCCACTTCGAGAGCGATGACCTGAGCAAACGTTCCGGTCGCATCGATGAGATTGTCAGCGGATCATTGCTCGAAGGAGCGCCTCGTGTCGCGATTGAGGCCGCCGAAATGGCGCGCCAGTTGGCTCCGCTTTCGTCGACCGAGTCTTAGTTTGTGGAACCCTCAGATGGGCGTTGCGGATTTCATTGAATGCGTCGAATATCCGGTCGGTTTTCCCGCTTTAAATTGACGCTATGAACTGGTCTGGAACGCGCAAGCTCACCCCCTCCATTATTCTTGCGTGTGTCGCCGCCGTGGTCTTGTTGAACGACGTATTTGCCGTTCGAGCAGCCGAAGCCGGTGAACGCGCCGCCTGGACGTCGTCCCGGATTATTGGTTCGCCCGATCCGCCGGCTCCGTATCGGGTCGAGCGTCGGTTTCCCGCGCTGCAATTCAAGAATCCGTTGGAGCTGGTTCCTGAGCCCGGGTCGGATCGGTGGTGGATAGTCGAGCTGGAAGGGAAGTTCTGGACGTTCAAGAACGACAACCAAACCGCGAAACGTGAATTGGCTCTTGATCTGAAACAGGTCGGCGGGCCCAAGGCTCGGGCTTATGGGCTCGCGTTTCATCCGAATTTTGAAATCAACCGGCAGATCTATGTTTGCTACATCGTCGATCCGAAAAAGGAGAACGGCACGATTGTCTCGGAGTTTCGAGTGGACAAGTCCGATCGTCCGGTGGTCGATCCGAAGAGTGAGCGCGTCCTCATCCGCTGGCTCTCCGGAGGGCACAACGGCGGCAGTCTGAAATTTGGACCGGACGGTTTTCTCTATATTTCCACGGGCGACGCCGAGGTTCCGAGTCCTCCCGATCCGCTCAACACCGGCCAGGATATCAGCGATCTGATGTCGTCGATCTTGCGAATCGATGTCGATCGCGCCGACGGGGGGCGGAACTACGCCATCCCGTCTGAGAATCCTTTCCAGGAACACGAGGGCGCGCGGCCGGAAATCTGGGCGTTCGGCTTTCGCAATCCGTGGCGAATGAGCTTCGATCGCGAGACCGGTGATTTGTGGGTCGGTGATGTCGGGTGGGAACTTTGGGAAATGATTTTTAGGGTTGAGCGCGGCGGCAATTACGGATGGAGCATCATGGAAGGCAGTCGACAAAGCGTGAAGCCGAACAACCCGCGTGGACCGGCGCCGATTACGCCGCCGATTGCCGAGCATCCCCACACCGAGGCGATGTCCATCACCGGCGGATTCGTTTATCGAGGCGATCGGCTGAAGGATCTGAAAGGCGCCTACCTCTACGGCGATTATGTGACGGGCAAGATGTGGGCATTGCGTGCCAGGCGTGGAGTTCCGACCGTTCTTGACGAGATTGCAACTAGTTCGCTGCGCATTATCTGTTACGGAGAAGGGCATGACGGCGAGGTGTATGCGGTCGATTATGCCGGCGGGATTTACTGGCTCGTTCCGAACGAAGACAGCAACGTTAAATCGGATTTCCCGCGGAAGTTGAGCGAGACAGGGCTGTTTTCTGCAACCCCGGAACAAACTCCCGCGCCGGGCGTGCTGCCCTATGAGATAAACGTCGCGCCCTGGGAGGATCACGCGACTGGCGAGCGATTCGTGGGGATTCCAAATCGGGGGAAACTGGGGGTGCACAAGATCAACAATCTCGGATTTGGAATCGTCCGAGGCGCGTGGTCCTTTCCCAGTAATTCGGTTCTGGCCAAGACGATTTCAATGGAGATGGAGCGTGGAAATTCCGCTTCCCGTCGACGATTGGAGACCCAGATTCTTCACTTTGACGGCAAGAACTGGAATCCCTACAGCTACATTTGGAATGACGAGCAGACGGACGCGGAGCTGGCGGGTTCGGAGGGGGGAAATCGGGAGTTGGAAATCGTGGACGCTTCCGCGCCGGGTGGTAAGCATCGGCATTCTTGGCATTTTCCGAGTCGCGCAGAATGCATGTTGTGTCACACGACTCGCGGCGGAGTGATTTATGGATTTACGGCCCAGCAACTGGATCGACCTGGCGATGGGAACGCCGATCAACTCGCGGCATTTTCCAAACTCGGCCTGTTCGAACACCCGATCAAGCGCAAGAAGATCAAGCCCATGCCGCCGCCGCACGACGAAAGCGCGGATATCGAGCAGCGGGCTCGCGCCTACCTGCACGTCAATTGCTCGCATTGCCATATGCGTGGCGGAGGAGGCACGGCCGTGTTCGATGTGCGCTATCACATCTCGAAGGGGAAATCCCTGCTGATTGGAACGCCGGCCAGCCAGGGAACTTTCGGCATCGCGGACGCGAAGATCGTCGCGCCTGGCAAGCCGTTCAACTCAACGCTGCCTTACCGCATGGCGAAGCTGGGCAGCGGACGCATGCCGCACTTCGGATCGAGTGTCGTCGATGACCAGGGGCTGCGGCTGATGTTCGATTGGATCGAAAAGATGCCCGCGCCGGCAGGAAGCTCCGGGCTGAAATGGGATCCGGTTCAATTTGACAGAATGCTGAATGCCTTGCGCGACGGTTCTCCGCGAGCAGTGGCCGCCGCCATCGATCGACACTTATCAGATTCGGCCAACGCACTGCGAGTCATCCGAGCGCTGCAAGAGAAGTCCTTTGACCCGCCATTGCGTCGGCTCTTGATCGCCCGCGGCGCGGCGCATCCGAAGCTCGAAACCCGCGACCTGTTCGAGCGGTTCCTTCCGAAAGAGCAACGGACTCAAAGATTGGGGCCATCCTTCGCGCCGAAGCAGGTGTTGGATCTGACCGGCGACGCGACCCGCGGCAAGGCGGTGTTTCTTCGGGAGAGCGTTCAGTGCGTCAATTGCCACCGCCTTGAGGGGCGGGGCCGGGAGTTGGGACCGGATCTGCGGGAGATTGGTGGCAAGTATTCTCGCGAGCAATTGCTGGAGCATTTGACGCAGCCCTCCAAATTTATCGATCCCAAGTACGTCGCCTACAACGTCGAAACCAGCGACGACGAATCCTATACAGGATTTCTGGTGGAACGCACCGACGAGATCGTGGTTCTCAAGACGCTCAACGGTGAGGTCGTGAAACTGTCCAGACGGGATATTGGACCGTTGAGAAGCTCGGCGATCTCGACCATGCCGGCCGGAATTCTTCAGGCGTTGACAGCGAACGAAGCCGCCGACCTGCTCGCGTTCCTGGAGTCGCTCAAGTGATCCCGGTTGAGGCGTTATTGCGCAATCTGGAATAAATAGAACTTTCCCGACTCCAACGAAAAAGAGTAACTGCAAACCCTTATGGAAAAGAAACTCTCCCTGGCGACCTTGTTTGCCGCTGTATCCCTGGCGTTGCCGCTGAGCGGACTCGCCCAGCATAATCCCGCGGCATCCGATCATCCGTTGAAGAAGGGCTCCCTAGCTCCATCCTTCACGCTGAAGGATCAGAACGGTCAGGACCAATCGTTGGAAGCCATGCTCAAGAACGGGAAGGTCGCGGTGATTTTCCATCGTTCGGCGGACTGGTGAAGTTTCTGCAAGAAGCAGCTCGTGGAGCTGCAATCGAACATGGCGGCGCTTAAGAAGGCCGGAATTCAACCTGTCGCGATCAGCTACGATTCCGTCAAAGTCCTGGATCGTTTCGCCAAGCAGGGAAAGATCAAGTTCCCGATCTTGTCCGACCCGGGCAGCAAGACGATCGACGCCTACAAGATCCGGAATGTGGGAGCACGCAAGCGAATGGCCGGGGTTCCGCATCCGGGAACTTTCGTGATCGGGAAAGACGGCAGGATCGTCGCCAAACTCGCCCACGACAGTTATCGCAAGCGGCACACGACTGAGGAGATCATCAAAGCGGCGGGCAAGTAACGGCTCTCCCATCTGACGGAGGACCCGGGACGGAATCCAGTCCCCGCCTACTCAGCCATGTTGATTGGGGTGTTGTCGCGATATTGAAGCAACCTTGAGTAGGAGGCTTCGTCGAACTTGCCGTCTGAACCGATGAGCAGGCGTTTCTTTTCAACGTTCTCCCTGAAGCTTCCAGACCATCGATCGAGCGCAACTGACGCCGCTTCGCGCCGCTTTTCCACCGGACCGACGTAGTTGTAATTCCAGTCTTCATAGCCGGGCAAACCTTTCAACGAGCGCGCTGAAATGTAGCGGACGGCGTTGTAGGGGTCGTCCAACTGTCGCGCCAAATGCGGCGCCACCCAATCCGCGCCGGAAGCTTCCAGGGCGGGCTTCCACCCCATGTGCCAGGCGGTCAAGGCGCGCTGGGCGGCGTCGCCCTGAGTCAGCCACAGGACGGATGCCGCGACCTCCTTCTGCTCTGGTTTAAGCTGTGGTTTGTCGATCTGATGCCACTCCTCAAGCTTGGCGCCCGTCCATTCGAGGGTCTGGTCCAGGTGACAGAGATTGCATGCGTTGGGACGCCCGACTTCGACGCTTTCCTGAGCGCTGGGAGAACTTACCTGATGACTTCGGATTCCCTTGAGCAGGCCGTAGGTCGTATGTGGCATGTGGCAGTTGTAGCACCGGCTCCCGCTGGAATTCGGAGCGTGTCGGGTGTGCGCTGAGATATCCTTCGCGTAGTCCTGGTGGCATTGCAGGCAGGCCTGATCTCCTCCGGCGTCGGGTTTTAACTGATCGTTGGCCCATTCGTCCAAGGAGCGCGGATCAGTGTCGTCCGGGTGCATCTCATGGCAGGAGAAGCAGGAAAGGCGTTTCGCATCGTCGTCGTGTTGATAGCAGGGCGATTCGATGAGACCGTTATATTCGCGCCCCGCGACGCGCACCATGCCGTCGGGCCAGAAGTTGTCGATGACGTAGTAGGGATCGGTCTTGAGAATTTCGTTGATGATATTGGTGTAGGAGAGGCGGGGGAACATTCGTTCCGGTTCGACCTCTCCTCCAGGGCGATAGGCGAAGCCGTTGCGGAGGTATTTGTCCCAGACCGATCGTCTGCCTGCGCGGTTGACGCTGTGGCATTGTCCGCAAACCTGGGAATCGACCTTGCTGGCGAGTTGCGTTGGTTCGACGACGGAATCGTCTTTCTCCCCGGCGAGTCGGCGACGATAGCGAGTCATCATGTCCTGATTGACCTCGACGTGATTCTCAGCCGGGCCATGGCAGGCTTCGCAGGAGATGCCGAATTCCGAAACCTCTGAGTACATCTCGGATTCGCCCATGACTTTAGGCTGGGCAAAGGTGGTGTGGCACTGGATGCAGACTTTGTTCCACAGGCCGGGAACGTGGGCATCAGGCTCGTCCGGGGGGCGGAGCAAGGTGGCGCCGAATGGAACCCAGGTTTTGTCGCCGAGGTTGTAGACCATCGGCAGCATCACCAACTCGCGGGTGCGCCCGGTCGTGGTCCAGTAGAACTGAAGGTGATGGGAGCCCGTGATCATGCGAATCTGACGATCGATCCGAGGAGGCTTTTCCGCCGCGCTGGTCGGATGATCCGGGTCGTCCATTTCCATCCAGAACTCGTCGTCCTTGCGCGTCATGCGGAAAACGGATCCGTCGACTTCGACAGTCGCGTTGTCGAAATCACCCTTGGTGGTCTCGGGCGAAGCGACTGTTGTCATGGTTCGATGGTAGGAGCGATGCCAGGTGGAATACTGATGCGGATGACAACTGCGACAGTTCTCGGAAGAGATGTAGCCCTGAGAGGGAATCGCCATTGGCCGGTCGGACGTTTCCGGGTCGATGGCTTGCAGAGATTCTGTATTGCCAACCAGCATGAAGCCGCAGGCGACGGCTATTGCCAGGCCTGTCAGACCGAGCGCCAGGCCGCGCGGCGTAAGTCGCGCAGGATGGACCAGTCGCGCCGCCGGCCAGGCGGCGAGCGCGACGAGCGCGACAAGGAGGATTGTCTCGGTCGTCATCCTCGCTTCGTAAGTTTTCCGAGCAGTTCCTTCATGTAGTTGGCCGAGAAGGATACCTCGGCGTCACGCGACTTGATGCGTTTGATCCGCGAACGAAATCGATTGAAAAACCAATTGGCCATGAAGACGGGAGAAACGCCAGCCAGGAGTTTGGCGCCGTGGCGTTCGAGAATCGCTTGAAGCTCATCCTCATCAAGTTCGCCGTTGTCGCTCAGCGTGAGATCGATGGGATAGAGGACAGGCAGTTCGCGCGGATCGCGTGGGTGACGTTCGAAATGGCGCGCGAGAAGCAGGCCACAAAAGGAGGCGGCGTTGTATCCCAGTCGATCGCTGTGTTGGAGCAGCGAATTGCGCAAACCCATGGGAACCTGGGCGCTCAGGTAAACATCCGGCGCCTCGGTGGAGGCGGAGGGCTGGAGATCGTCGAGTCCGCCATTCTCTTGGAGCCCGTAATGCAAGGTCTGTGCGACGTACCCATTGCGGGAAATATTCTGCGCGGCGACCCGTTCCTTGAATCGCAGCAGAAGCGTTTCCGACAACTTGATTTTAAGTGTCGCAGTATGTGCGTTCAGATTCATCGATTGGTGGCTTGGGGCGCTGAGCGTCCGCGCACAGTGATCGCTGAATTCGAATAAATCGGCAACCCGGCAAAACGGGGTAGGGCGTTGCGGCTCGGGGCGATCTGGATTGGCTGGTTTCGCAAATGGAAGTTCGTCCCCAATGTCTGGTTTCGCGTCGCTCATCTCGCCTGCATGGGCGTGGTGGTCCTGAAAGCGGTCTTTGGCATCGTCTGCCCGCAGACGACGTGGGAGAAGGATCTGCGCTTCGCTGCCGGCGCCGAGGTTTATGAGGAGACGTTCATGCAGCATTGGGTCCACCAGGCGATGTTCTTCCAGTTGCCGCCCGCGGTGTTCACGGCGATTTACATCCTCTTCTTTGTGGGGATCGTGTTGAGCCTGATCGGCGTCAAGCCGGAGTGGCGTCGTGAAGCTCGTGTTTCTGAAGGCTTCGAATCCGGAGATTGATGGCAACAACCTTCGTGTTTCGGCGACTACCCGACGATCTCATGCGCGACGTTTCCGTGAACGTCTGTGAGTCGGAAGTCGCGGCCGGACCAGCGGTAGGTGAGCTTTTCGTGGTCGATGCCAAGGAGGTGGAGGATTGTCGCGTGGAGGTCGTGCACGTGCATTCGGTTCTCGGTCGCGTGCATTCCCAGTTCATCGGTGGCGCCGTAGACCGTGCCGCCCTTGACGCCGCCTCCGGCGAGCATCATCGAGAAGCCGGAGTGATGATGGTCGCGGCCGGCCTTGCTCGGTGACTTCTTGTTGGGCTGGGCGTAGGGCGTTCGTCCGAACTCGCCGCCCCAAATCACCAGTGTGTCTTCGAGCAGCCCGCGCGCTTTGAGATCTTTTAGCAATGCGCCAGTTGCGCGGTCGCTGTCGGCGCAGAGTTTGGGGTGGCCCTCGTTGTGCGAGCTGTGTGTGTCCCAGGGCTGGTTGCTCCGATCGCTGGTGTAATAGACACTGACGAAGCGCACGCCGTCCTCGACCAGTCGACGCGCGAGCAGGCAGGAATTGGCGAAATTGCTGGAGCCGTACATGTCGCGGATATGCTGGGGCTCTTTGGAAATATCGAAGGTGTCGGCCGCCGCCATCTGCATCTGGTAGGCGGTTTCCATGGCCTTGATCTGCGCCTCCAACTCGGTGTCGCCGTCGCGTTTGTCGAGATGCAGCTGATTTAGCTTCTGAAGCAGATCGAGTTGTTTGCGCTGCTGCGCATAGTCGAGATGCGGATTGCGAATGTTGGCCAGCAGTTTGTCGATCGCCATGTCTTTGGTGATCACGCTGGCGGCCTGAAATTCGGCGGGGAGGAAGCTGTTGCTCCACAAGGCGGGGCCGACGACGATCTTGGGACTGGGACGCAGCACGACGTAGCCTGGGAGATTCTCATTTTCCTGCCCGAGCCCGTAGAGCGCCCAGGAACCAAGCGAGGGACGGATCGGCTGAATGTTGCCGGTGTGCATCTTGAGCAGGCCGGGCTCGTGGTTCGGCACATCGGTATGCATCGAGCGAATGACGCAGCAGTCGTCGATCATGCTGGCGATATTGGGCAGGCTCTCGCTGACTTCGATGCCAGCCTGACCGTGTTTGGAGAACTTGAAGGGCGAGGGCATGAACTTGCCCTTGCGTTTGCGGTAGAGTTTTTCGTTGGGCTCCTGTCCCTTGTGTTTCTCCAGCGCGGGTTTCGGATCGAAGGTGTCGACGTGCGAGGGCGCGCCGTTCATGAACAGGAAGATGACGCGTTTGGCGCGCGGCGTGAAATGCGGGCGAGCCACGCGCGGCGCGGGCGCGGCGGAAGCCGATTGGCTTTGGCCCAGCAGGCCCGCGAGGCTGAGCATGCCAAAGCCGCCCGTCGCGCGGCCGAGCAGTTGACGACGGGAGAGGGTGTTGTTGGCGGCGAGATTCATGTGAGGGGCCATTCCGATGCTTAATCTCAAATTTCAGATTCCCAATTCATTTCAGCCGCGAAAAGGCACAAAAAGCGCAAGAAAAGGAATTCCGTTTCTTGTGGATTCTGCGCCTTTTTGCGGCTCAAGTTCAATCCACATAAAGGAACTCATTCGCGGCCATCAGGATCTGCGCGTATTGCTGCCAGCGAGTCAGATCGGTTTCGTCCTTTTGCTTCAGGAAGGCTTCGGCCAGTTTTGTTTCGTCCTCCGTGGCGGGGCGGCCATAGAGTTTTTGATAGGCTTGGCGCACGTTGTCTGCGGTCGTGCGGCCGGGACGTTCCAGTTTTGCGGCCAGTTGTCTTGCCTGCTCGATGACGAAGGGGTTGTTCATCATCCACAGTTTTTGCATCGGTGTCGTCGTGCTGGCCCGGTCCGCGGCGTGGACGTTGGCGTCGGGATAATCGAACTGCATCATCAGCGAATTGAGCTCCTTGCGGCTGATGCGGCCGTAGACCGTGCGGCGGAAATTCTTTGGGTCATTCAGCTCCAATGAACGACCGCCTTCCTGGTCGAGCCGACCGCTGACGAATAGCAGGGAATCGCGGAACTGCTCGATGTCCAGCCGACGACGAGGCATGCGGGTGTAAAGAGGGTTCTCGGGATCGTTGGATGGACGGGCGGCGTTCGCGGATTGTGCGGGCGTCGAGCTTTGGCGGTAGGTCGATGACAGAGCCATTTCGCGGACGAGCGATTTGATGGACCAGCCGTCGGCCATGAAGCGCGCGGCCAGGTCGTCGAGCAGTTCGGGGTGGGTCGGTTTTTCGCCGAACGTTCCGAAGTTGCTCGCGGTGCTGACCAGAGGCTGGCCGAAGACCTGGCTCCAGACGCGATTGACGATGACGCGCGCGGGCAGGGGATTGTCGGTCGAGGCGATGGCGTCGGCCAACTCGCGCCGTCCGCTGCCCTGCTTGAACTCCCGACGCTCGCCCTTGCCCAGGATCTTGAGAAAACCGCGTTTGACGGTCGCTCCCTTGTTCTCGACGTCGCCGCGAATGAAAATGGGAAGATCCTGAAGCTTCCCGTCTTTGACCACGTGCATCGCCAACGAGGGTTTTTTGCTTTTGTCTTTCTCCTTCGCGTACTGCTCCGCGTCGATCGGCTTGTTGAGCATGGTGGTGCTGGCGAAGACGCCGGCCATCGCGTGGTAATCGGCAGTCGTGATGGGATCGTATTTGTGCTCGTGGCAGCGCGCGCAGGCGACGGTCAGCCCGAGAAAGGCGCGGCTGACAGTGTCGACGCGATCCTCCCACTCGTCGGCCATGACTTCGAGCCGCCCTCGACTGTAATACTTGTGACCCAGGCCCAGAAATCCCAATGCGGCGATGTTGGGCGAATCCTCGCCCTCGATATCGTCCGCGGCGAGTTGCAGGCGGATGAAATCATCGTAGGGCAAATCGCGATTGAAGGCGTCGATCACCCAGCCGCGGTAGAGGTGGGCGTTAGGATAGAAATTGGCGGCGTTGGAGCCGACCTGATGCGCCTGGTCCTCGGCGTAGCGCGCGACGGTCAGCCAGAGACTGGCCATGCGCTCTCCAAATTGCGGCGCGGCCAGCAGACGATCGATGACCTTTTCGTAAGCGTTTGAATCGGTGTCGTTGAGAAAGGCGTCAATCTCGGCGGGCGTGGGTGGCAATCCGGTCAAACCGAGCGTGGCGCGGCGGATGAGCGTCCTGCGAGAAGCCTCCTGTGTCGGCGCGGAACCAGCGGCCTCCATGCGGGCGAGGACGAAGTGATCGATCGGTTGTCGCGCCCAGGTCGCTTGTTTAGTGGCGGGAAGGGAGTGGCGAACCGGTTTTTGAAATGACCAGAACTGCCTGGCTTGCTTCCAGTCAATCGAGCTCGCGGGCGCGCCGGGGGATGCGTGGACGGCAGTCGCCGCTGCGAGTGTCGCCAGTAGCGCCACCAAAGCGCGCCATTTCGTTTGGCTTAGTTTACCGCGTCCAAGCATCATGCAGGATATAGGCGGGCCGGCGAATGCGCGCAAGCCGGAAGAAGCGGTG
>JBLHKZ010000088.1:0-19414 GCA_047618185.1 Limisphaerales bacterium
CCGACCGGCGCGACGGCGGCAAAGCAGTTGGCGAAATCGATCAAGGCTCAGGGCGGATCGCCGGCGGTCATGATTGTCGGGCGGGGCGAGGGCGACGATGTGGCGTTTGCCGATGAGCTCAAGGCTTTGTTGGAGGCCGCGGGAATCACGGTTGTGGAGACGGTCAAGGGGGAGCCGCGCGATGCGCGTCAGGCGATTCGACGCATCGCGGAGTCGGGCGGCAAGATCGACATCATCGCGGGCGCTTCGGCGACTTCCGGCTGGTTGACGTTTGACGGATTGGACACCGATTTTCCGACCCTGGGCAATCCTGCAATCGTTCGCCCACAGCCCTACAAGGGGTCCAATTTCCTCAAGGGCGACAACCTGCTCAACATCGCGAATCAGATTTCCATTATCGCCATTCTCGCGATCGGGATGACTTTCGTGATCATCACTGGCGGGATCGATCTCTCGGTCGGCAGTTTGATTGCCTTTTCGGCGGTTCTCGCGACCTGGATGATGCGGGAATGGGGAGGGGCGACTGAGGCCTCGACTCTGGTGATGATCCTTTGCTGCCTGGGAGCGATTTTGGCTTGCGGGGCGGTTGGGGCGTTTACCGGGGCCAGTGTGACTTTGTTTGGAATGCCGCCATTTATTATCACGCTTTCGATGATGCTGATCTGGCGGGGGCATGCCTTTATGACCGCCAAGGGGCAATCGGTCTACGAGGTCCCTGACTCATTTGTATGGCTGGGGCGAGGGACGGATCTGTTCGGAATCCCCAATGCGGTCGTGCTCATGCTGCTCCTCTACGCGGCGGCGCATGTGGTGATGTCGAAGACAGTATTGGGGCGGCATGTCTACGCGATCGGCGGCAATCGCGAGGCTGCGCGACTCAGCGGGGTGCCTGTGCGTCGCGTGCTCCTGTTTGTTTACATCATCTCAGGTGTGCTGGCGGGACTTGGAGGGGTGATCATGGCGTCGCAATTGAAGAGCGGTTCGCCGACTTACGGCCCCATGTACGAGCTGTATGTCATCGCCGCAGTAGTGATCGGGGGCACCAGTATATTCGGCGGCGAAGGCAAGATGCTCGGCACGCTGATCGGCGCCTTCGTGATCGCGGTGATACAGAACGGCCTGAACCTGTTGGGCGTGGAGCCCTACACGCAAACCGTCGTGCTGGGCTGGATCATCTACGGCGCCGTGCTCTTCGACACACTGAAGAAGCGAGGCTGGAAACTGGCCGAGAACTGAGGATCGGCCCGCGGATCTTTTAACGGCGGATTGCACGGATCAATTCTTGAAGGCATGGAATCGATCCCGGACGCGCATTGCGTTCTCTATGAATGATCCGTGCCATCCGCGTAATCCGTGGTTAAAGGTTTCAGAAAATGCGTTAGCGCTTTCCCGCAGTTTCAATCCGCGGTGATTTCCCTGACGATTTGATCGGCGGTTCGCACGCGGGCGAATTTCTTTTCCCAGATTTGGAAGCAGGCTTCGTGGAGTTCGGGCCAGGGTGAGGCGCAGCTGTCTTTGACTGCCGTCACTCGGTAGTTGCGCGTGCTGGCGGCGATGAGGGTGCTGTTGACGCAGACGTCGGTGGTGATGCCGGTCAGGACGAGGTTGCTGATGTCCTGGCTTCGCAAAGCCAGATCGAGCGTGGTGTCGAAGAACTTGTCGTAGACGTGGCTCTGAACGACCAGTTCACCGGGCAGCGGCTTAAGCTCGTCGATGGTTTCGGCGGATTCCGCGCCAGCGCCGGCGTTGGGCCCGATGAGGCAGTTGCTCGAGGGGAATCCAAAACCGGTCGGTTGACCTTCGACTGCGGGCAGGTGTTCGACGCCGAAGGGATCGCCGCGGAGGTTGGGCGTGTCGGTCGAGTAGACAAATTCGGTGAAGATGACGGGCGCGTTGTTGGCGCGAAAAGCGTCGATGAGCGCGCGGATGTTGGGGACGATATCGCGAGCGGCGGCGACTTCGAGTGAGGCGCCTTCGTTGACGAAGCCGCATTGCATGTCGATGACCAGCAGTGCGGTCTCGGCGGGTCGACAGATGTGAAGTTCGTCGATGCGCTCCTGTCGGGCTTGGAGGATTTCTTCGAGGTCGGGCATGGCAGTGGACTAGCAGAACGAAGCTGATTTTTAAAGGGTTGAGCGCGATGAGCGGAAAGAGTCGCGCAGATCTTACGACGCCTCCGGCCCATTGAGCGCCTTGATGAATTCCTGCTGCCAGCGGGTTTCGGTGGGGTGCTCCTTTTTGGTGTAGATCGCGAAAAGATTGCCGCACATGCGGGCGAGGATTTCGCGGGCGGAACTGGGCTTCAGCATCTCTGATCGATACGCGTGCCCCGCGCGTCTGATGAGCGAGATGCAATCGTCGCGAGTGAGGATTTCGCCCTGGTTGAATACGTCGATAAAGGTCTCGCCGTCTTCGGTGGCCGCCCGACAGATGAAATGCCCGGGCATGCCGACGCCCTCGATTCGCAAACGCAGTCGCCAGCCAATCAGGAGATAAATCACGCAAAGTGAGATGGGGATTCCGGCGCGCCGGTCGAGCGCCCGATTGAGGTAGCTGTTTTGCTCGTTGTAGTAGTCTTCACGATCGCCGTGGAAACCGAGCTCATTGAACAGGTAATCGTTCATGACTCCGAGCCAATCGATCATGGCCGCATCGGGATCCATCCGGCGGCTCAGTTCCACGGCGTGGCGATTGATCTCTATTTTTCCCCGCTCGATGTTGTTTGTGGAATATCGGGTCTGGGCCAGAAGCCAGACGCCCTCCTCTAACTCGATCTGGTCTGAGGGGCGTCGACAGTAATCGAGGAATCGCTCGTGGGACTGAAAATCGATGCTGGCGATCACAGGGGGATTCTAACCGCTGAATCGCAGGCTCCAAGTTTCAAAGAGACTCCTCCGCGGAAAGGGTCTCGTTAGCGACCTATAGGTCTTCCAGGACGAATAAGTCCAATTCTTCCGCAAAGCCTCCTACTCCTCGAAGAGCGCCTTGGCGAAGGCTTCGGCGTCGAAGGGTTGCAGGTCGTCGGGCTGTTCGCCGAGACCGATGAATTTCACGGGCAGCTGCATCTCTTTTTGAATGGCGACGACCATGCCGCCCTTGGAAGTGCCGTCGAGCTTGGTGATGACCAGCCCGGTGAGCGGGACGGTCTTATGGAATTCCCGGGCCTGCGTGAGGGCGTTCATCCCGGTTGTTCCGTCGAGCACGAGCAGGACTTCATGCGGCGCGCCCGGGAGCTGCTTCTCCATGACACGATGCACTTTTGCCAGCTCCTGCATCAGGTTGTGCTTGGTGTGCAGCCGGCCGGCGGTGTCGATGATCAGGTAGTCGGCTTTTCGGGCGACGGCGGCCATGACCGCGTCGTGGGCGACCGAAGCCGGATCGGCACCGTAGGCGCCCGCGATGACATCGACCTCGAGTCGTTCGCCCCAAAGCTTGAGTTGGTCGATGGCGGCGGCGCGAAACGTGTCGCAGGCCGCGAGCAGAACGGATCCCCCGCTGGATTTGACGAGATGAGACAACTTGGCCGAGGTGGTGGTCTTGCCCGTGCCGTTTACCCCGACCATGGACACGACCGTCGGGCCTTCGGATTGCTTTTTCAGGGACGGGTCGGTTGAGGATAATTCCTTGGCGACTTCCCGGGCGGCGACGGCGAAGACATCGAGGCCCTGGCGGCCCTGAGTTTCGAAGGCGAGGCGGACGGCATCGACAATCTGCATGGTCATCTGGGAGCCCAGATCGGCGCCCAGGAGGAGCATCTCGAGCTCCTCCTCCATCTCCTCGGTGAACTTCGGGGAGATGGTGACAATGCGTTTGAGCCCATGGACAAGATTGTCATGGGTCTTCTTTAACCGCTCTTTGAATTTATCGAATAATCCCATTGAAAAAGAAGTTCGCCGGAGGAGCAGCAGGGTCCCGCGGTCGCAACAAGGCGGAGAGGTGTAGGCCAAGGAAACGCCTGCGGCAAGAAATCAATCGTGGGCGCAAACTCAGGCAGCGGCAGCGGCGGCGGCGCGGTGTTTGCGGGCGCGGGTCTTGAGCTGTTCGACGTGGAGGTAGGGAAGTCTGACGGAGCCGATCAGGGGTTCGCCCTTGTTCATGCCATGGCAGTCAGAGCCGCCCGTCACCAGCAGGGCGTGTTGATCGGCGATCTGGAGGTAGCGCTCCGACACGCGGGTCGAATGGCGGGAGTGGAAACACTCGAGTCCGTCGATGCCGGCTTTGACCAGCCCGGGAATGCATTGGTCGATGCGATTGAGACCGGGGTGGGCCATCACGGCGACGCCGCCGGCCTGGTGCACGAGTTTGATCGCGTCGGCGGCCGAGATCTTGGGCTTGGGCGCCCAGGCGGGTCGATTCGATTTGAGGTAGCGTCGAAAGGCGTCGTCGACCGAGGAGCAATGGCCCGCCTCGACCAGCGCGCGTCCGATGTGCGGCCGTCCCGGAGCGTCGCAATTGGCGATCTTGAAAACGGCTTCCACCTTGAGCGGGACGCCGAGCTTGTTGAGCAGTTCAACCATCTGGTGGATGCGCTTGCGGCGGCGCTCCTGGGATCTCTTCAGCTCGGTTCGCAGGCCTTCGTGCGCGGTGTCGAGGCAGTAGGCGAGCAGATGCATCTCGTGTCCTTCGACATCGACGGTGATCTCGCTGGCGGGAATGAATTCGATGTCGAGCTTTTCGCAGGCGGCCTGCATGCGCTCGCAGCCGTCGATGGTGTCGTGATCGGTGAGGGCGAGCGCCGCAAAGCCATGGCGCCGTCCGTTCTCCGCCAGTTCCTCGGGGCTGTAGGTGCCGTCGGAGAAAGAGGTGTGGAGGTGAAGGTCGGCGTGTTTTTCCGGCATGCGACGGGGAGGGGGTCGGTTTAAGTGGACGTGCGGGTGGGGCGGGTGAGGCTGGCTTTGATCTTGTCCAGGATGCCGTTCACGAACTTGCCGCTTTCGTCCGTGCTGAATCGTTTGGCGATGTCGACGGCCTCATTGATGGTGACGACCGGGGGGATGTCGTGACGGTAGAACATCTCATAGATCGCGAGTCGAAGGATGTTGCGGTCGACGACGGCGATGCGTTCGAGGCTCCAGTTGGCGGCGTGTTTGACGATTTCCGCGTCGATGCGCTCCTGGTTGTCGAGGACTCCGAACACGAGCGGCTCAGCGAAGGCGCGCACGCCGACTTCCGCGGTGGTAGGCGGCGGGAGCTCGACCTTGACGTTCCACAAGGCGTCGCCCTTTTCGAGCTTCTGCGCGGCCTTCGATTGCGACTCCCAGAATCGTTCGAGCGCCTCGGAGAGGTCGCCCTCTGGATTTACGTCGCGCTGAAATAGAAATTGCACTGCGCGTTCTCGGGCTTCACGTCTGGTTCCCATAATCGTATCGGCAAAGAACAGTTGCGCCTCCCCTGATCGGGAAGCGAGTTGAATCAAAAATTGGCGATGAGCCTGTGCGTTGGCCCGGGTTCAATAAAGCGGCACGTTCGAATCGATCTCCTCCGACCAGGCATTGATGCCGCCGGCGACGCTCTTGGTGTACTTGAAACCCTGCTCACGCAGGAAATTCAGGGCCTTTAACGAGCGGCCGCCCGCCTTGCAATGCAGGTAGATCTGCTCGTTCGGATCGAGTTCCGTGAATCGTTGCGGCAGCTGGCTGAGCGGGATTTGCGGCACGCCTTCGATGCGCGCGATCTCCAGTTCGTCCGGCTCGCGAACGTCGAACACCTTGATCCCGAGGCTGGGGTCGTCCAAGGCCTTCTTCATGTCCTGAACGGACACTTCATCGGCGCTGTGATCGTTTTCCTCCTCCTGCTGGGGAATCCCGCAAAACTGCTGGTAGTCGATCAGCTCGGTGATGGTCGGATTCTCGCCGCAAATGGGGCAATTCGGATCCTTGCGCAGCTTGAGCTCGCGGAACTTCATGTCGAGGGCGTTGAACAATAGCAGGCGTCCGATGAGCGGCGCGCCCTGGCCGAGGATCAGTTTGATAATCTCATTGGTCTGGATGCAGCCGACGATGCCGGGGAGCACGCCGAGCACGCCGCCTTCGGCGCAACTGGGAACCATGCCGGGAGGCGGAGGCTCGGGATAGAGGCAGCGGTAGCAGGGGCCGCCCTGTTCCGGCGCGAAAACGCTGGCCTGGCCTTCGAAGCGGAAAATGGATCCGTAGACATTGGGTTTCTTGAGCAGCACGCAGGCGTCGTTGGTCAGGTAGCGGGTCGGGAAGTTGTCGGTGCCGTCGACCACGACGTCGTAGGGCGCGATGATGTCCATCGCGTTCTCGCTGGTCAGCATGGTTTTGTACAGCTCGACTTCGACGTTGGGATTGATGTTCTGCAGGGTCTCCTTCGCGGAGTCGCCCTTGTTGCGTCCGCAATCGCTGGTGCCGTGGAGGATCTGGCGTTGCAGATTTGAAAAGTCCACCACATCAAATTCCACGATGCCGATTTTGCCGACGCCGGCGGCGGCAAGATACATGGCGATCGGGGAGCCGAGTCCGCCGGCGCCGATGCACAGGACCTTCGCGGCCTTGAGCTTTTTCTGACCTTCCATTCCGACCTCGGGCAAAATGAGGTGCCGCGAGTATCGTTTAATTTCGTCGTTGTCTAATTGCATGGTTCCTATCTAGTGGGTCTTGTCGAAAGACGCGGAACATACACGGCGCACGGAGTTCTGACAAATATCAATGTCTCTACCCTCCAAACCCAAGATCGTAGCGAAGCAAATCCGCAAACTCACGGGGCTGCGGCCCACGCTGGCAATCCAACTGGGTAGCGGATTCAAGCGCTTCGCAAAAAGCGTTAAGGTGGACGTCGAGATTCCGTATAGCAAGTTGGCGGGGTTTCCTGAAGCCCAGGTTCCGGGGCACGAGGGGAGCCTTATTCTTGGAAAAGTCGCCGGCGTGCAAGTGGCTGTACTCTGTGGTCGGGCTCATTTCTACGAAGGTCACTCGATGCGGGATATCACGTTTCCCGTCCGGGCTCTGGCGGCCTTCGGCATCGAAACCCTCCTGTTGACCAATGCGGCCGGCGGCGTCAATCCGCGCTTTAAGACGGGTGAATTCATGCAGCTGTCCGACCACATCAATATGATGGGCCGCAATCCCCTGCGCGGAGTTTTGGGCAAGGATGGACCCCCCTTTCTCGATCTGAGCCAGGTTTACGATCCGAAGCTCAATTTCGTGCTCGCCAACGCGGCCCGGAAAGCAGGGTTGAAGCTGCACGTCGGCGTCTATATGGCGGTGTCGGGCCCGACCTATGAAACACCCGCTGAAGTCCGCGCGTTCAAGGCGCTGGGCGCGGATGCGCTGGGCATGAGCACCGTGCCCGAGGCGATCGTGGCGAGGCATTGCGGGATGCGCGTCGCGGGAGTTTCCTGCATCACCAACGCCGCCTGTTCGAGCGCCGATCAGAAGGTGAGTCACGAGGAGGTGTTGGAAGTCGGCGACAAGTCGGCGAAGATCGCCGCGAGTTTTCTGGAGGAGTTTGTGAGGCTTTATGAGCGAGGATGAGCGGAATAATTTGATGCGGCGCGCGTTGGACGCTCGAAAGAAGGCGGTCGCTCCGTATTCGAAATTCAAGGTCGGCGCGGCGTTGCTGACGGATTCCGGCGAGGTCTATACGGGAGCGAACGTGGAGAGCGCCAGCTATGGACTGACCTGTTGCGCCGAGCGTGTCGCGTTATTCGGCGCATTGACCGACGGAGCAAAACGATTTCGCGCCATCGCTGTCGTTGCGCCGCACAAGGACGGAGCGACGCCCTGCGGCGCCTGTCGGCAATTGCTGGCGGAGTATGCGCCTAAAGCGGTCGTATATGTCGCGGACAGCCGGAAGCCCAAAGCCGTTCGGGAATACACCGTGAAGGAGTTGTTGCCCGAGGCGTTTCGGCTTTAATTGAGCCCAAGGATGGTAGCCGCAACCTTCAGGTTGCGCATCGAGCCCGAGAGGGCGAGTGGAGGTTGGTCGGAGTCACACTGGCTTCGAACGCATTGCGCGTTCGAAGCGAAACCGCGCAACCTAAAGGTTGCGGCTACGGGATTCGTGGCGACTCGCCGCTTGAGTATTTCTTCAACCACGTTCGCACGGCCGAGCGGGCGGGACTCGGCCGCAGCGTCCAGGCGTCGTTGTGATTACGAAAGCCAGTGGGCAGGTAGGTGAAGCTCCCTTTGACGCCCGTCGACTCAATGAATTCCTGGGTCGCTGAAATGTAGCTGCTGTTGGGAATTCCGCCTTCGTGGCAGATGAATTGAGGACGACCGTTCAGGCGTTTAAGTCGGGCGATGGCGGATGGACGATCCGCGCCGGGGTAGGGCCAGCCAGACCTGACGCCGTCGTAGTGACTGTAGGGAACGAATCCACGCCAAAGCTTAGCGATTTCGGCGTCGTGCAATCCGATGAAATTGCAGGCAATGGCTCCGCGTGAAAACCCAACCAGAAAGACGCGTTCAGGATCGCCGCCGAATTGTTCGCAGATCCACGGAACGGTCCGCTTGCAATAGTCGATTGTGGGCCCGGGGTTGAAGGTCGGCTGGTCGCCCCACCATTGCGTGACATTCGCGTTGCCCGCGTCGTTCAGGTAGGAGAGGCACACCCAGATGAATCCTTTTCCGCCGGAGATTCCGTAGCCGAGATTGCTGCCTTCGACGCGCCCCGTGCTGATGTCGCCGAACTTGTTCGAGTAGGGCCCGTTGCCCGCGTACTCCACAATGACAGGGAACCTTTTGCCCGGTTTCCAGTCTTCGGGAAGATAGAGCGCGTGATGGACGGCGGTCTTTGCGTAATCGGGATGAACCTGGCGGACGCGCGCCCCGGCGGCGGGTTGGCCCGCGGTCATTGCCGGAACGGTGAGGTCGGGAGGGACGGATGAAATGTCCGACGCTGCGCGGAGATCGGCCGATGACGCAAGGAGGAGAAGGACTGAGATTCGGATCATCCCGATGTCAGGTAAGTTCGACCGCAACGGCGGATTCACTTCCTCTTGAAGGGGTTGAAGGGGAGTTTCAGCCCCGGCGCCTTGTTGGTCGTGGTCGTGCCGGCTTTGTCCGTGCTGTTCGTTGAGGCCGGCTTTTTCCCGACCAGCTTGTTGAACAGGCCCCCAACCGCGCCTCCGGTGAGTTTGTCGACCGTGCCGCCGGTCAGCTTGCTGATAGTGTCGTCGGCCTTGGCGCCCAGACCGGCGGCGGCGCCGATGGCTCCGTCGACCAAGTTCTTAGGCGCGGCGAAGCCGGCCTGCGCGGCCAGGGCCAGCAGTTTGCCCTTCTTGATTTCGGTTTCGTGCGCGCCGACTGTGCCCTTGATGGTCACAAATTCGGGCAGGGGCGTGTATTTGGCGTTGGGATCGCCGCCGGAGACCTTGAAGTTCCTGATCAGGTTCTTGGACAGCGCGATTCCCACTGGAATGTTCAGGGCGGAATTTGTCAGGACCTGATCGATCGTAACCGTTCCCTTGGCGGTTGCCTGAAAGGAGGCGCTTTGTAAGATGAAGTTTTCAATGTTGGCCATGCCGTGTCCGATCTGGATCGACGTGTTCAGGTAGTCGAGTGGCGGTTCCATGATTTCGGGAGCCTGCAAAATGGCGGCGACCGTCTTCATGATAATTCCCTTTTCCAAGACGTTGGCGACCGCGTTGGTGAGGGTGGTCTGGACGTGGCCATTCAAATGTTTCTGCAAATTGGCTCCGGTGATTCCCTTGCCCTTGATGCCGATGTCGGTCAGCAGTTCGCCGGCGACTTTGTTTTTATATTCGGGGACGAAGCTGTCGACCAACGGCTTGATCTGGAGGCGGTCGATCTTCAAGGCAACGTCGTATTCGTAGCCGGGGACGCCGAGGTTCAGCAGAGCTTTGGCGTTGATGGGCGCGCCGTTGAAGGTGAGCGAGACCGGGTCAACGTTCACCTGCGAGCGTTTGATCGCGACCTTGGTGACGTAGTTGCTGATTGCGATTTCACGCGCGAAGAACTTCGTGATGGCGATATTGAGGTCAAATGTTTCGATCGGCAGATCGATGGCCGGCGGTTCTTCGTCGGAGGAAGGCGCTGGCGCCGGAGCGGGTTCCTGTGTCGGCGCGGGCTCCGTGGAGGGGGCTTCCTCCGGCATGAAGAGGTCCATGAAAGGCGTGATGTCGATGCCGTCGGATTTGATGTCGAACTTGCCGCTGATGAGATCGGCGGGGATGAGGCTCCCGTTAAGGGTCAGGGTGTTTTGGGCGCGGGCGGTCGGGGCGAGCTGGATTTTGGCGTTCGCGATGCGAATCGATTTGTCCTTGTCGCTCGGCAGGGTGATTACGGCGGCGCCGCCGATGGAGGTGATTTCCTTCGCGTCCTCATTGAAGGTCGATTTGAATTCCTTGAGGGTGAAGGTCGACCCGCTGAGGCTGGAATTCATCGCCAGCTTCATCGACGCGTTTTGTTCCGCCGGGACCAGCGGCTGCCCGTCGATGCTCAGTTTGGAAAGCTCCGCGGAAACGGTGGAGGTCAGGTCGATTGCCATGGTGGCAAGAACGACGGCGACATCGCCGGAGGCGTCGAGGACGGGTTGACCGTTTTGATTGAGCTTCGCGTCGTAATTGACGCCGACGTTTTCGCCGGTCGAATCGGCTGTGACGTCGAGATTGAGATTGAGGGCGCCTTCGGGCACGGAATCCCCGGCGAACGACCGCAGGGAGGTGAGGTCGAAATCCGTCACTTTCAATGTGTAGGCGGCGTTGCCGGTGGTCTTGACGGCGTCGCCAAAGGAGACGGTCACCGGCTTATTCAGATTGCCGGCGAGGAAAGGGCCTTTGGCGTTCGAACCATTGAGGGAGAGTTTGGAGATGGTCGCCGACATTCCCGCCAAATCGACATCCGTTCCGTAGCCAACGCTGATATCGAGAACGGGCGTTGTGCGGCCTTTTTTGCCATCGACGATCTGGGAAACGGCCAGCTTATCCATTTTGAGATTTCCCGTGACGCTGATTTGTTGCGCGCCGGCCGTGATCTTGATCTGACTTTCAGAGCTGATGACCGTCGTTGCGAAATCCATGCCGATCATTGCGCCTGCGATGTTCAGCGCCTTCTTGTCGATCGGGTCGACGACGAACTTCAGATCGGCGGAGAGATCCTGCGAGTTGAATGGGCCGCTAAGCTTGATCTGGCCCAGTTGCTTGCCGTCCTGGAGGAAGCGCATGGTTTCGCTCAGGTCGGTCGGCGTCAACGTGACTTCGATCTCCGTCCCGAATCCCTTGGCGAGCGCGAGTTCCCCGGTTGCTTCGCTGACTCCTATCATGGTCTTGCCGGAGATTTTTTGCGGAAAGAGATCGGCGTTCAGCTCAATCAGGTAGGAGGCCTTGATGTCGGCCCCGAGCTTGCCGGCTGCTCCGGGCAATTCGACGCCAAGCGCGGCGGCGATGTCGATCTTGCTGGGCTGACCATTGCCGAGCAGATCCAGGGTGAGATTCACGTTCTTCACGACGACAGTTTGAGTTCCGCCTTCCGGGAGTTCCCGCACCACGTTGACCGTCGCGTTCTTTAGCGAGACGTTTTTGATGCTGACCTGAGGCGTTTCTCCCGGCGGGGGCGGGGCTTCGTCCGTAGCCAACGCCTGAAGAATGGGATCCAGATTGGTGGTTCCGTCTTTCTTGACCAACAAATGGAGCGTGGGGGAATCGATCGTGATCTCAAAGACGTTGATATTGCCGCCAAGGATGTCCATCAGGCTGTAGCGGGCCTTAACGGAACCGACGCTGGCCAACAGTTCCTCGCCGTTGGCCGTGACCTCGACGCCCTCGAGCGTCACTTCGGAGAAGGGGCTGATCGACGCGTTCGCCAGTTTGATTTCGGCGTTCAGAATCTTGCCGACTTTAGGCATGACGAACGCTTTGATGAAGAAGGCGCTGGTGGCCACGAAATAGCCGATGAACGCCAGGACGAACAGGACGCCGGCGACGATGCCCAGTTTCTTGACGATGCCTGACTTCTTCTTCCCTTTAGCGGGCTTGTCCTCGGACTTCTTGGAATCCGATTTTTTTTCGTCGGATGTCGTCTCTGGCTTGGTGTCAGGTTTCTCCGCGTCCTTTGGAGCCGGCGAATCTGTGGCGGCGTTGTCCTTGGGGTTGGTGTCGTCCTTTTTCTCTGCCGACGGGTTGGCGTCGTTCTGAGGTTCGGAATCCGGTTTGGGCGCGTCTTGATCTGACATAACAGGTAAATCGTTAAAAACTTTTGGCGGATAGTGTCGCCAATTCGCGGAAAATCCAATCGCAATCCCGGTGGAATCCGGTCGTAAGAACACGTAATTGGGGGGGATGCGCAGACAGGGCGGGAAATTCTGAAGCATGTCAGCGTGCGGGGGGGGGGGTATTTTATTGGAAGCAAGGCCTGCCCGAACAAAATGGGACGCCGAGGATCGCCGCGGCGCGAAGAAAGTTTTCAATGGCTTCGGGATTTGGGAGAGTCTGCGGCATGAAAACCTCCGGTCTTAGAATCCTTGCCCTGATCGCTTTCATTCTCACGGCGTCGCTGTTGAGCCTGAACGCCGCGTCCGCTCGTGCCCGCCCGAATATCGTCTTCCTGCTGATTGACGATCTCGGCTACATGGATATTGGCGCCTACAATTCCAACACATTCTACGAGACGCCGAATATTGATCGGCTGGCGAGCGAGGGGATGCGCTTCACTCAGGGCTACGCGGCGAACCCGGTCTGCAGTCCGACCCGCTACAGCATCATGACGGGGCGGCACCCTTCGCGCGTGGACGCCACCAATTTCTTCTCCGGTCGGCGCGGCGGAAAATTCAATTGCGCGCCGCTCAACGATCGAATGTCGCTCTCGGAGGTCACGCTGGCCGAGGCATTGAAGGCGGGAGGCTACAAAACCTTTTTCGCGGGCAAGTGGCATCTGGGGGCGAGCGCCGAGTATTGGCCGGAGAATCAGGGTTTTGACGTGAATCAGGGCGGCTGGAAACACGGCGGGCCGTGGTTTGGCGGAAAGTATTTTTCGCCCTTCGGAAATCCTCGCCTTGAGGATGGCCCCAAGGGCGAGCATCTGCCGCATCGACTGGCCAGCGAGACAATTAAGTTCATTTCGGAAAACAAGGGCGGCCCCTTCCTTGCCTATCTTTCCTTTTACTCCGTTCACACCCCGCTCATGGCGCCAAAGGAATTGGTTGAGAAATATAGGCAAAAAGCTCAACGGCTCGGCCTGAACGGCAAGCCGGAATTCGCGCCGGAGGAGCAGGTCTTCCCCAACTCCAAGCAGCGTCGCACCGTCCGCATCCTGCAAAAGCACGCGATCTACGCGGCGATGGTCGAATCGATGGACCGCAATGTCGGGCGTGTGCTGGCGGCGTTGAAAGAGCAGGGGATCGAGGACGAAACGGCGGTCTTCTTCATGTCCGACAACGGTGGGCTCTCGACCTCCGAGGGACAGCCGACCTCGAACCTTCCGCTGCGGGGCGGCAAGGGCTGGGTTTACGAGGGCGGCATTCGCGAGCCCTTCATGATCAAGTGGCCCGGCGTCACAAAGCCGGGCAGCGTCAGCGACGTCCCGGTCGTCAGCACGGATTTCTTTCCGACAATCCTGGAGATCGCCGGATTGCCCTTGCGTCCTGAGCTACATCTCGACGGCGTCAGCCTGACTTCGATCCTGAAAGGCGGAGCTGCCCCACAGCGAGACGCGATCTACTGGCATTATCCGCACTACAGCAATCAGGGCGGCTTTCCCGGTGGCGCGATCCGCATGGGGGATTGGAAACTGATCGAACGTTACGAAGACGGCCGCAGGCATCTTTATAATTTGAAAGACGACATCGGAGAGCGAACCGATCTGGCGGCAAAGGAGAGTGAACGCGCAGCGCAAATGCGCGCGAAGCTCCACGCGTTTTACAAGCGAGTCGACGCGAAGTTCCTGCAAGCCAAACCGAACGGCCCGCAGCCCTGGAAGCCGCTCGATTGATTTCGTTTTCGGCACAGTCGCGATGATGCGCGATCCAGCATGGTGGCAATTGGTTGCATGTCGACTGCCGCGAGAGCGTCTTGGACTGCGGTCCCGCCCAATGGCGGCGGGGCGCCCCAGTTCATCTGCCTCACCGACGGTAAGACCGTTCCGCCATCGGCCGCCTTCGGGGCGGCGGCAGGAACGCGGCTGCTGCACAAGCTCGATCTGCTGAGCATCGACGGCAACGGTTCGGCCGATTCAACAGTCTTCACGATGGACGGATTCATGCAGGAGCCACGCGGCATCGAGATTGTCCCGATCGATCCGCTGACAGGCAACTGAATGAGTTGAGAGCTGAGGGTTGAAGAGAGTTGAGAGATCAGCCTTCCGGAAACTCTGAAATCATCCAAATCCCGGCAGGCCAAAATCTGCCGGGCTTTTAGTTTTACGGCCGCTTTTTTTTTGCGGATTCGCTTGTCCCAACAACGGTCTCTTCTTGATAAAGGTCACGATTGCTTCCTTGGAATTCTGCCTTGAGGCGGACCTTGAAGCGGGACAAATCGACGATCTCCCATCCGACGAATTTCCAAAGGCCGTCGTGTTTGCCATCGTGGGCGAAACCGACGATCAGGTGATGCGCATCGTCCAATATCTTGTTGGTCTCCTTTTTCGGCGTGAAATAGAACGTGCGAAACGAACTTGTGCGGCCGCTCTGATTGAAGAGCTTCGGGTCGAGATAAACGACGCGTCCCGTGGATTCTACGACGAGTCTCAGATCGGGATAGCCGGAGCGTTGAATTCGACCGGAAGCCGTTTTGGGATAGTCGCATTCGAAGCCCGGGATTTCGTTGAGCGCGTTTCGGAGAGCTTTTTCAAAATGCGCGCTGACTTCGTTGATGCGTCTTTGTTTGTGCGCAGGGCCGTCGGGCTCGTTCATCAAAGCCATCGTTGCGCCGACGGCCTGCTCAATCTTTTTCAGTAATTCGCGGTCGGTTGTTTTTGCTGGCTCGAGGGGAATGATCTTCTTGCCCGCGGTCGCTTTGACCACAGCGGAGAAGGGGACGCCTGCCAGATCTCGGTCGTCTTCCAAGAGCCACTGAATCAACTCGTCGACATCCGAGTCCTGCGCATGCAGGGCCGAGGGGCAAGCGAGGGCGCCGCTCAGGCTCAGAATCAGCAGCATGGGGGAGAAACGCATTTGGGGGGACAGGGGCGTCTTCATAATTTGCATGGCCGTTGGCTCACAGGACTCTCGACGATAACCGCGCCTTGCGAGCATGCCAGTCCGAATTTGCGAGGTCTTGAGCCCTTTGGTTTCAACGAATGAAGCGAGGGAGAAGGCCGACCAGCGAATCTGAACACCTGCGATGCTGCCTGATCAGACGGGAACAGCCTGCGGAACCGGGGAAGCCTGATCCGGGTCGTAATTCAAGTAGGGCGAGAGCCAGCGTTCGATCTCGCGCAACTCCATGCCCTTGCGCCCCTGATAGTCCAGAATCTGGTCGCGATCGAGTTGGCCGACCGTGAAGTATCGAGATTCGGGGTGACCGAAATAAAGCCCGCTCACGCTCGAGGCAGGCCACATGGCGCAGCTTTCGGTCAGCTTGATGCCGGTGTTCTTCTCCGCGTCGAGCAGTTTCCAAAGCGCTCGTTTCTCTGTGTGATCGGGGCAGGCCGGATAGCCGGCGGCGGGACGGATGCCGCGATATTCTTCGCGGATGAGATCGTCGGTCGTGAGTTTCTCGGAAACGCCGTAGCCCCAGTCTTTGCGCGCGCGTCGATGGAGAAGCTCCGCATAAGCCTCGGCAAGTCGATCCGCCAGCGCCTTGGTCATGATGGAATTGTAGTCGTCGTGGTCGGCTTCAAACTCAGCGCAGAGCTCGTCCGTGCCATGCCCGGTGGTTACGGCGAAGGCTCCGAGATAGTCGGGTAGGTGCGAGTTTGAAGTTGGCGTCTTCGGCGCGACGAAATCGGCGAGACAGTAGTTGGGTTGACCGCCGGTCTTGACGAGTTGCTGTCTGAGAAAATGAAACGTTTCCTGGACCTCGTCGCGCGAATCGTCGGTGTAAAGCTCGACATCGTCACCAATGCTGTTGGCCGGAAAGAAACCATAAACCCCGCGGGGTTGGATGAGTTTTCCAGATAGGATTCGCGAGAGTAGTTCCTGAGCGTCGTCGAAGGTCTCTTTCGCCTTGTCGTTCTTTTCCAGGATCGCGGGATAGCGCCCGCGCAGTTCCCAGGTGTGGAAGAACGGCGTCCAGTCAATGAGCTCAACGAGTTGCTCAAGCGAAACATCGTCAACGACGCGCAGCCCGGTGAACTCTGGCTTTGCGATCTCAGCGGATTTCCAATCGAAGGTCGCGCCGCGTTCCCGGGCTTCAGTCAGTGTCGCGAGGGGTTTACGATCGCGACCGCGTTCAAATTCCGTTCTTAAATGCTTCTGCGCCTCTTCGTTTTTACGAACAAAATCAGCGCTGAGATCGTCACTCAGCAGGGCGCTGACGACTCCGACGGCGCGTGAGGCGTCGAGCACGTGAATGATGGGTTTCGCGTTGGCGGGCGCGATCTTTACGGCCGTGTGCTTCTTGCTGGTGGTGGCGCCGCCGATGAGCAGGGGAAGATTCATCCCGGTGCGATTCATCTCTTTCGCGACGTGAATCATTTCATCGAGCGACGGCGTGATTAGTCCGCTCAGGCCAATGACGTCGGCGTTCTGTTCGCGCGCGGTTTCGAGAATCTTCTCGCAGGAAACCATCACACCCAGATCAATAACTTCGTAGTTATTGCAGCGCAGCACGACGCCGACGATGTTCTTGCCGATGTCGTGCACATCGCCCTTCACGGTCGCCATCACGATTTTGCCCTGCGCCCGGGTGTCGCCGAGTTCCTGCTTTTCCTTCTCCATGAAGGGCTGCAGATGGGCTACGGCCTTTTTCATCACTCGCGCGCTTTTGACGACTTGAGGAAGGAACATTTTGCCCGCGCCAAAAAGGTCGCCGACGATGCCCATGCCATCCATCAAGGGGCCTTCAATCACCCGCAGTGGGCGGTCGAAATTCTGGCGCGCCTCTTCGGTGTCCTCGACGATGAACGTGTCGATGCCCTTGACGAGCGAGTGAGCGAGACGCTTCTCGACGGGGTCTTTGCGCCAGGCCGCTTCTTCGACTTTCACTTCCTTGTTCGACGCGCCGTCGTCTTTGAGTTTCTCGCCATAGTCGACCAGCCGCTCGGTCGCGTCCGGACGCCGGTTGAGCAGGACATCCTCGACCAGCTCCAGCAGATCCTTGGGAACCTCCTCGTAGACTTCGAGCATGCCGGCGTTGACGATGCCCATGTCGAGTCCGGCCTCAATCGAGTGAAACAAGAAGGCGGAATGCATGGCCTCGCGGACGACGTTGTTGCCGCGATAACTGAAGGAGATATTCGAAATGCCGCCGCTGACCTTGGCCAGCGGCAAGTTGTCCTTGATCCACTTTGTCGCGCGGATGAAATCGACGCCATAGTTCGAGTGTTCTTCAATGCCCGTGCCGACGGTGAGCACATTGGGATCGAAGATGATGTCCTCGGGCGGAAAGCCCACTTCGTCAACGAGGGTGCGGTAGGCGCGTTCGCAGACTTCGATGCGACGCTCGTAGCTGTCGGCCTGACCTTTCTCGTCGAAGGCCATCACGACCACGGCGGCTCCGAATTGCAAGATACGGCGGGCCTGTTCGCGAAACTTCTCCTCGCCCTCCTTGAGGGAAATGGAATTTACGATACCCTTGCCCTGGATGCATTTCAGGCCGGCTTCAATCACTTCCCATTTGGAGGAATCGACCATGAAGGGAACCTTGGCGACTTCGGGTTCGGCGGCGAGCAGATGAAGAAACTTGGTCATCGCCTCGACGCCGTCGATCATGCCTTCGTCCATGCAGACATCGATGATATTGGCTCCGTTCTCCACTTGTTGTCGGGCGACCTGAACGGCGTCTTCGTAACGATCCTCCTTGATCATTTTGGCGAAGCGGGGCGAGCCGGCGACATTGGTGCGCTCGCCGATCATTAAAAAAGTTTCGCCGCCAAAGACAAAGGGCAGAGAGCCGCTCAACCGTAGGCGGGTGTCTCGCTCGGCGGGAACCCGAGGCTTCAGATGCGCCACGGCTTTGGCGATATCTTCGATGTGTGCGGGCGTGTTGCCGCAGCAACCGCCCGCCATATTGATGAGGCCTTCGTCGGCAAATTCACCGAGGTAATCGCCCATGTGCCGCGGCTCGAGATCGAAGCCCGTCTTGGCGAGAGGATTAGGCAGGCCAGCGTTCGGATAAACCGAAACGAAGCAATCGGCAATGTCGCTCAGCTCAGCGAGAAAGGGACGCATGAGATCTGGACCCAGCGAGCAGTTCAGCCCGACGGCCAGAGGCTTGACGTTGCGAACGGCGTTCCAGAAGGCCTGAATGGTCTGCGCCGAGATCATGGTTTCACCGCCGCGTCCGACCGCCGCCGAGACAATGATCGGCAACCGGATCTCGTCTTCATCGAAGACCTCCTGGATGCCGACCAGCGCGGCCTTGGCGTTCAACGCGTCAAAGACCGTTTCGACCAAAAGGA
Organism: Limisphaerales bacterium; assembly: GCA_047618185.1. Classification (GTDB taxonomy): domain Bacteria; phylum Verrucomicrobiota; class Verrucomicrobiia; order Limisphaerales; family JAYPEY01; genus JAYPEY01. Next base: position 18,477 of record JBLHKZ010000088.1, read on the forward strand.
TGTCGACGCCGCCCTCGATCAGCGCGCGGATCTGTGCGACGTAGGAAGCTTTGACCTGATCGAAGGTTACCGGACGAAAGCTGGCGTCGTCCGCGTCGGGAGTATTGGAAAGGGAAACGGTCAGCGGCCCAATCGCGCCGGCGACAAATCGCGGCCTGCCGGTCGCTTCGGCCACGATGTCCGCTTGTTTCCGGCATTGCTGGGCCGATTGCACATTAATATCGCGAGCGAGATCATTGAGAAACTTATCCTCAATGATTCCTTGATAGAATTCCGGATCCTTACGTCCGCCGGTGTCCCGCGGATCCTCCACGAAGAATTCACTTTGTCCGAGGCTGGTGGCGGAGAAGGTGTTGGTCTCGATGATGTCAGCGCCGGCTTCGAGGAAGCGCTTGTGAATGTCGGAAATCGTGTCGGGCTGAGTCAGCGACAGGATGTCTCCGTTGTTCAGGAGATCTTTCGGCGCGTCCTTGAACCGTTCGCCGCGCGCGTCGGTTTCGGTGAGATTGTATTCTCGGATGGTCGTCCCCATCGCGCCGTCGATGACGAGAATACGCTCGCTCAACAGTTGACGCAGCTCGTCGGTCCGGTCGGTTGGATTTTGATTGGATGTGCTCACGTTCAAGGCTGAGGAGTCTAGGAACGCAAGTCGACGGCTTCAAGTATTAAATCAACGTATCCGGATATGATGATTTGAATGGTTCGAGGAGAAGTAATTCGAAATAGCGAACGGGGAAATGAGCCAGGGGAGAAGCGGGAATCAGCGTATCGTCCCGGGCAGAAGGACGCGAATTTGCCGCGTTACTGCGCTCTCAAAAGCTCGATTGTGGCGTCGCGGCTCAGGGACGGAAGTTCAGCGACGGCTCCACCGAGGGTTTCCATGATTTTCCACTCCGCTTCCGAGATGCTGGGTTGTTCTGACATGGTTAATCGATTTC